>JAIBCE010000627.1 GCA_019694315.1 Sandaracinaceae bacterium
GCCGAGCGCAGCGCGAGGCGCCAAGCGGGGCTGGGGCCCCGCGCGGAGTCACGAGCGTCAGCGAGTGGAGCGGGAGGGGGCCCCGCCTCGCGGGGGAGGGTCCGCATGGACCCTCCAGCCAACTCAGTCCACGCCCCAGCGCACGAGCGCCGCGCCGCGGGTCATGCCCTGTCCCTGCGCGTAGAGCGCCACGAGCGCGCCGGGGGTGAGCAGGCCGCGACGGCGCGCCTCGATCAGGTTCGCGACCGCGCCACAGCCACCCACGTGCGCGATCTCTTCGTAGGTCTGCGGCGCGCGATCGGCGCGCAGCCCGAGCGTCTCGGCGATGGCGCCCGGGATCCAGCGGCGCGGATGCGGCGCCGCGATCACGTCGAGGGATCGCGGCGCGATCGCCGCGCGATCGCACGCCTCGCGGATCGTGAGCGCGCCCATCTTCACGGTGTCCTTCATCATCTGCTGCGCGCGGACGCGATCCTTGGTGCCGAACACGAAGGGGCCGCCGGCCACGAACCACGGCGTGTCGGTCTCGTCGTCCTTGCCGCGCGCGAGGAGCACCGCGTCCTGGAAGGAGCCGTCGCTCACGATCGAGGTGGTGAGCACGCCGGCGCGCTCGCTCGGGCCCACCACGATCGCGGTGCCGAGATCACCCACGTTCGCGCTCGTCGGTGTCTCGAAGCCGCACAGGCGAAAGCCGACGTGCGTCTGCGTGAGGAGCACGTGGCGCGCGCGCCCCGACTCGATCAGCGCCGCGGCGAGCTCGAGCGACGAGATCACCGAGGCGCACGCTTGCTGGATGTCGAGGCCGTGCGCGCGCAGCGCCCCGAGGCGCTCGCAGATCTTCGGGGCGGCCGGACAGCCGGGGCGATCGGGCACGGCGTCCCAGACCATGACGACGTCGAGCTGCTCGGGCGACACGCCCGCGTCCTCGAGCGCCGCGCGCCCCGCGTGCACCGACGCGTCGATCGAGGTCTCGTGCGGCCGCGCGACGCGACGCTCCTGCGCGAAGAGGAACGGGTCCTCCATGTCCCTCGCGAAGCCGAGCGCGCTCAGGCGATCGGCCTCCGACAGCTCCGGCGCCGCGACGAGCGCCGTGTCGTCGACGGCCCCCGTGCCGGGCTTGGGCGCACGCGCAGCCCACGACGCCACCACCTCGGCGGGCCAGTCCGCGTTCACGCGCACCGTCTCGGGGCGCCACTCGCCGAGGCCGCGGATCGCGGCCCTCATCGCGCACCGCCCGTGAGCTCGTGCGCGCTCATCTGCTGGAGCGACTCCACGCGCCCCGCGCCCGCGAGCCGCACGTCGCGATCGATGCGCAGATCGAGGACCGCAGGGCCCCCGTGCGCGAGCAACGCGTCCACGAGAGCTCCATCGACGAGCCCTGCGCGATCGATGCGCATCCCGGGGATCCCGAAGGAGTCGGCCCACTTCACGAAGTCCACCGTGGTGCCCGTGTCCCAGGCGCGCGCGCGGCCGTAGAGCTGCTTCATGCCGTGGTGGACCATGTTGTAGCGAGCGTCGTTGAACACCGCGAAGAGGATCGGCAGGCGCTCCTTCTTCGCGACGAGGAGCTCGCTGCCCATCATCTGCATGCAGCCATCGCCGGCGATGCACACCACGCGGCGATCGGGCGCGCCGAGCGCGAGGCCGATCGCGGTCGCGATGCCCGAGCCCATGCTCCCGAGCGAGAGCTGGATGTGGAACGCGTCGGCCGTGCGCGCCGTGAGGTAGTGGAGCGCGAAGAGCATGTGCTCGCCGATGTCGCTGCAGAAGCGCGCGCCCGGCGCGGCCGCCTCGAGCTCGAGGATCGCGTCGTGCGGCGCGATCGTGCCCTCGGGGCTCGCGACCGAGGGGCGCTCGAACGCCGGAGTCGCGCTCTTCATGCGTCGGACCGTGCGAGATGCGAAGCCGTTCCAGAGTCCCTGCGTCGACCAGTGCTCGGTGAGGGCGTCGGCGAAGTCGCCGAGATCCGCGACCACGCCGAGCGTCGTCGGGAGGTTGCGATGGAAGACGCGCGCATCGAGATCGACGTGCACGAGCCTGCCGTCGGGGGCGACGTAGCGCGTGGGCCCGATCGACGCGTCGTCGAGGTCGCTGCCGAGCACGACGCAGCCATCGACGCCGTCCTTCGTGTACGCGCGCGCCCACGCGCTCGCCGCGAGGCCCCCGTGACGCAGGCTCCGCGGATGCTCCTCTCCCACCACGCCCTTGCCTCCCGGCGTCGTCACGAAGGGCACGTCGATCGCATCGACGAGGCGACGCATGGCCTCGGCGTGTCGGCGCGCTCCGCCACCGAGCACGAAGAGCGGACGGCGCGCGTTGGCGAGGATCTCGGCGGCTTCGCGCACCGCGTCCGCGTCGACCGGCTGGGGCAGGCGCTCCGGACGAACGCGAGCGATCCGCGATGGCGTGGTGGTCGACGCACCATGTTGCATCGGCACCACGACCAGCGCCGCGCCGGCGCGCGCCTGGGCGAACGCGGCGTCGAGGGCCGCGAGCGCCTGAGAGTGCGCGGACTCGGGGCGCGCCACGCGGA
>JAIBCE010000628.1 GCA_019694315.1 Sandaracinaceae bacterium
CGCCCACGCTGGGCTCTGGGCCTGCGACGCGACGAGCTCGAGCGCACGCGCGACCTCGGCCTCGCGCAGCGCGCCGACCGCGCCGACGAGCGCCGCGACGACATCGCCCTCGGGGCGATCGACTCGCGGACAAGCCGCGATCACGCGTCCCAGCCAGCTCTCGAGCGAGTCGCTCCGCGCGAGGACGGGCGCGCAGTCGAGCGAAGGCCTGACGCGGGTCCTCAGCGCTCGCTCGGCGAGGTGAGCGTAGCCGTCGCGTCCCGCGAGCGCGCGATGCGCGAGCTCGTCGAGGAGCGCGTCCTCGATCGGGCCGCTCGCCGCCAGCTCCACCGCCGTGGCCAGGAGCGCCTCGTCGCGGCCGCGTGAGGCCGCCTGTCGCGCGAGCAGCTCGCGGAGGGGCGTGGTGAGCGCCGCGGCCTCGCCGTGGCCCTGGGCCGCGAACCACGTGGCGAGCCACGGCGCCGTCGGTGAGCTCGGCGTCTGGTGGGGAGCGATGCGCGCGGCCTCGGGGCCGAGGAGGATCGTCAGCGCCCAGGCGTGATCCGAGAGGCGACCTGGACCACGGAGGTGGGCGGCGAGCACGCGCGCGCGATCGGCGCGACCCCGGGCGGTCGGCGGCAGCACGCGAACGAGCCCGTGCAGCGCGAAGATCGCGAGCGTCTCGCTCGGTCCGTCGAGCAGCGCGAGCAGCTGATCGACGTCGTCGGGGCCCACCACCCGCAGCGCGGCGGCGAGCGCCTCGATGCGCGCGGGGGCCTCCACGGCGTCGTCGAGCGCGAGCGCCAGGAGGGCGGGCGCGGCCCCGCGCACCGGATGGCCGAAGAGGAGCTGGCGTGCGCTCGCGCGCGTGCCCACATCCGCGTCGCGGAGCGCGGCCAGCAAGATCGGCAGCGCGCGCGAGACCCAGCGCTCGAGCTCGGCCGTGTCGCCACGCGCCCGCGCCGCGCCGCTGAGCGAGCCGTAGAGCGCGAGGGCGAGGTGACGGAACACGGGCGCGTCGCCGTGCGCGAGCGCGAGCGCGAGCAGGCGCGGCTCGAGCGACGCCTCCGATCCGTCGGCGCGCGCGGCCTCGAGCACGGCCCGCCCCGCCCGCTCGCGGAGATCGTCGTCGCGCGACCGCTCGAGGATCGAGAGCAGGAGCTCCGTCGCACGCCGCGCATGCCCGCGCTCGCGCTCGATCCCCGCGAGCTCCCACGCGGCCTCGTGCGCGTCGGGATCGATCTCGAGCGCGTGGGTGTAGGCCTCCGCCGCGCGCTCCGGGTCGCGCCTCCGGGCGTGCAGCCGACCGAGGCGCACGAAGAGCTCCGCGTCCCCGATGGAGCGGCGCGAGGCTTCGTCCGCGAAGCGGATCGCGTCCTCGTCGTGGTAGGTGGCGAGCGCCAGCTCGACGAGTCGGCTGAGGTGCCAGCCCGCGCGTGCCGGCTCGAGCGCCGCGAGGCGCTGGAGCGCGCGCACCTCGGCGTCGTAGTCGCCGCGCTCGTGCTCGAGTCGCGCGAGCGCCGCGACCAGACGCGCGTCCTCGGGGTGGGCCTGCGAGAGCGCGCTCAAGGTCGTGAAGGCCTCGTCCGGGTGTCCGCTCCGACGCTGCAGATCCGCGAGCATGCGACCGGCGCTGGCGTCGCCCTGGGCGAAGCGCGCCTCGAGCTCGGCGCGGTGCTGCGCGAGCGCGTGGTGTCGATCCCAGCTCGCGACGAGGCGCGACTCGGCGTCGAGACCTGCCTCGCGCACCTGGGGATCGTCGCTCGCGCCGGCCAGGGCCACGCGCCGGACGAGGGCGCGCTCCGCGTCCTCGGTGCGCCCTGCGCGCTCGAACAGATCCGCTTGCGCATCGAGCACTTCCGGCGCGTCGGGCGCCAGCCGAGCCGCCGCCTCGAGGTGCTCGAAGGCGCGATCGAAGGCGCGGAGGTTCGAGAGAGAGCGCGCGGCCTCCACGTGCCCCGCCACGTCGTTCGTCGTCGCCACGCGCTCGACGAGCGCGAGGGCGCGATCGCGATCCGCCGGATCGCGCGACTCGAGCAGCTCGTTGGCGAGCGCGACGAGCGCACGCGGATCGCGAGGATCGGCGCGCACGATCGCCTCGAGCGTGGCGAGCACGCGATCCCGCGCGCCGAGGCGCGCGTAGGCATCGACGAGGAGAAAGAGCGCGGTGCGGTCACGACGCGCGCGGACGCGGGCGTGATCGAGCTCGGCGAGGGCCTCGTCGGGCCGCCCCTGGTCGCGGAGCGCGCTCGCCAGCTCGAGGGTGAGCGCGATGCGATCGGGAAAGAGCCGCGCGAGGGCGCGCTGGTGCTCGAGCGCCTCGGCGATGCGACCGTTGCGCGCGAGCAGGCGCACCACGCGCTGTCGGGTCTCGGCGTCGCGAGGCGAGCGGCCGAGCACCTGCTCGAGGACCGCCAGGGCCTCGTCCTCGCGCCCGAGCTCCTCGAGGACGACGCCGCGATCGAGCGCGGCGACGGGGCGACGCGCGGCGAGCTCGCCCTCGAGCGCCGCGAGGGCATCGTCCTCGCGCGCGAGCGCCACCATCGCGTCG
>JAIBCE010000629.1 GCA_019694315.1 Sandaracinaceae bacterium
ATCCACGCAGCCCGCAGGCTCGCAGCCCGCGTGGAGGAGACCTACGAAGACGAGCGGCGCGATCCACGCGGTGCGCGAGTCGACGCACGGTCCGACGGTGAGCGAGCGACGACGCACATCCTCATCGTACGCGGCGCCGCCTGCCCACACACGAGGAGCTTGGCGCAGCGCGCGCCGTCGCGGTAACCCCGTGCCCCCATGAGCTCGCCCGACACGCTCCGCCACGACTGGACCCTCGACGAGGTGAAGGCGCTCCACGCGCTTCCGCTCACCGACCTCTTGCTGCGCGCCCAGACCGTGCACCGCGCGAACCACGCGCCGGACTCGGTGCAGCTCTGCACGCTCCTCTCCGTCAAGACCGGCGGCTGCCAGGAGGACTGCGCGTACTGCCCGCAGAGCTCGAAGTACGAGACCGAGGTGCACCCAGAGAAGATGCTCACGGTGGACGAGGTGCTCTCCAAGGCGCGGCAGGCGCGGGCCACGGGCTCGACGCGCTTCTGCATGGGCGCGGCGTGGCGCGACGCCAAGGACGGCCCCGCCTTCGACACGGTGCTCGACATGGTGCGCGGCGTGCGAGGCCTCGGCCTCGAGGCCTGCGCGACGCTCGGCATGCTCACCGACGATCAGGCGCGGCGCCTCGCGGAGGCCGGCCTCACCGCCTACAACCACAACATCGACACCTCGCCCGATCACTACGGCGAGATCATCTCCACGCGTCGCTTCGACGATCGCCTCCAGACCGTGGCCCGCGTGGTGAAGGCCGGCATCAGCGTGTGCTGCGGCGGCATCATCGGCATGGGCGAGAGCATCGACGATCGCTGCGAGATGCTGCGCACGCTCGCGAACCTCGATCCGCACCCGGGCTCGGTGCCCATCAACGCGCTCGTGCCGGTCGAGGGCACGCCGCTCGCGGGCATGCCGCGCATCGATCCGCTCGAGCTCGCGCGCATGTGCGCGATCGCGCGCGTCCTCATGCCGCGCTCCATGGTGCGCCTCTCGGCGGGCCGCACGGATCTGAGCCGCGAGGCGCAGGTGCTCTGCTTCATGGCGGGCGCGAACTCCATCTTCTACGGCGAGAAGCTCCTCACCACGGGCAACCCCGACGTGCTCGAGGATCAGAGGCTGCTCAGCGACGCGGGCCTCAAGCCCATGCCGCCGTACGCCTCGAGCGATCCCACCGTGCAGGCCACGCGCGACAAGGGCCCGCAGCCCAAGCCGGGCGAGCTCCTGCTCTCGGCGCGCGCGATCGAGCCCGCGGAGTGAGCTCGGACCGTGTCCGCCTCGCCACGGCCGCCGACCTCCACGAGGTCGCGCGGGTGCAGCGGAGCGCGAACACGATCTACGCGCCCTACGGCCTGGCCGAGCACCTCGACGCGCTCGCCACGCCGCCGGACGAGCTCGCGCGCGGGCTCGCGCAGGGCCTGCTCTGGGTGGCCACCGAGTCGCCGATCGCCCACGATTCAGGGCCGATCGTGGGCTTCGCGCTCGCGAGCGCGTTCGGCAGAGACCTCCACCTCGACGAGATCGGCGTCGAGCCGGCGCGCGCGCGACGAGGCCTGGGCTCGCAGCTGCTCGAAGCCGTGCTCGCCGAGGCAGCCCGACGCGGCGCCACGCGCCTCACGCTCCTCACGGTGGACTTCGTGCCCTGGACGCTCGGCTTCTACGCGCGCCACGCCTTTCGGGTGCTCCGCGCGGCCGAGCTCGACGCGCGCCTGCTCGAGCTGCTCTCGCTCGATCCGCACGAGCTCGCCCCGAGCGCGCAGAGCTTCGATGGGCGCATCGTGCTCGCCAAGCGCCTCGAGCATTGATCGCGACGCGCTCTCTCGCGTACCAACGAGGGATGGGCAAGCGTGTGTGGTCGAGCCCGCGCGGCACCGCGTGGGTCGAGCTCGGTGACGACACCGTGCTCCGCTTCGAGTCGTCGGACGAGTGGCTCGAGTCCGTGCGGCGCACGATCCGACGCGTGGCGAGCCTCGACGCGCCCGTGGCGCTGCCGGTGATCGGCGACGCGATCGAGAAGGGCGAGCCCGCCGGCTACGAGGCGCTGGTGGTGCGCTTCGCGCCAGCGCGTGCGCGGAGCGAGCGTGTCCTCGCGCCGGCGCGCGCGTGCGCGGTGGTGGCCGAGCTCGCCTCGCTCGTGGCGGCGCACCGCGCCCAGGCCGACCCGGAGGTGCTCGGGCCCTTCGATCCCGCGCTCGTGGTGGAGACCGACGACGGCGATCGCGTGATCGCGCCGGGCCTCGCGAAGCTCGCGATGACCCACGATCAGGGCGAGCGCGGCCGCCGCGGCGGGACGCGGCTCTCGCACTATCGGAGCACGGTCGATCAGATCCGCGACACGCCCGGCCTGCCCCACGAGGTGACCTGCCTCGCGGTGCTCCTGGTGGAGCTCGTCGCAGGCCGCGAGCCCTACCCGACCGACAGCGAGTTCGCCTACCTCACCGCCGTGAGCAAGGGCGAGCACGATCCGATCGACACGCTCGCGCCGCGCCTCGGCCGCGAGCTGCGCCGCACGATCGAGCGCGCGCT
>JAIBCE010000233.1 GCA_019694315.1 Sandaracinaceae bacterium
GAAGCTCTTCTCGAGCGCGTTGCCGTCGAGGCCCTCGGCGTGATCGTGCGTGGGGCTGCCTGCGCCCACGGTGTTCGGCGCGCGGCGCAGTCCCTGGCTCCTCCGCGTGCTCGCGCGTGCCCGAGAACTCGCGCGGGCCGACGTGCTCGCCGACGCCGGCGTGCTCGACGGCGCCGCACCCGCCGAGGGCGCGCCGTCGCCCGGCCCCGAGCCGGTCGCTCCTGCGGCCCCTTCGGAGGTCGCAGGCTCGCGCTTGGGCTCTTTGTCGCGGGTGTCGGTCACGTGGGTCTCGCGAGATCAGCGTGGAGAGAAGGTGCGTCCGAGGGGATCGCGTGCGCGTCGCGCGTCGCGCCTCACTCGCCTTCGTCGAGGCGCTTGGTGTAGTGCCCGGTGGCCTCGTTCTTGGCCTTCGCCTCCGCGGCCATGCGCTCGCTGAGGCGCTTGCCCTTGTGGGGGAAGGGCTGGCTCGGCGCGGCGACGCCGAGGAACGGCGCGAGCTTCTCGAAGCCCTCGCCCTGCGCGATCGCGAGCACGAGCAGATCGTCGGGGCGATCCTTGAAGTACGCCAGCACGCCCTCCACGTGCCTCCGGTACGCGCGGCGGAAGCGATCGGCGTGGAAGTCGTAGCTCGCGTACACGGCCGCGCGGAGGAAGCGGCGGATCTCCATGTGCGTGAGGTGCTCCTCGGGGCTCACGTCCTTGCCTGGCGGCGGCGCCTCCTGGAACGCGGGCCGGCTCGCCCAGTGGTTCTCGCACGACTTCAGCCACCCCTCTTCGTCGCGCACGGTGAGCACGAACTTCGAGCCCGGGTAGGCCTTGTCGAGATCCTCGAAGTACGGCGACACCGTGATGTCGGTCATGCCGTCGTAGCGATCGAGGTGCGGGAACCTCACGTCGCCGCGCATCATCGCCTCGAGCGCCGCGCGATCGACGGGGTAGTGCACGGTGTCCCAGCCCAGGAGGTGCAGCGCCGCGGTGAGCGAGCGCGTGCCGGTGCGCGACAGGCCGAGGCCGAACACCTTGGGCTTCTTCGCAGGGGCGCCCAGGCCCACGGGATCCTGTTCCATCGCTCTCCTCACCTCGTCCATCGTGAGCGTGCCCGACTGCACGAGCCCCATCGCTCGCACCTCGGTCTCCGCGAATTCCGGCAGCCTACGGATGTAGGCGTCGACGACCTTCGGGTCTGCATCGAGCGGCACGTGCTCGATCGCGTGCGCCACCGCGCGCCGCGCGACGTCCACGTCCACGCTCTTTCCCCACTTCTTCATCGCCGTCTCGAGGCGCTTCTGGTGCGTCTCGTCGCGGCTGCGGAGCTCGCGCAGCGCGTACTTGTGGAAGATGTCCGTGTAGCGCTGGAAGTGATCGTGGAGGATGTGGAAGCTCGCGAGCTGCTTCTCGAGCCCGAGGCGCGTGAGCGCGAGGTTGCGCAGGCGGCTCTCGGGGCGGAGCACGTAGCGCATGTCGTCGATCGGCTCGGGCGTGTCGCGCATCGCGTGCACGACCTCGAGCGAGGTGATGTGCACGCCGCAGTGGATGCGGCCGCGGAAGCGGTCGTTGACGTAGCAGTCGACGTAGGGGAGGTCGTTCTGGTCGAGGAACGGCCTCATGTCCTCGAGGATCAGGCAGTCGGCGTCCATGTGGACCACGTGCGAGGCAGTGTGCGGCAGCCGCAGCATCCGCTGCACGGCCTGCGAGAAGGGCCGCACGTTGCGGATCACGTGGTAGCGGACGGGCTGGATGTGCTCGATCGCGAGCTTCAGCGCGAGCTCGCTCGTGCGCTCGTCGATCGTGCGGAACACGAGCTCGATCGGGCGCCAGCCGGGCTTCTGGGGGACGCCCTCGAAGCTCTCGACCGTTCCGTGGTCGGTCTCCTCGCTCACGATCGCTCCTCCGGCGTGGGCTCGGCGACGTCCCACGCGTACGCCGCGTTGAGCGCGCCCGCCACGGCCTCGAAGTCGGCGAGCGCCTGAGCGGGCAGCTCGCGCTTCCAGCGCAGGTCGAGCACGAAGGTCTTGGGGTGCGCGCTGTAGTAGTCCTTCTTGGATCCCGAGATCGGCACCGAGCCTCCCTCGGCCTTCGTCTGCGTCTTCTGGAGGAGCGACTGCGTGCCGGCGTTGCCGCCGAGCGGGTGCTGCTCGCTCGAGAACGGATCGAGCATCACCGGATCGAACGCGAGGCCGATCACCTCACACAGGCGGCGCAGCGTGGCCTCGGGCGCCGTGACGAGCTCCTCGTAGCGGACGCGCTCCACGGTGCCGGGGAAGCGCGCCGCGAAGGCGGCCGTGCCCTCCATCTGCGAGCGCCACTTCTGCGCGTGCTCGGTCGCGCTCTCCTCGGGGTACTTGCGCAGGCCCGAGCTCACCACCGCGCGCCCGTCCCGCGACAGGAACAAGAGCACCGTCTTGGCCCCGCGCGCGTGCACGAGCGCGCTCTGCTGCTCGAGCCACTCGAGCGACTTCGTGGAGTCCACCGTGACGGGTCGCCCCGTGCGCACGGAGAGCGCCTCGTAGAGATCGATCTCGTCGTTCACGACGAGGTGGTTCCACACCTTGCACTCCGGCCCGCAGACCTTGCACATGCGCTTGCGCAGCGGCTTCTTCTCGTTGCCGAAGAAGATGCTCTTGCGCGCCTCGCCGCCGTAGAAGACCTGCGGGTGCGAGCCGAGGCAGAGACCGAGCAGCGTCGAGCCCGAGTGGCCCGCGCCGCCGATGAAGACCGCGGTGGTGTTGGTGCGCATGGGAGGTGTTGGGTCGAGAGGCGCGCGAGTCCGCGCGTGCAAGCGGGGCGCAGCGCGAACGGAGCGAGCAGCGCGCGACGGCCACGCAGTGAAGAGGGTCGGCTCGAGACCCTCGGGAAACTAGCCCATCTTGAGGCGCTTCATCTCCCAGCCGGTGCGCCACTCGAGGTACTCGCGCGCGCGGATCGCGCGGTAGCGCGCGAGGCTGAGGCCCGTGGCGGGCTTGGTCACGGGCGTGTATCCGCTCTTCTCGAGCTCGCTGCCGAGCAGGCCTTCGATGGCCTCCACCTGCTCGGGCCGGAGCTTCTCCTTCCACTCGGCGATCATGCTCGTGGTGATCGCCTCGTAGGTCTCGTGGTGGGTCGTGTCGGTGCGGTGCCGGATCGCGTCGTTCGTCTGGTACTTCGCGAGCATCTCGGGCGCGTACTCGAGGCCGAGGAAGGTGCAGAGGGAGCGCGCCATCGCCTCCGGATCCGTCACGAGCTCCTCGTAGCGGCATACGAACACGTCGCTCGGGAATTCCTGCTTGAGCTCGCGGATGCGGCGCGCCTTCATCCACCACATGAGGCTCGCCGAGGTGAGGTCGTGCTCGGGCTGCGTCTCGAGCATCGAGCTCACGGCGCCGCGCGCGTCGCGCAGCATGAACACGAGCTTGGCGCGCGGGAACACGCGCTTCACAAGGTCGCCGTCCTTGCAGTAGCCGCCCTTCTTGTTGCCGAGGTAGCGCGCGTTGGGCTTCGTCTGGTCGCGGAAGAACTTCATGATGTCCTCGACGACCTCGGCCGTCGTGACGCTCTGGTACTTCGCGACGTGCGCCTGGTAGGCGCGGTGATCGATGCGCCACGCCTTGAATTTCCGGTCCTTCTGGAGGACCTGGCGCATCTTGCGGAGGTTGTCCTCGCTCAGCGGCCGGTTGCGCGGCATCTCGAACAGCACCTTCGCGATGATGTTCGTCCCCGGGCTGATCGTGATCTCGGGGTGGCTCGCGAGAATCAGCTGGAGGAGGGTCTTTCCGGAGCGCTGGTTCCCGGAGAGGAACACGTGATCCATCGGGCGACCGTACATGACCCCACGATACGTCCCAAGCGCGATGTTCACCCCCGCGTCACACGCGTCTCGCCCTCGGATCGGCGTGCGCAGCGACGTGCGCAGCCGCGTGCTGGTGGATCAGCGCGCGATCACGCCGAGCACGTTCGGGATGGGCCTCGGTCCGCGCTCCACGCGGCCGTCGTCCTCGACGCGGCTGCCCACGAGCGAGCGCGGCGTGCCCGTGCCGTCGTCGATCCACAGCGAGGCCTTGGGGCCGCCCTCCACGTAGTGCACGTCGGTGAGGCCGAGCGCGGGGTCGGCGAGCGTCTGCGCCAGATCGCGCATGCGATACGGCGTCTCGGCGTGGATCAGCACGAAGCGTCCCTCGCGATCGCGTGCGAACGCCGCCGACGAGTACACGCTCTCGTCCACCCACGCGATCGGTGCGCGGTCGCAGTCGAGCATGCGGTAGTTGGCGACCAGGCTCCGATAGCGCGCGCGGAGCGACGCGAGGTCCACGCCCTCGCAGTCGCGTCCCACCATCACGAAGGGCGGCGCGCTCGGATCGATCGGATCGAACGCGAGCACCCCGCCGAAGCGAGGATCGTCGGGCGCACGCTCGACCCCGTCGTCCACGAGCAGGCCCGAGGCGCGCCCCTCGGGCTCGAACATCGCGGCGTTGATCCCCGCGACGAGGTGCTCGCGCGCGGCCCACTCGGGCAGCGTGCGCCACGCGCCTTCGTTCTCTGCCTCGGTGAGCAGCGTCAGGCGAAACCGCGCGAGATCGATGCGCACGAGCGTGACCATGCCGTCGCGTCCCTCGCCGCCCCGCGTCGCCGGGCTCGGTGTCGGTGGGCTCGGCGTCGGTGGGCTCGATGCGGGGCCTGCCACACGCTCGATCGTGATGCCGTCGCGCGCGGTCGGCGCCGGCGCGGCGTGCGTCGCGGCGCGCTCGCTCTGGCCGTGGCCCGGTGCGCGATCGGCGCCGGCGCACGCGCCCACCGCGAGGAGCGAGAGGACCGCGACTCGAGCGGGCGTGAGGGGCAGGACGATCATCGCGCCCATCATGCGCCGCCGATCGTGGCGAGACGAAGGAGAGATCGAGGAGCCCTGCGTCGGAGGGCGCGGCACGGCCTCGTCGTTCCGGCGTAGAGTCGAGGCGATGTTGCGCGAGGCAGACGTCGTCGTGATCGGCGCGGGCGTGGTGGGCCTCGCGTGCGCGGTCGAGCTCGCCCGGCGGGGTTACTTCGTCACCGTGCTCGAGCGGCACCCGCGGGTGGCGGAGGAGAACTCGAGCCGCAACAGCGGCGTCGTGCACTCGGGCCTCTACTACCCGACCGGATCGCTCAAGCAGCGCCTCGCCGTGCGCGGCCGCGAGCTCCTCGTCGCGCGGTGCAAGCGCTTCGGCGTCGCGCACCAGCGTCTCGGCAAGCTCATCGTCGCGCGCGAGCCCCACGAGCTGCCGCAGCTCGAGCAGCTGCATGCACGCGCCGAGGCCAACGGCGCGGGGCCCACGCGCCTCCTCGATGGCATCGAGCTCGCGATGATCGAGGACACGGTGCGCGGCCACGCGGCGCTCCTCGTGGAAGACACCACGGTCGTGCGCACGCAGGAGCTCGTGCGCTCGCTCGTGCGCGAGGCCGAGGCCCTGCGTGTCGAGATCGTCGTGGGCATGGAGGTGACGGCGATCGAGCGCGACGCGCGCGCGGAGAGCCGAGATCGCTGGGAGATCCGCGTGAACGACGGCGCCCACGAGAGCGGCGGCTACGTGTGCGATCACGTGATCTCGGCCGCCGGTCTCGGCGCCGAGCGGGTGGCGCGCATGGCCGGCATCGACGTGGCCCAGCACGGCCTCGTCCAGCGCTACTGCAAGGGCAGCTGGCTCGCGCTCGACGAGCGCTTCCGCAAGGCCGTCGGCCGCTTGATCTACCCGGTGCCCCACGTGGCGCGCGAGGCCGAGGGACCGACCGCGCTCGGCATCCACCTCACGCGCGATCTCGAGGGCTTCCTCTTCGCGGGGCCCGACGCGGAGTGGATCGACGCACCCGACTTCTCCCTCGATCCGTCGATCGAGCGCGCCACGCGGTACGCCGCCGCGATCGCCCCGTTCCTCCCCGGCGTCGAGCCGCACCACCTCGTGCCGCTCGCGGCCGGCGTGCGCCCCAAGCTGCACGGCCCCGACGAGCCCGCCGCCGACTTCGTCGTCCGCGACGGCGCTCCGCTCGGCGCGCCCCGCTTCGTCGTGCTCGCGGGCATCGAGAGCCCCGGTCTCACCGCGAGCCTCGCGATCGCCGAAGAGGTCCGGACGATCGTGGAGGGCTGACGCGCGACTCACGAGCCGTCATCGACCCAATCCGGCAGCTCGAACTGCGACTCCGCGACACCGAACATGTCGCGCTCGACCTGGTTCAGGTTCGCGATGTAGCTGGGCAAGTCGTCCTGTCGGGCATCGAAGCAGAATCGGTCGAGCGCCGCGGCGAAGCGGTCGCGGAGCGATTCGTGAGTGATCCGGTGGATCATGGCGTCGATGTCACTACGGTCCTTCGCGTTGAAGCGCTTCAGCTTGCTGACGAGCACGTCGACGATGTCGAGCGCTTCGACACGAATCAGACTTCCAAGACCAACGATCGGCACCTCGTGCCACATGGGGGCGTGAGGAAGGAACGGAAGGCCTCGGGGGACGAGCTGTAGGTGGATCCTCCACCGTGCCGCGAGAGGGGTGTCCGGGCCAGCGAGGGCCAGCAGTTGTGCGCGGACGGGGCCCGCGAGATCGCTCGTCTCCAGAACGTCACTGTCGGTCGTTCGTCGACTGAACTCGCGGGATTGCAGCATCAAAGCCGTCGAGCCGATGAGACGCAGGGTGACGGGAGGCCCGTTCCAGTCTCGCGAGAGCTCGCGCAGCATGCCCTCAACGGCGGCTCGCACGGGCGGCCTCCAACGCTTCGGTGAAGTCGCTCGTGTCCAGGGCGGTGGCGAGCCGCCAGCGCTTCGCGATGACCGAGGCGGTCGAGAACACCCGCTCCACCGACTTGGTGCTGCGGAGGTCACCATCGAACGCATCGATTGGGTGCTCGGCTGGAGGCGGGATGACGAGGCGGCTGTCGAGCAGCAACTCGGCCGCGAGCCGCGTCCGACGCGAGGCACGCTCGTCCGCCTGGCGGGGTGACGGGCTACAACGTCCGAGCGCCTCGACGAGCGACTCCGCGAACCATCCGATGCGGCGCGCCCGTCCAAGTCGCGACAGCTCGACTGCCGCTTGATCGAGCGAAACGCGATCGATGTGCGCGACGACGACAGGCGCCAGCGCTGCGACGTGGCGGGGCGACCTGGGGCTTGTGAGGACATCCACGAGGATGGCGACGGGTCTGCCGAGCTCGGGAGGAACGGGGGCGCCGTCATCGACGAGATGGTGGGCTCCAAGCCTGGCGAGCGCGTTCTGTACGACATCCGTCTCGGCGGGTGCCGCATCGAAACTGTCAATTCCCACGCCGAAAGCGTGCAGGGCGCGCAGCAGCGTCTCGGCGCGCATCGACGCGACGCCGTTCTCGACCTGGCTGAGGTGTGGTTGTGAGACGCCGAGCCGATGGGCCAGCTCTCGTTGCGTCCAACGACGCTCCCAGCGGAGCTCCCGCAAGCGGGCGCCCAGTCTCGAATCGACAGATCCTGGTGTAGGCTTCTCCCGCACGAGAGGCCAGTTTGGGATGTTGTGATTGCGTATGCAATGAGAGAATCTCGTTCGTGATTGCGGGGGCGAGATACCCAACAATCCGCGGTGATCAACCGGTGATTTCAGCTCGCCTGGCCTTCGGCCAGGGCGCGCGAGAGCAGGGCCACCGCGAGGTCGGTCTCGTCCACGTTGCCCTGGAGCGTGCTCCGCTGTGTCTCGCCGTGCGTGAGGGCGCGGAGCGTGGTGCGCTTGCGTGGCTCGTCCACGAACGCCTGATGAAAGCGCGCTCGGCTCGCGCGTGAGCGTGCGTGCGCGACGAACGCGTCGAAGCGCGCTCGGACCGTCGCGCCTTCCTCTTCGGGGAACGCGAGGCGCCCTTCCACGAGGCGGATCGCGGGCTCGCCTCGCACACAGAGATAGAGGGCGTGCGCCCGGGCGCGCTCGCTCGTGTGGCGCGTGATCCCCTGGAGATCGTTGGGCCCGAAGCGCGTGACCTCGCGTCCGATCTCCTCCTCGAGCGTGGCGCGCACCACCAGCGTGAGCGTGTCGTAGGGCACCACGAGGCCCTCGGGCTCGAGGCGCACGCCCTCGTCGCGCGCCATCACGCGCGCCACGAGCGAGCTCCGCACGCGCGCGCTCGCGAGATCGAGCAGCGTGGCGCCGCAGCCAGCGTCGCGGAGCGCATCGCGGATCGTCCGCGCCGCGTCCTCGTCGGCGGCGCGTGCGACGACCCACGGCAAGGGCCCCGCCACGCGCAGGCGCAGGTCGTAGGCCGTGAGGCCGAGGACACGCGCCACCGGCCCGAGCCACGCGTCGATGGGCGCCGCCACGCGCGTCCCTGTGTCTCGATACGAGCCCGGAAGGAGCTGCTCCGGGGCTCGGGTGATCGCGACGACGTGCGGCACCCTCAGCCCTTCTTGCTCTCGAGCTCTTCCCAGCGCGCCATGATCGTCTCGAGCGCGCGCTTGGCCTCGTCGGCGTCCTTGGTGCGCTGTGGCACCTCGTGCCCCCGCTTGGCGAACAGCTCCGGATCCGCGAGCGCCGCCTCGGTCTCGGCGACGCGCGCCTCGGCCGCCTCGATCCTGTCCATGATCGACTCGAGCTCGATCCGCTCGCCGTACGTGAGGCCCTTCTTCTTCGGGTCGGCGGCCGGCTTGCTCGGCGCGCTCGCCGTCGTGCTCGCGGGCTTGCTGGCCTTGGTCATCGCGGCCTCGCGCTCGTCCTTGGCGCGCTGCTCGGCCTCCGCCTTGAGCTTGCGATACGTCGAGTAGTTGCCGCCGTAGCGCACGACGCGACCGTCGCCCTCGAAGGCGAGGATCGCCGTGGCCACGCGATCGAGGAACCACCGATCGTGCGTCACGACGAGCGCGGTTCCGTCGAGCTCCACGAGCATCTCCTCGAGCGAGCCGAGCGTGGCCACGTCGAGATCGTTCGTGGGCTCGTCGAGCACGAGCAGGCTCGCGGGCGTGAGCAGCATGCGCGCCACGAGCGCCCGCGCGCGCTCGCCTCCGGAGAGCGAGCCCACGGGCTGTCGCTGCTGCCACGTGTCGAAGAGGAAGCGCTCGAGGTAGCTGCGCACGTCCATGCGCGAGCCTGCGAAGTCCACGTGCGACTGGCCCGGCGCCACGTTGTCCACGATGGACTTGTCCGGATCGAGGCCCGACCGGGCCTGATCGAGGTAGGCCACCTTGGTGTTCTGGCCCACCACGATCTGACCCCTCACCGCCACGCCGGGGCTCGCGGCGAGCTGACCGAGCACCGCGCGCAGGAGCGTGGTCTTGCCCGAGCCGTTCGCCCCCACGATGCCGATGCGCTCGCCCTTGGTGAGGGCGAGATCGAGCGAGGCGATCAGCGTGCGGGCCTCCGCGCCTTCGCCCACCGTCACGCCGAGCCCCTTGAGATCGAGGATCGTCTTGCCCGTGCGCGAGGTCTCCATGGAGAGCTCGACCTTGCGCTCGCGCTCGGGCCCGCGGACCGAGAGCGCGTCCTCGGCCCGCTGGATGCGCGCCTTCTGCTTGCCGGTGCGCGCCGCCGGCGTGCGACGCAGCCAGTCGAGCTCCTTCTTCAGGAAATTCTGCCGGTTCTGCTCCTCGCGGGCGGCGTGCTCGGCGCGCTCGGCCTTGGCCACGAGGTACTCCTCGAAGCCCCCGTCGTAGACGTGGAGCTTGCCGCGCTCGAGCTCCCACGTCCGCGTGACGATGCGATCGAGGAAGTAGCGATCGTGCGTCACGAAGAGCACGGCGCCCGTGTACGTCTCGATCAGGTACGCCTCGAGCCACTCGATGGTGTCCGCGTCGAGGTGGTTCGTGGGCTCGTCGAGGATCGCGAGATCGGGCTCCTCCACGAGCAAGCGCGCCAGCGCGACGCGACGCTGCTCACCGCCGCTCATCGTGCCGAGCGCTCGCAGAGGCTCGCGCACGCCGAGGTGCTCGAGCAGGGCGCGCACGCGGTGCTGCGGCTCCCAGCCGCCGAGGTGCTCGATGCGCGCGAGCGCGTCGCTCTGCGTGTGGAGCAGCGCCTCGGTGCGCTTGTCGCCCGACGGCTCGCCCTCGAACGTGCGCGACTCGAGCGCCTGGGTCGCCTCGTCGTAGGCGCGCTTGGCCTCGTTCCAGCGCGAGAGGCCGGCGCACGCCTCGTCCCACGCCGAGCGGGTGGGATCGAGCTCGGGGCTCTGCGCGAGGTAGCCCACGCGCGCTCCGCGTCGCTTCGCGATCGAGCCGCCGTCGTGCGGCTCCACCTCGGCGAGCATCTTGGCCAGCGTGGACTTGCCGCAGCCGTTCTTGCCCACGAGACCGACGCGCTCGCCCTCTTCGAGCGTGAGCGACACGTCGTCGCAGAGGACCTGCGGACCGAAGGCCTTCTTCAGGCCGCGAGCGTCGAGGATCGACACCGGCCCTTCGTGTCTTGCCCGGGGCCCCGCTGCAACCGTCGCCTGCGGGCGAGGATCGAGCGCGGCGGGCTCAGCCCCCGAGGCCGATCGACCACATGCACGCGCCCAGGCACACCACGTCGTAGCGGGCCGGATCGGCCCCGCTCGCGGGCACGTAGGTGCCGTCGCACGTGGTGTCCGAGGTCGCGATGTGGAGGGTCGCGTCGGTGAACGATCCCGTCTCGTCGATCGTGACGGTGCCCATGAGCGGCCAGCGGTTGTCGCTCGTGTCGAGGGAGCTCAGAGACACCGTGCAGCTCCCCGCCGCCTGCACGAGCTCGATGGGGTAGGTGTTCTTCGCCGTGGTCACGTCGCAGGTGGGCGAGGGGGAATCGAGCCAAGTGTAGCTGCCCGCCACGCTCGGGCACCCGCCGCTCGGTCCTGCGTCCTCGGCCCTGGGCGCATCGGCGCCTGGCCCGCCGTCCTCGGCGCTCCACGCGTCGCGCCCCGCGGCCGCGTCGATCGACTCTGTGGTGTTGCAGCCTGCCAGCGCCATCGTCGCGACGACGACGCTCGTCCATCGGATCCCCTGCGTCATGGCCGCGACCATCGCACGAAGCGTCGCGCGCGCGTAGAGGGATCAGCGCACGGACACCGGCAGCGGTCTCGGATCCCACTCCTCGTGATCGTGGACCTCGTACGCCACGAAGCCCGCACGCTCGTATGCGTCCTTGGCCCGCGGGTGATCGAGGCTGCACGTGTGCACCCAGAGCCGCGACATCTGCGCGGCGCGACCGAGCTCCCAGGCGCGCGTCACGGCCGCCGAGAGCAGCGCTGCGCCGAGGCCGGTGCCGATGCGCCACGGAACGAGCCCGAAGTACGCGAGCTCGATCTCCCTCGCGTCCGCGAGCGCGCGCGCGTCGAGCTCGAAGTAGCCCACGGGCGCGCCGTCCGCGTAGGCCACGTGCACCTCCACGCGCGGGTCGTGCACGAGCGAGCCCAATTCCGCGTCGCCCATCCAGCGTCGATCGACCCAGCACCACGGCGCGCCCACCGTCTCGTAGAGGTAGCGATAGAACGAGAGCGGGATCGCGCGGGCCGCGACGACGCTGGCACCCGCCGGCAGCGGCCTCGCGCTGCGCGGCGCCTCCCGCATCTCGAGGTGCCAGGTGCGAACCGTGATCCGCCCGTGCGCGGGAGCCTGCATGCGGCACGCGTACCACGTAGGATCCCGCCCGATGACGCGAAAGAGCGCGCTCCTCGTCGGCAATCCCTCGGCCCAGTCGGGCCAGGCCGCCCAGTCGATCGCCCGCGCGGCCGAGCTCCTCGCGGGCCACGGCATCGACGCGCGCGTGGTCCACACCGAGCCGGCGGGGCGCACGCCCGCGCTCGTGCACCACGCGATCGAGCAGCACCGCCCCGCGCTCGTGTGCTCGCTCGGCGGCGATGGCACCTTCAACGAGGTCGCGCGCGGGATCCTCGCGAGCGGTCGCGACGTGCCGATGGGCCTCTTTCCGATGGGCACCGCCAACGACCAGGGAAAGTCCTTCGGCATCGCCGCGGGGCCGGCGAGCCTCGAGGCACAGGCCGCCGTGATCGCGCGAGGCTTCGTGCGCCGCATCGACGTGGGCGAGATCCGCGCGCTGGGCGAGGCAGGCGCGGTGCTCGCGGAGGCGACGTTCTTCGACTCGGCGAGCTTCGGCCTCGCGCCCGACGTGCTCGCCGCGCGCAACCGCGATCGCCGAAACGTCGCGAGCGTCCCGTGGCTCGCGGCGATCTACCGCGATCAGTCGGTGTACGTGGGCGCGGCGCTCGATCGCATGCTCGCGTCGCTCGTCGAGCCCATGAAGTTCGATGCGGTCGTCGAGGCCGACACCTTCGAGCTCACCCGCACCTCGCTCACCGATCTCGTCGTGAAGGCCACGCCGATCTTCGCAGGCGAGTGGGTGCTCGAGCGTCGCGCGCAGCCCGACGACGGCCTCTTCGAGCTGGTCGCCGTCGCGAGCCGCCGCGAGTGGATCGAGCGTGTCGTGGGTGATCTCGCGCTCAACCCGTTCCGCCCCGACATGCTCGGCGTGCTCCGTCCCGAGCACCACGCGGCGCGTCGCTTCTCGCTCCACTTCTACCGTCCTGGTCGCGAGGGCGTGGCCTCTCAGATCGACGGCGAGGAGTGGGTGGCCGGTGACCGCTTCGAGATCGAGGTCGATCCGCGCGCCCTCCCGCTCGTGGTCCCGGAGGACTTCGTTCCGCCGTGGATCTGAATCGACCCGGCTTGGGAGCGTCGAGCAGGGGGGAATGGGGGGGGAGTTGCCGACTCCCCCCGACCGCGCGAAGGCGCGAAACCGAGAAACCGTGCGGTGCTTGACACCGGGGCGCCCCCTTGTAGTCTTCGCCCCCCTTCGAAGCCCCGTGGCTTCCACCGTCTCTCGTCCCCGCTCAGCCGAGCACCGTCGGAGTATCCGTGGCCAACGTCGAATCTGCCAAGAAGCGTATCCGTCAGACCGCGCGCCGTACCGAGCGCAACAAGCACGTTCGCTCCACGGTTCGTGGCTCGATGAAG
>JAIBCE010000234.1 GCA_019694315.1 Sandaracinaceae bacterium
GTAGTAGTTGAGACAGACCGCGCCGTGCGTCTTGGCGATGCGACGCAAGATCGCGTCGGGCAGGTTCCGCGGGTGATCGCCGATCGCGCGCGCGCCCGAGTGCGACGCGAGCACGGGCGCGCGCGCGACCTCGATCGCGTCGAGCGCGGTGCGATCGGAGACGTGGCTCACGTCGACGATCACCCCGAGTGCGTTCATGTGGGCCACGAGCTCGCGGCCCGCGTCGGTCAGGCCCCGACCCGGATGCGCGCCCGTCGAGGCGTGGCCGAAGACGTTGTCGTTGGTCCACGTGATCGTCACGTAGCGCACGCCGCTCGCCGCGAGCTCGTCGAGGCGTGAGAGCAGCACCGCGGGCTCGGCCTCGCCGAGACCGTGCGCGCCCTCGAGGCCCATGAGGAACGCGATGCGGTGCTGGGCCGCCGCGGCGCGCACCTCGGCCGCGGCGGGCGCGAGCACGACCTCGTCCGGGTGGGCGGCGACGAACGCGCGCACCGCAGCCACGAGCGCGCGGCTCCGATCCCACGCGGCCTCGCCGCGGTAGCGACGCGGATCGACCCAGATGCTCAGGAAGACGGCGGTGAGCCCGCCCTCGCGCATGCGCGGCAGATCGAGGTGACCGTCGCTCAAGCGCGTGGAGAGATCGGCGTGCTCGTCGAGCAGGCGCTGCGTGGTGTCGGCGTGCGTGTCGATCGCAACGATCACGTCGGTCTCCAACTGCGCGTCGAGCTCCGTCGTCGGCTCCGCGTCGGTCGGCGCGTGCGCCACCTCGTCGCCAGCGGCCTCGCCGCCGACCTCGTGCACCGCTTCGTGCTCGTCGTGCTCCGTCTCGACCGGACGCTCGTCGTGCTCCGTCGCAGCGTGCTCCGTCTCGGCGTGACCCGTCTCGGCGTGACCCACCCGCTCCTCGCCGCGCGGGGCCTCGGCGGCGGCGGTGGGGGGCTCGTCGATCGCGCGATCGCCTTGATTTTCTCGTGAATTCGCGATCGGAGGGGCGGGCGCGGTGGAGGTGGTGGTGTCGGTCGACGTCGAGCCGCACGCGCTCAGCGCGAGCGCGAGCACGAGCGACGCGACCCGCCTCGCGCTCACCGACCGCCGTCGATCACGCGGAAGCGCGCGCGACGCTCCTTCGCGGCGTCGTCCGAGCTCGAGCCTGCGGGCGCGACGCTCGGCGAGGGCTGCGGCTCGTTGCGCGCGCCGGCGGGAGGCGTGCTCGGCGAGCCTGCGTGGCCGGTCTCGCGCAGCGGCGCGATCGAGGGCGGCGCGACGGATCCGGCCTCGAGCGCGCTCGGCGGGATCGACGGCAGCCGCTCGGCGAACGGCACCACCGAGCGCGGCCCCTGCGAGGGCGTCCGCGGGGCCTCGGAGCTGCGCTGGCCCTCGTGCGGGGCCCCAGCTTCGGAGACACGTGCAGCGTCGGAGACACGTGCAGCATCGGAGGCGCGTGCCGCATCGGAGGGACGTGCAGCGTCGGAGGCGCGTGCGCCAGGATCGGAGGCGCGTGCGCCGGGCACGGCGCTGAGGCGCGGCCTCTCGCGACCCGCGAGCTGCTTGTCTCGACCCGCGAGGTGCTTGCTCTGCCGATCGACCCACGTGTCCTCGGGCGACAGCTCGGGGGGCGGCAGGTGCGCCTCCACGACGATGCCTCGACCGGTGGAGCGATCGATCACGGCGTAGATCGCGCGCCACGAGAAGCGACACCGCGAGACCTGGCCCTGGAACGCGAGGTCCACCGCGAGGCCCGTCGCGTCGTACGCGAGATCGAGCGGGTAGCTCGGATCGAGATCGATCACGAGGCGAGCCTGCCAGCTGCGGCGCACCGACTCGGGGACCTCCACGTCCTTGCGGCGCGCGTCGATCTGGAGGCGCGGCGTGTGGCCGGCCACGTAGACGTCCTCGATCGCCGCTTGGATCGGGTGGTGGATCCCCTTGCGCGTCACGACAGGTCCGTCACGACTTGAATGCCTCCGACAGAGACTCCACCTGCGTCCGCCCGAGCTCGGGAGCGAACAGAAGCGGAAGCGTGACACGAGACAGGCCGGGAAGCTTCTCCGAGAGGCGCTTGAGGCTCGCTTCCTGGATCTCCTCGCGCGCGGAGCGGGCGCGCGCCGCGATCGCCAGCGGCCGGAGCGCGGCAGCGTCGGTGAGCGCGTCGGGCAGGGCCTCGACGAGCGACCGCTCGGCGGGCTGGAAGAGGCGCGGCAGGACCTGGTTCACGACGAGGAGCTTCACCGGCAAGACGAGCTCGCTCCGGAGGATGCCGTGGAGCTCGATGCTCTCCTGCACGGGCATCTCCTCCGCGAGCGTCACGATCACGACGCCCGAGCGCGCGGGATCGCGGAAGAGCGCGACCGCGTCCTCGGCCTCGCGGCGCAAGAGGCCCGGCGGGGCCACGTCGGTGATGATGCGCGGCACCCGCAGCATCTCGAGGCCGTGGCCCGTGGCGGGCGCATCGACGATCACCAGATCGTAGCGGTGACGCCCGTCGGGCAGCGTGTCCTTGGTGTGGAAGTAGGCCTTGCCGAGCATCGACCACGCCTCGATGCCAGGCGTGCCGCGCAGGAGCGCCGAGACGATGTTGCTCTCGAACACCGCCTTGAACAGCGTCCGCGAGCGCAGGACCATGAGGCCGTACTCCTCGAGGGCGTCGCGCGGGATCATGTTCACGACGTCGAGGTTCGGCAGCACGTTGACGTTGTGCGAGCCGATGGGAGGCACGCCGAGCAGCGAGCTCACGCGCTCCTTGGCGTTGCACATCGCGAGCAGGACGCGCTTGCCCTGCCGCGCGGCGGCCAGAGCGATCGCGGCGCCGACGGTGGTCTTGCCCACGCCGCCCTTGCCTACGACGAAGAGAAATCGGTGTCCGAGCAGGTGAGTGGGGGACATCGGGCGAAGCTGGCGCGCGGGGCGCGACGCGGGGCGCGATGCTACCTCGGCGCGCGGGCGCGTCCACCGACGATCGGCCGGTGCGAGAGCGTCACCGCGTGGTATGCGGGCCGGCGTGTCGGCTCGATCCGTGGCGGCGGTGGTGCTCCTGGCAGGCGCGGTGCTCGCGCTCACGTACGCGCTCGCCTCGCTCGTGCCTGCGCCGCGTGCGCCTCGCCACGAGGTCGCCGCGAGCCACGACGCGGGCCCGAGCCACGACGCCGCGGGCTTCTGGACGACCGAACCCGATCGGCTGGGCCCCGACGGCGCCATCGTCGCGCCCCCCGAGCGCGAGGAATTCGCGTGCCTCGTGCCTCGCCTCGAGATCCCGCGCGAGGCGGCCTGCGAGCGCGGCGAGCCCTATCCGGCGTGTCGCTGGCAGCTCCCTGCCGAGGACGCCAACGACGGCCTCTACACGATCTGGCGCAACACCACGCCCGAGCATCGCTGGGCGCGGCCGGGCCTCGTGTCGCTCGTGCTGGCCTCCGTGCGCGAGTACGCGATGCGCTGGCCCGGCGAGCACGTGACGGTGGGCGATCTCGACGCCGCGGGCCCGCGCCACCAGACCCACAATCGCGGCGTCGACGTCGACCTCTACCTCGCGCACGCCATGGCCGATCGCAACGAGCCCGGGCGCGCGCCGATCGACAACTACCATGGCCTCTCGCGACGCGCGGTGCGCCTGCATCGCGCGCGGGTGCTCGACTTCGCGAAGATCCTCGCGCGCTGCTCGGGCGGTCGACTGCGCATCTACTACGCGGATCGCGAGGTGGTGGACACGTTCCGCGCGTGGTTCGCGGAGGAGGGCCTCGTCTCCGACGTGTCGAGCCAGCCGATGCAGATGCACAACGACCTGCATCGCTTCCACTTCCACATGACGACGGCCGAAGATCTCGCGGTGCTGCCGAGCGAGTGACGCGTCGTCTCGCCGGGCGAGCACGGCGAGGGGCGCACTCGTGGGCGGTTCTCTCCGCACTCGTGGGCGGTTCTCTCCGCACTCGTGGGCGGTTCTCTCCGCACTCGTGGGCGGTTCTCTCGGAGGTCAGCGAACCCAGATGCGGTGCACGGTCGCGTTGACGCCGCTGTAGGGCACGTCGTCCACCTCCCACCGCCCGCTCGCGCCCACGGCCCAGTGCGCGGTGCCGTACTGGAAGAACGGGAACGAGGTGAGGACCGTGTCGGGCGTGTAGGCGTAGCCGAAGTTCGTGGCGGTGCCGGGCAAGGCCGCGCTCGCGCCCGTGAGCAGGGTCGAGGTGGTGACGACGCCGGCGAAGTCGTTGACGCCCATCTGCCACGCGGCGACGCCTGCGCTCGAGCGGAAGTGGATGATGCGCGCGTGACCGGACGAGGCCGCGTACCAGCGCAGCTCGGAGGCGCCCGCGATGAGCGCTGCGCTCGCCTGGCCGAGGTGCCCCCATCGCGGGGAGCGGACGACGTCCGTGCCACCGAGCGCAGTCGGGCTCGAGAGCGGCCAGTCCTCGCCGGGCTGGATCACGTCGAGCTCCGGGTACGTGTTTGCGGCTCGCACGTACTGGAGAACGAGCGCCCAGCCGCCTCCTTCGTCGCCGTCGATCCACACGTGGTGGGGACCGGCGCCGAGATCGATCCAGTAGCGTCCCGTGGGCATGCCGCGCAGCTCGGCGAGCGAGCGCGCAGGACACGCGAGCATCGTCCCGGGCGCGCAGGCACCGAGCGGGAGCACGCGCGCGAGCGGCGCCGTGGCCCAGCGCCGCACGAGATAGCGCTCGACGTTCGAGAGCTCCTCGTCGTCGAGCGCGCGGCCGTACACGAGCACCTCGCCGTAGCGCGCCGCGAGCGCGCCCTCGTTCGCGTCCTCGTGACGACCGAGGTACCAGCGAAGAGGAGAGACCACGTTGCCCGGCGCCGTCATGGCCTGGAGCACGGGCTCGTGATCGACCCACATCTGCGTGAGCCCGTGCGTCCAGCGACGGAGAATGACGACATGGGGCGCGCCGTCGTCGATGCGATTGCGCGCGAAAGGCGTGCCGGCTGGATCGCGGCCGACGCCGACGCGGCCCGCGCTCATCACGATGGCCGCGTCGTCGCCGGGGTAGCGCTGATCGGCGCCGAGCACGTTGGGTGAGCTCCAGCCCTCGCCCTCGCCCGAGCCATCGTCGGTCGCGAGGACCACGAGGAGCGTCACGTCGTCGCTGACTGGCCGCGCGAACGCGACGCTGCTCTCGCCTTGGTCGCGATCGAGCTCCACCGCGGCGCGCCCGGGCCCGAGACCGCTGGCGCGGTAGGTCGCGCGCGTGGTCGTCGCCATCGCGCTGCGCGTGGATCGATCGTCCCAGCGCGCGAGCACCTCGCCATCGGTGGGCATGCCGCCTCGCAGGGGCTCACGGGCGTCGAGCCAGAGGTTCAGGCCGTCGGGCGGCGGCGTCGCGGGGGAGCCCAGCTCCCAGCGCGCGAGCAGCGACGCGCTGATCGTCGCGCGATCGACGTCGGAGAGGGCGTGATCGAAGACCAGCAGCTCCGAGACGTCGAGGCTCTGGGTCTTGCCCGCCGCATCGGCGCCCAAGAGGAGCGGCGCGCCGTACGCGATCGGGGCGCCGGCGCTCCGCGACACGGGGGTCGCGTCCACACGCACCTCGGCGCCACCAGGACCACCGAACGCGTGCCACAGCGTGGTCTGGCGCACGTCGCGGCCGAAGGGGCCTGCGAGCCGCAGCATGTCGGTCGGGAGGCCGAAGAGATACGTGCCCCCGTCGTCGGGCAGCCGAACGTCGAGCGCGGAGGCAGCGGTCCCCGCGCCGAAGGCGAGCGTCACGCCACCTGCGAGCATCCGCGTGCGCGCGACGAGGAAGATCTCGATCGCGTCGCCGTCGCTCGTGATCGCGCCGGTGGCGAGCCGGGCGCTCTCGAGCTGCACGACGCGGCGACCGCCCGCCCCGGTGGTGAGCATCGGGGAGCCGAGATCGGGTACCGCGTCACCGACCGCGCCCGGCGCGAGGTTGGCCCATCGCGAGAGGGGGCCGTCGGCGCCGGGCGTGCCGTCGCCGGCAGGGTTTCGCGCGTCGAGCCACACACGCAGGCTCCTCGTGCAGACGCCGTAGACCACCACGCCGTCGCAGCCGCCGCAGGTGCTCGCGACGCAGCTCTGACCGTCGCCGCACGCCATGCCGCAGCCGCCGCAGTGCGCAGGATCGCTCGTGACGTCCACGCACACACCGTCGCAGACACGGCCGCCCTCGTGACACTCGATCCCGATGTCGGCCGACGCGTCGACGCTCGCGTCGCGCGGCACGCGCGCGTCGAGCGTGAGATCGCCTCGATCGACGAGACAGCCTGGCGTCAGCGATGCGCACAGCGCCAGCGTGAGGGCGCAGCGCCTCGAGGCGCTCACGCGCACGACCCCGTGATCATCGAGCATTCCCATCGACCCCGCTCCTCGACACCGTGCTCATGCGCTCACTGCGGTGCGTCGAGATCGAAGAACACGTTCTCGGTGGCGCCCGGCGCGACGCGAACGCTTCGATTGAACGTGCGGCCGTCGCGATCGACGATGCGCAGCCGCACCGTGCCGGAGGGCACCGTCGCCTCGCCGATGGGGGTCGTGCCGAGCTCGCGCGAGCCGATCCACACGCGCGACCAGGGCCGCGTGTTGATCGACAGCGTCGCGGGCGGCGCGCTCGGCGTCGAGGGGCGCGAGGACTGCTGCTGCACCGCGACGAGCTCGGGGGTGAAGCTGGCCTGCTGTCCCGCCGTGACCACGACCTCGCCCTCCCACGGGCGGAAGCCGTCGCGCTCCACGTGCACCGCGAAGGTGCCGGGCTCGATGTTGATCGGCGTCGCCAGATCGGCGGGCGCGAGCGTGCGCTCCCCGATGCGGATCGTCGCGCCCTCGAGGCTCGAGCCCTCGGCCACCACGAGCCGGATCGAGCCCTCGACCGGCGGCGGCGGCGCGGTCGGCGGAGGCGCCTCGGTGGTGGTGGGCGGCGGAGCAGTGGGCGGAGGCGCCGTGGTGGGCGGCGGCACGAATTGCGTGACGGTGACGGTGCGCGGTGGCTCCTCGCGCAGACCGATGACGACGACCGCGATCACGGCAGCGATGATCACGGCCACGAGCGCGAGCACGGTGGGCAGCCAGCGCGCGAGGCTCGAGCCACCATCGGACTGAGCCGACGCGACGACCGGCGCAGGAGCGGCCGTCGGGACTGGCGCGGCCATGGGGACCGCCGCGGCCATGGGGACCGGCGCGGGCATCGGCAGAGGCAGAGGCGCAGCGGCGGGCGCCGGCTCGGGTGCGAAGAGCGCGTCTCCATCGAGCGAGCCATCGGGCAGGCTCATGCGAGACGACGCAGACAGCGCAGCGCCCGAGACCGCCGAGGGGTTCGAGCCGATGAGGCCGATGCCGCTCGGGTGGCTTCCATCGACACCCTTGCGACGCTGGAACGAGCTGCCGAACGGCGTCGAGTCCACGAGCGGCCCGGCCGCGATCTGCTCCTCGACGAGCCGCTCCAGCGCGTCGGCGAGCTTCGACGTGGTGACGGCCTTGCCCGAGCGCGCGAGCCACTCTTCGAGCGCGCTCTGGAGGTCGGCCGCGGTGCGGAAGCGATCGTCGGGCGACTTCTGCAGCGCCTTCTGCACGATCGCGTCGAGCTCGAGCGGGAGCTTGGGCTTCTTGTCGCGGATCGAGGGGACCGGATCCTCGATGACCGCGCGCATCGTCTCGTACTCGGTCGGACGGTGATAGAGCGTCTCGCCGACGAGCGCCTCGTAGAGCACCACGCCGAGCGCGAAGACGTCGGCGCGCGCGTCGATGTGCTTCCCCATGCACTGCTGGGGAGACATGTACGAGAACTTGCCCTTCACGACGCCCGCCTGGGTCTTGGTCGTGTGCGACTGGGCCTTGGCGATGCCGAAGTCGAGGAGCTTCACCTGCCCCTCGTACGAGATCATGATGTTCTGCGGGCTCACGTCGCGGTGGACGATGTTGAGCGGCTGGCCGTTCGCATCGCGCGCACGGTGCGCGTAGTGAAGCGCCTCGGCGACCTGCGCGACCACCTTGGCGACGAACTCGGCCGGCAGGCCGCCCTTGCTCCGCGCGCGACGGATGATCTTTCCGAACGCGGCGCCGTAGATCCACTCCATCGCGATGAAGTAGGAGCCCTCGAGCTCGCCGAACTCGTAGATGTGGCAGATGTGCGGGTGGTTGAGCTGGATGGCGAGACGCGCCTCGTCGAGAAACATCTCCGTGAACGCAGGGTCGTCGGCGACGTGCGGGAGGATCCGCTTGATCGCCAGCATGCGCGTGGCGCCGATGTTCGTGGACTCGCGCCCGAGGAAGATCTCGGCCATGCCGCCGAACGCGATGCGGCCGAGGATCTCGAAGCGGCCGAACGTGCAGATCGCGGGCAGCTGGTTCGGGGGCAGGCGTACCTGTCCCGGCTCGGTCGCGCCGACGTTCGGCGACGAGGTCTCCGGCACGGCCAGCGCCTTCTCGAGCTCGTCGACGGCGATGTCGAGATCACCCTCGTCGGTGGTCTCCGGCGTGGTCGGAGGGGGCGTCGCGCCCCGCGGGAGCTTCGGCAGCGCACGGCTCGTCTGCACCGCCGGGGCGGGCTGACCCTGGGCGTCGAGCGCGGCGTTCGCCCCGGTCTGCCCGGACGGACGGCGCGCGACGGTGGCCATCTCGCCAGGAGCAGGCACGGGCAGGGCGCGGTCGTTCGATCCCGGACGGGACGTCATTGGGAAGTGGCCAGCATACACAACTTCTCGGTTAGTATGATCTCTCCATGCGCCGGGCCTTCGCTTCTGCCGTGCTCTCGTCCACGCCTCGCTGGGTCGTCCGAGCCTGGGCGCTCTTCGCGCTCGTGCTCGGGCTGCTCGCCCTCGGCCCCACCGTCTCGCAGGCCCAGGACGGGCCAGACGCCGAGCTCAGCGCCGCGCGCGAGCTCGTGCTTCACGCGAGCTATCGCCCCGCGCTCACCGCGACGCAGCGCTACCTCGAGCGCGGCGATCTCTCGGCCCTGCAGCGCAACGCAGGCCTCGAGCTCGTCGCGATCATCCACCTCGCGCTCCGCGACGAGGTCTCGGCGCGCCAGGCGCTGAACCAGCTCTTCTCGCGCGATCCCGATTTCCGCCTGACCGACCCCGACGCGAGCCCGGTCGTGCTCTCGGCCGTGGCGCGCGCCCGCGCGCAGGCGAGGCCCGTCGCGGTGACGCTCGCGCACGACCCGCCGGCGCTGAGCCGTCGGCGCGCGCCGCTCATCAGCGTGCACATCGAAGAGGGCGCGGACGCCGTCGCCGAGATCCGCATGCACCACCGCGTGCGCGGACAGACCAACGTGGAGACCGTCGTGATGCGCGTGGGCGAGCTCGCCACGGCCGAAGGGCGCCTCCCGCTCACGGCCGATCCGGGCGCCTACACCGCCGAGTACTGGCTCGAGGCCGTCGCGCCCTCGGGCTTCGTGCTCGCGCGCCGCGGCTCCGAGACGCAGCCGATCTCGCTGGCGATCCCGATCGAGACCGTCGAGGTGCGCGTCGAGACGCGGACCGAGGTCGTCGAGACGCAGACCGACATCGCGAGCGAGCCCTGGTTCTGGGTGCTCATCGGCCTCGTGGTGGTCGGCGGCGCTGGCGCCGGCGTGGGCATCGCGTTCGCCACGCAAGGCCCGCAAGACGGCTCGCTCGGCACGATCACCCTCCCCCTCACCGAGTTCTGAGAGCGCGAGAAACAATCGACCGATGCCCCTGGGGACGCCACGCCTCGAGTGGGGGATTGGGGGGAGTTGCTCCCCCGTGCCGCGCCGAAGGCGCGAGAAGCACTGAGGGACCCGCACGTTTCTGGCTGCGCTCGGGGGTGGGATCGTACCGTTCGAGCCGGACCCTCCCCCAGGAGCGCGGCAATGTTCGACATCCCCGACATCAAGCGAAGGAACGCCCCGCGCCGCATGGCGCGCATCCGATGCGAGGCCGTGTCGGCCGACGGATTCGTCGCCGTGGGGGGCACCCTCCGCGACCTCAGCGAGACGGGGCTCCTGCTCGAGGCCGAGGCCGCGCTCGCCGTGGGCGAGGAGCTCTACCTCTCGTTCCAGGCGCCGAGGACGAGCCAGTGGGTGGGCCTGGTCGCGCGGGTCTCGCGCGCCACGCAGCTGCTCGATCGCTCCTGCTGCCTCGCGGGCCTCGTGATCGAGGAGATCGATCCCGTGGAGCGCTCGATCCTCGCCGCGTCGATCGAGCGACTGCCCGCTCATCCGCAGAAGCGCCGCGCGCCGCGCGACTACGCCGCGTGGGTCGCCCAGGTGTCGGGCCTCCACGGCGTGAGCCTGCCGCAGAGCTGAGCTGGCTCGACCTCCTGAGCTGGCCCGACCACCGATGTTGACCAGACCGGCGTGACCGTCGATCCTCGACGCATGCTTGGATCGCCTCGTTCGTGGTGGATCGGTCGGCCTGCGGCCCTGCTCGCGCTGTGCACGGCGCTCGCGTGGCTCGCGCTGAGCGCAGCGGGCTGTGCCGACCGCACCTCGATCCTGATCGTCGTGTCGTCCGAGGACTATGTGGTGCCCGACGACATCGACCGCCTCGACTTCTCGGTGCGCGGCGAGTCCACGGGCATGACCGTGGACCGCTCGTTCCCGCTGTCGGCGCCATGGCCCCACTCGCTGGCCGTCCGCCCCGGCATGGTCGAGTCGACGAACGTCCGCATCACGGTCACGGCGTACCACGGCGACGAATTCGTCACGCAGCGCGTCTTCTACCGCGGCTTCACCGCCGGCTTCGAGGAGGTCGTCGAGGTCAGCCTCCAGGGCGCGTGTCGGAACGTGCACTGCGCGGACGGCAACGACTGTCAGAACGGCAACTGCGTGGGCGAGATGCGCGACGCGGGCCCGCTGCCCGACGGAGGCGTGGACGCGGCGATGGACGGAGGCGTCGACGCGAACATGGACGCTCCTTGCCCGATGGGCTTCTCGAACTGCGGCGGCGTGTGCATCCGCCCCGACGAGAACCCGATGTTCTGTGGCGCCGACCTCGCGTGCCAGAACTACACGCGCTGCGTGGGCAGCGAGAGCTGCATCGGCGGCGTGTGCACGCTCGACTGCTTCGACGGTCAGGTCAATTGCGAGGGCAACTGCGTCGATCCGCAGCGTGATCGCAGCCACTGCGGCGCCTCGATCACCGACTGCAGCGGCGGCACCGAGTGCGCGGTCGGCGAGCTGTGCGCGCTCGGCGGCTGCACGAGCATGTGCCCGCCGGGCCTCTACCTGTGCTTCGGCAACTGTGTCGATCCGCTGAACGATCGACAGTACTGCGGTGCGCGCGCCGACTGCTCGGGCGGCCAGACCTGCTTCGCGGGCGAGCAGTGCTCGGCAGGCGCGTGCGTCACCTCGTGCCCCACGGGCCAGATCGCCTGTGGCGGACGCTGTGTCGATCCGCAGTCGGATCGCGTCTACTGTGGCGCCGACATGACCTGCAACGGCGGCACCACGTGCCCCACGGGTCAGCTCTGCGTGAACGGCCACTGCGGCACCTCCTGCCCCGATCCGCAGATCGCGTGCGGCGGTCGCTGCGTGGATCCCAACACGGACGAGGGCTACTGCGGCGCGGCGTCCGACTGCACCGGCGGCACGCTGTGCTCGCCCGGCTACATCTGCCGCGACGGGATGTGCATCACGAACTGTCCGATGGGCCAGGTCGGCTGCGACGGTCGCTGCATCGATCCGCTCACCGACGAGGCGTACTGCGGGGCGTCCGCGACCTGCACCGATGCCCACCCCTGCGGGCCGCGCGAGGCCTGCACGTCGGGCGTGTGCGGCTGCGAGGCGCCCGAGCGCAACTGCGGCGCCGGCTGCACCGACACACGCTTCGACCCCAGCAACTGCGGCAGCTGCGGGCACCCGTGCGATCCCGGCGAGGTCTGCGCGAGCAGCACCTGCGCCCCGCTCAGCGGCGGCGGCTTGACGGGCGGCTTCGGCACCACGTGGACCACGATCACGGTGGGTCACGAGATGAACTGCATCCAGGAGTTCATGCCGCGCACCTCGACGGACCTCTACATCGGCCAGGGCCCGAATTTCGGCGCCATGGAGACGGCGGCGATGCCGCCGACGTACCGCATGGAGACCGCCCCGGCGTACGCGATCGCGGCCGACTGCTCCTTCGCCTACTACGGCGGCGGCATCTTCCAGGTCACCTCCACGGACGTGACGTTCTTCCAGCCGCCCTCGCACGAGTGGCGCACGGCTCCGCTCGGCATGGATCTCGGCGCCGTGGGCATGTCGATCACCGACCTCGACTCGCTCTGGACCGCGAACAACTCGTACCTGATCCGCGGCTCGCCGGCGACGTCGACGGTCGAGATCATCTCCACCGGCGCGACCCTCGTCTCGCCGCGTGTCACGCACGACGCGCTCACCGCGCGCGTGTACTTCGCGAGCCAGGGCGCGCGCGAGGTCCGCTCCTACGACCCCGTCACACACGCGTTCCGCGTGGAGAGCATGGCGCCCGGCAACATCGGCGCTGCGTTCTGCTCCGACCGCGCGGGCCACATCTACATCGGCTCGCAGGCCAACCCGGCGCAGATCTGGCAGTACAACGCCGCGAGCGGGCGTTGGCAGGATCTGCCGGTGATCGGAGCCGTCGTCACCGGGACGACGAATTGCGGCGTGGCCGAGGCGGGCGCGCTCTACGTGGGCGCTTCGCCGGGCACGCAGATGTACAAGCTGCCCCTCGAACGCCTCTGACCCTAGAGCACCGATCAGACGAGAGCAGCGATTCGAATGAATCGGTGCTCTAGAGCACCGGTCCGTTTGATTCCCCCAGGAATCAAATGGATTCGGGGCTCTTGGGGGAGTGGGGCCCCGACGAATTCACTTCGGCGGGGCGAGGGGACACGCGTCCCCTCGGAAAACACAGACTAGAGCAGCGATTC
>JAIBCE010000235.1 GCA_019694315.1 Sandaracinaceae bacterium
GGCAGGATCGGTCGAGGTGGTCGGCGGGAGCGCACCGAGCGGTGTGGTGCCGGGCGGCGTCGCGGTGCCCGGCGGGACCGTGGTGCCGGGCGGCGTCGCGGTGCCCGGCGGGACCGTGGTGCCGGGCGGCGTGGTGCTGCCGGGCGGCGTCGTGGTGCCGGGCGGCGTCGCGGTGCCCGGCGGGACCGTGGTCGTCGTCGGCACGCTCGTGATGGGCGCGATCCCGGCCATCGCCTCGAGCTGCGCGACCGATCCTCCGGCCACGCCGAAGAACACACCCGCGCCCACGCCCACGAAGAGCAGGGCGAGCACGAGGAGCGCGCCGATCACGAGCGGCGCGCGCGGCTTCACGGGCGGCGCCACGTCGTCGGCCGGCGCGGCCTGGGGCGCGCGGCCGAGCCGCAGCTCCGTGCGCGAGGGCGGCTCGAGCACGTCGGCGAGGTTGCCCGGCGGCGAGATGCCCCCGCGACCGATGGAGACCGAGCCGCCCGCCTGCACCTTGTCGAGGTCCGCGATGAGCTCGGACATCGTCTGGTAGCGAGCCTCGACCTTCTTCGCGAGCGCCTTGAGGATCACGTCCTCGATCGCTCCGAGGCCCACGCCCTTGGCCTGGCTCGGCGGGATCGGGTCCTGGAACATGTGCTTCGAGAGGATGCCCATGAACGTGTCGCCCTCGAACGGCACACGGCCCACGAACATCTCGTACATGATCACGCCGAGCGCGTAGATGTCGGTGCGCCGATCGACGGTCTGTCCCGCGGCCTGCTCGGGGGACATGTAGTGCGGCGTCCCGAAGATCATGCCGGTCTTGGTGAGCTTGCTCGACGCGCCGCCCACCTTCGCGATGCCGAAGTCGAGCACCTTCACGAAGCTGTCGTCCGCGCCCTGCTTCACCACGTAGATGTTGTCGGGCTTCATGTCGCGGTGGACGATCCCGCGCTCGTGCGCGGCCTCGAGCGCGCTCGCGATCTGACGGATGATGTGGAGCGCCTTCTGCGTGGGGATCGAGCCGCCGCGCGAGATGAGCTGCGTGAGCGACAGCCCGTCCAGGTACTCCATGACGAAGTAGGCCGAGCCGTCCGGCATCTTCCCGAAGTCGGAGATGTCGATGATGTTCTGGTGGCCGATCTGCGTCGCGCTCTGCGCTTCCTGGATGAAGCGCTGCACCACCTCGGAGTCCCGAGCCATGTCGCCGCGCAGCACCTTGAGCGCCATGCGCTTGCCGAGGACGGCGTGGGCGATCTGGTACACCACGCCCATGCCGCCTTCGCCCAGCACGCTCTCCACGCGGTAGCGCCCGTCGATGACGCGGCCGAGGTACGGGTCCTTCGGCGGCTCCTCGTTGAGCTCCGTGGTGGGCGTGCCGTCGTGGGGACAGAACGAGACCGGCTCGCTGAAGCGCGTGCCGCACTGAGGACAGATCCGCATCGAGACGCTCACGGGGGAGGATACCTCACGCTCCCGCGCTCCGGCATGATCGTGGGGAACCGTCGACGGCAACATCGCGCCCATGATGACAGACTCCGCGGCGTCCGCGGGGGCTTGGGTATGCTGTCTCTCCCATGCGCGTCCACCACGTCGACTGTGCGTCCATGTGCCCGCTCGCCCGCTCGGCCACGAATGGCGACGGGCGCTTCTTCGAGCGGGGGGTGATGCCCGCGCACGTGCTCATCGTGGAGACCGACCGGCACGGGATCGTCGTGATCGACACGGGCTTCGGCGAGGCGGACGTGGCCGATCCGAGGGGGCGCCTCGGCGTGCTCTTCTCGACGCTGGTGGGCGTGGTGCCCGGGCGAGCGACCACCGTGCGCGGTCACCTCGCGCGCCTCGGCCTCGATCCGAACGACGTGCGTCACGTCGTCGTCACGCACCTCGACCTCGATCACGCGGGAGGCCTCGGAGACTTCCCGCACGCGACCGTGCACGTGCACGCGAACGAGAAGAACGCGGCGCTCCACCCGACGTTCCGGGAGCGCGAGCGCTACAAGCAGGTGCACTGGGCGCACGGGCCCAAGTGGAAGACCTACGACGCCACGGGCGAGCCCTGGCGCGGCTTCGCGGCGGTGCGGCAGCTCGAGGGCCTGCCGCCCGAGATCCTCTGCGTGCCCATGGACGGCCACACACGCGGTCACTGGCTCGTCGCGGTCGAGACGAAGGACGGCCCCCTCGTGCACTGCGGCGACGCGTACTTCCACCGTGGCGCGATCGAGGGCACCACGATCCCCTGGGGCGTGGCGAGCTTCGAGTCGCTGCTCGCGTGGGAGCGCCCGAAGATCGCGAAGAACCACGCCCGCCTCCGCGAGCTCGCCGCCACCGGCGACGGCATCCGTCTCTTCTCCGCGCACGACCCCGTCGAGCTCGAGCGCCTCCAGAAGCCGCTGAGCTGATCGCAGATCGGTCATGGCGTGGGATGGCATCGTCAGCGGCACGCTCAGCTTCCCGAAGGGAACGCTCGCGGCCTGGAAGAAGTCGGTTGTCGAGCCGCTGCCTCCGGACTGGCCGAGCTGGATTCGCGCACGTGGGCTCGATGGACAGAGCGTGGGTGAGAGCCTGCGCGCGCTCGAGACCTGGAACGAGGTCTGGCGACACGAGCTGCACGGGGGCGAGATCGCACAGGTGCAGCTCTCAGCCGCCGAAGCGCGCTTCCGCGGCTACTTCACCGGCTGGTGGTTCGCGTTCGGCGCGGGGCGGATCGCCGCGCTCGTCGTCGGCGCTTCTCGCTTCGGCGCCCGAGGCCAGGTTGCGTTCGTCGATGTGACGACCACACGTGGCCACGTCGTCGTCCTCGACGGTCGATCAGGAGTGAGCGTGCGTGAGCTCTCGGGCCCGCCGCCAGACGACATCCTCGACACGCACGAATGGCTGATCTCGAAGGGCCTCTCGATCCCGGCCCCAGGGGAAGCGGGTCCCCGCCACCGCGCGATGCTCGACCGCGAGATGCCAGACGGTCTCGCCTTGGGGCCCAGCTTCCCGTTTCGCGCGGCCCACCAGGCCGCGGGCATGGTGCCCGATGACGACTCGCTTCTGCTCGCTCCTAGCGCACGCGGGACGGCGCTCGAGCTCGAGCACACGCGAGCTGCGGTGGGCCTCTACGATCTCTCGCAGCACGCGACCGTCTCGATGCTCGCGCGGCCTGCGCTGGATCTTCTCGCGAAGACGCACGGTTTCGAGGCACTCGATGAGGGCGGCGTGCGTCCGCTCGAGCTCCGTACCCCGAGTGGTGAGCTGATCGACCACGTGCTCGTCGTTCGTCGCGGCAACCTCGTCGTGCTCGGCAGTCCCGGCGAGGCGCCCACGCTCCAGAGCTGGCTCGAGATGGCGGCAAAGAGCCACGGACTCGAGCTCCACGCGCACGCTGCGCCGCTCGGCGGTCCAGTGCTCACCGACACACAGGGGGGCAACGTGGCGTGGCTCGGGCCGCGAGCGACCCAGCACGCGAGCGAGATCCTCGGAGTGGACTTGTCCGCTCTCCCGATGGGCTCGGCCGCGCCCATCACCACCGTCGAAGGAACGGTGGTGCGGACGCGCTGGCTCGGGCTCGACGCCGTGATCGTGCTGCATGCGTTGGTCACGCGACTCCGACCGCGCGTCCAGGACGACGTGAGCTCCCTGTGTGGCTCGGACGCGGAGCTCGCCCTCGCGATCGACGCTGGACTCTCTCGACCTGCCGCCGTCGATGGTCGCCGGCCGATGCTGACGGTGACGAGTGACTGATTCCAGAGATCGTCTCGGCTCGGTAACGTTCGCGGTGTGAAGCGATCCGTGAACGTCAGTTCGATCACCAAGCATCTTCCGAAGGGGCTCTCACTGCCGGCGCGCTTCGAGGAGCTCGTGCGCGCTGCGCGCGACGGAACACGCGGGGGCTACTTCGATCTCGGCTGGCGCAACCCTCGCGATCTCCACGGCTCGCGCGTGATGGGGGAGCTGGGCGTGTTCCTGACGCTGCCCGACGGCGGGGTCGTGGCGCTCTGGGCCTCGGGGGAGGCTCCACCCGTCGTGCACGTGGACAGCGAGGTTGGTGCGCGCGTGATCGCGCGGGACTTCGAGGACTTCCTCTCGCGCCTCGCACGCCAGAAGACGGCCGTCCCCGATCTCGATGCGCTCGAGGAACGCACCGAGCCGCTGGCGCTCGGGTCGCGCTCGACCGCTCCACGATCGTTCGCCTCGATCCAGAAGGCGTTCGCGCGCGCGCTCGCGGAGGGAGAGCCGGAGATCCGATGGAGCGACGAGATGGAGTCCGTGCGCGCCGCGCTCGTCGAGCTCGGCGCCGCGATGGTGAAGGATCGCCTCCTGCGTCGCGACCTCACGCGCATGGTTGGGCCCCGCGACGACTGGTCCGTGAGGCTGCGTGCGACACGCGTGGGCGCGGGCTGGACCTTCGAGTACACGAACGAGGCTGCGTGGCACCCGCTGCCCGAGCGCTACGGCATGCCTCAGCTCTGGGAGCGCGTGCGTGCGCGCTGCAAGCGCCCGGGCGCCGAGCTCTTCCACCTCGAGATCGCCAAGCGAGGCCTGGTTCGATCGACCGCGACAAACAGTTCGTCGCGTTCCCGGGAGGCATGAAGCTCGCGGAGTACCTCGCGAAGGTGCAGGCCGGCCTCGCGGCCGCGCACCGCAAGAAGTAGGGAGCGCGGCGCGCATGGTAGCTTCATGGTCCATGAGCAGCCGCGAGGAACGTCGCGCCGCACGAGCGAGCTGCCCATCCGCAAGCTCCGCCTGGGCGAGGAAGAGCTCGTCGACCCGCGCGACGCGAGCACCGTGGACGAGCGCGTCGCCCTCGTGAGGCAGCTGACGCGCGAGGCGTGGGCCACCGCCGGGCTCGAGATCCCGAGCTACGCGCGTGGCGAGACGCCAGGTCGGGTGATCAGGCCCGCGCGATGACGAGACCCGACGTCCACGACGAGTTCGACCTCGACGTGTTCGTGATCACGCGAGCGCTTGCAGCGGAGCTGATCACTCCGTCTGAGGTGCTGGGCCGCGTACGGAGAGCACGCGCGGCAACGCTCACGGATCGGTCAAGGCCTCGAGGAAGGCGCGAATCTCGGACGGCACCGCGTCGATCGGAACCTTCGACGCGGCAGCGCCATCGATGACGTCAACGATCGAACCGCGAACGTGCCTGCGGTCGCCAGGGGAGAGCCCGTTTCGCAGGGCCTCCAGGATCCGCGCCGCGCGGCTCTTGCCGTGCTGGAACACGGCGGGGGCAGCCCGAACCTCCGCTCGAGCGCGCTTTCGCGCCTCGACGTCGATGAGGCTTTGCTTCGTCTTCGGATCGGCGCGCTTGTGGAACTTCACCCTTCCGTCCTCGGCCTCGTCGCGCAGGGCGGCGTCGGAGTTCGCCGCCAGCACTGCCGTTTCGACAGCCTGTCGACTCGATGTGCCTGCGGGAAGGTGGGCATCCACCCACGCGCCGAGAATGGGCGGGTCGAGGAACAGAGATTCGATCGAGTATCGACTCCACACGACCTCGACCGCGTGCAGGTGCGGGGCGATCGTTGCTCGTCGCACCGAAAGCGGTTCGCGCTCCCAGTCCCGGTCGAGGGCGATCCCCACCCGAACTGCTCGCTGGGCGTCCAGCGTGGCGAAGACGGAGGGCTGAACCAGCTTGCCCAGAACCCCACGGATGGAAGCGTTGCCGACCCCTTCGAGCTCGACCACAACCTGGGCACGGAAGCGCCTCATCCGTGCATCGTCGGATTGGTAGAGACAGCGCGCGCACGCCTCCAGGATTCTGCGATCGGTGCTGCCCTCGACGAGAATAAGGCGGCGCGACGCCAGGAAGTTGAGGCTCGTAAAAGGCGTGAGGTCGCAGAACGCATCAAGTGCAGCGATGAGTTCGGCGTCGTTGCGCAAGGAGAGCGCGGCGCTTCGGCTACGGTCGACTTGGACGACCGCGATCTCATCTCGGCGACCAAGCCGGTTCACGACGTCAACCGAGTGCGTGGCCAGCGCGAGTTGGACTCCGAACTCGCTGGCCGTCGCAGCGATCCCCTCTGCGACATCCGCAGCGAGACGCGGGTGCAGGTGTGCCTCAGGCTCGTCGAGCAGGAACACGACCGTGCGATCAGGCGCCGCGGCGCGCTGCAACCGTGTGCGTTCAAGCGCCGCAAACAAGGCTACGAGCGCAACGACACCGGCGCCTGCGGCGGAGAGTTCAAGCTCGCCATTCGTGTCCTTGAACGTGACTGCGAGGTCCGCGCGTTTCTCTGCATCCTGCGACGATGTACGAGAGACGATCGAAGCTCCCACCGTGCGGCCGAGAAATCCGTTCAGGCGCTCCAGTGCCACACCGTCAAGGCGAGCAACGAGATTCCGCACGATGTGACTCTGATCGCCGCCGCCGAGCATGCGCGCGACGAGCGGCTGGGTCCGATACTCCTCGGTGCGGGTCACGCCGTAGAACGCGGGCACGAACGATGCGAGTGGGCGGACCCGTTCGATCTCTTCGCGGAGCTTTGCAGGTCGTCCCTTCGCCTTCGGTTTGATGTGCGCCACTGCCTGCGTCACCGACGCGCTCTTGAGTGACACGTCGAGCTTGAGCTGCGCGTTTCGGCTGTACACGAGTCGTGTCGTCAATTCCGCGACGGGATCGCCGACGTCGAACGTCAACTTGATGGTCAGGTGTGTGCCGTCCGAAACGCCTCCGTCGACGAACAGCTGCCGATAGTCCGCCAGCGTGGCGAGTCGAGCAGGATCGACGACGATGGTGCTCGCCGCCGAGCAGACCTGGATTGTCGTCCCCGCCGACCGTGGACTCGCGTCGGGGCCGTCGAGCGCAATCTCAAGGGCGTCACAAGCGAGCCGGATCGCGTGCAGCAGCGATGTCTTCCCCGAGCTGTTGGGGCCAATGATGACCGTCGTCCGCTCCAACTCTGCCGAGAAGGAGCGAAACCCACGGAAACCATCCATCTCCACTCGTCGAAGCACACGGAAACGTATCAAGCCCCATCCTGGCGCGCCAAGATCCTCGCCCGGCGTCACGGAGGGCCTCCGTCTCACTCCGTCCAGAGGTGCTGCGCGGCGTAGGCGCGAAACGGTCGCCAGGCCTCGGCGCGCGTCGTGAGCGCGTCGGGGCTCGGGCGCGCACCACGTTCGTCCTCGAACGCGCGAAGGAGGGCCACGTCGCTCGCGGGGAAGGCATCTGGATCACGGAGCGCCCGCAGGGCCACGTACTCCTCGGTCCAGCTGCCCACACCCGAGAGCGCGCGGAGGCGCGTGCGCGCGTCGTCGATCGACGTGGTGGCCGCGAGCAGCGAGGGGTCCTTCGACACGGCGCCCGCGAGCGAGGCGAGCGCGCGCGTTCGGCTGCCTGGCATGCCGAGGCGTTGGTCCTCGAGCTCGCGGGCGAGCGCCGCCGGCGTGGGAAAGAGGTGCGTGAGCCCACGCGTGCTCGTCGTCGCGCGAGGGCCCCAGCGCGCGACGAGCTCCGACGCAAGCACACGCGCGCGCGCGATGGACACCTGCTGGCCGAGGATCGCGCGGACCGTGCTCTCGAACGGGTCCCAGGCCCCCGGCACGCGCAGGCCCGGACGCGCGCGGACGCGCGATCGGAGGACCGGATCACGTCGGAGTACGCGCCCGATCACGCGCACGTCGGCGTCGAGATCGAACATGCGTCGCACCCGGCTCACGATCGCGCCGAGCGCGGCCACGTCGGGGAACACGACCGTGAGCGAGAGCGCGTCCCGACCGCGGAGCGGCCGCACGCGGATCGTGCCCTGGTGCGGCCCGAGCGCGATCGTGCGCGCGTAGCTCTCGTCGTCCACGTGCTCGAGCCCCGTGAGCGCGCGGTCGCGGAAGAACGAGAGGAGGCTCGCCCAGTCGAGTGGCGGCACGAAGCCCAGCGTGAGCGAGGTGCCCTCCTCGGCGCGCCCTCCGCTCGCGTGTGCGCGCCGCAGGGACGAGGGCGGCCGTCCCACCGCGGCCGCGAAGGCCTCGTTGAAGCGGCGGATGCTGCCGAAGCCGGACGCGTGCGCGATCTCTGCCATCGAGAGGGAGGTCTCGTGCACGAGCTTCTTGGCGAAGAGCACCCGACGGCTCTGCGCGACCGCGATGGGGCTCGTGCCGAGGTGCTTCTCGAAGAGGCGTCGGAGCTGGCGCTCTCCCATGCCGAGGCGCTCGGCGAGTTCGTCCACCGTGCCTTCGTCGAGCGCGCCCTCGGCGAGGTGCACGAGCGCGCGCGAGACCGTCGCGGAGCTGCCGCGCCACGCGGCGACGTCGGGCGACGACTCGGGACGACAGAGCAGACACGGACGAAAGCCCGCGGCCTGCGCGGCGGCCGCGCTCGCGAAGAGCTCGACATTCTCGAGGCGCGGCGTGCGCGCGCGGCAGATCGGTCGGCAGAACACCCCCGTGGTGCGCACCCCCACGAAGAGCCGGCCATCGAAGCGCGCGTCACGCGCGACGATCGCGCGGTAGGCCCGCTCGCGCTCGCTCATCGTCATGGGCTCGCCTCTACCATCGCGGCACCCTCGCGCTGGCGGTTTTCGGACGCCGTCTCGCGCCCAGAGAGCAGGTCCGGAAACCGCCAGCGTCGACCACGTCCCGAGCTCATCTCGTCACCTCATGCCTCGCCATCGCACCACCGTCTCCTCCGATGCCGTCTCTCGCATCGTCCGTGTCCACGACTCTCCGGTCGGCCCTCTCGTGCTCTGCGCCACCCGCGCAGGCGCAGGCGAGCCCGTCCTCACCGGCCTCTTCTTCGACGACGACCCTCGCGCTCGCGATGCCAGGTCCGTGCCCACCGACGCGCGGCTCGCCGACGACGACACGCTCACGACGGTGCGCCGCGAGCTCGACGCGTACTTCGCCGGGCGCCTGCGCACGTTCACGTTTCCCATCGCCTTCGACGAGGGCACGCCGTTCCAGCGCGCGGTGTGGCGCGCCCTCGGCACGATCCCGTACGGGCAGACCTGGAGCTACGCTGAGCTCGCGCGCGCGATCGGACGACCTCGGGCGGTGCGGGCCGTGGGTGCCGCGAATGGCCGCAATCCGCTGGCGATCGTCCTCCCGTGCCATCGCGTGATCGGCGCGGATGGGCGCCTCGTGGGCTACGGCGGCGGCCTGCCGCGCAAGGCCGCGCTGCTCGAGCTCGAGGGCCGACGAGGTTGATCGCGCAGGGGCGGCGTCGCGCGCGCGTGTCGGGCAGACGCGCTGCGTGTGCGCTGCACGCAGGCGCGCGTCGCGCGCGCGCGCGACCCCCGAGAACTCCGAGAATCGAGGGCGATCCGGCGTCGCAGGCCCTGGCACGAGACCGGCAAAGGGACCGCTCATGCATTGCGCCTCGACGGTGTGTGTCCGGGCTCTGGCTCTGCTCGCCGCAGCGTTCGCGTCGCTCGCCGCGGCCCGGCCGGCGCGCGCTCAGGAATTCGACGTCGGCGTGATCGAGCTCCCGCGCCCGAGCTTTCCCACGCCGCGCTACCGCTTCGGTCGCTCGATCACGATCGAGGGCAACGTGGTGGTCGTGGGCTTCGGCGGCTCGATCGCCGAGGGGACCACGGGCGGCTTCGTCGTCTACGAGCTCGTGGGCTCGGTGCCGCTCGAGCGCGGCGTGTACTACCAGCCCGACGACCCCGCCGTGCGCATCGGCGACGACGGAACGGGGATCGAGAGCTTCGGCACGCGCGTGGCCCTCCAGGGTCGATCGCTCGTGATCACCTCGCCCGCGGAGTACGACCACCACGGCGCCGTGTACCTCTACACGCGCCCCACGCCGACCTCCACCACGTTCACGTACGTGCAGCGCAAGGACGTGCCGGACTCCTCGGGTCGCCCGCTCTTCGGCTTCTCGGTCGCGCTCGTCACCGATGGCTCCACGCAGCGCGCGATCTTCGGCGCGCCGTTCTGGTGTCGAAACCCGAGCGACCCGTGCCGCACCATGACGGGCTCGCGCACCTTCGGACACCTCTGGGGCTTCACGCGTCTCGATCGCAGCTGGGGCGATGTGACGATCGATCTGGCCTCGTCGCAGACCATCCCGAGCGGCTACTTCGCCTGGGAGGTCGCGGCCGAGGGAGACCTCGTCGCGGTGACCGAGCCGGGCACGGTCGACAACGTCGGCGAGGTCGACATCTACCGTCGCGTCGGCGACTCGCTCACGCGCGAGACCACGCTCACGGGCTCGGGCCTGCTCGGGTCCGGCTGCGGTCGGGGCCTCTCCATGGAGAACGGTCGCGTCGCGATCAGCTGTCCGTTCAACCCCACGTTCGTGACCGACGGCGGCACGATCACGGTCTTCTCGAACGCGAGCGGGAGCTGGGACTACGCCGACTTCGTGCGGCCCCCCGACGACGCGAGCCCGCTCCACTTCGGTCAGCCGGTCTTCTCGCACGGCATCCTCTTCGCCACCGACGAGGCCATCGATCATCGAGGTCGCCTCTGGGCCTTCGATCACATGACGCAGCGGATGATGTGGGACCCAGGCCTCGCCGACGACGAGCTCCAGGGCCTCGCTGCCGACCGCACGGTCGTCGGTCACGTGCTCGGCGTGGGCGCGCCCGGCGCGAGCACCGATCAAGGCCGTGCCTACCTCTATCGACCGGGCAACGCCGACGGCGTGAGCTGCACGCGCAGCGCCGACTGCACGAGCGGCAGCTGCAACGCGGGTGTGTGTGGTCGCGCCCCCGCGGGTGCGCCGTGCGACTGGACCGTCCGGTGTGAGGCGAGCGCGGTGTGCTCTCTCGGGGTCTGCGTGGCCTTGCCCGTCGACGCGGGCGTCGCGGCCGATGCGGCGGGGCTGGCCGATGCGGCGGTGCTGGCCGATGCGGCGGTGCTGCCCGATGCGTACGTGCCGCCCGGTGTCGACGCGGCGTTTCCCGACGCGTTCGTCGAGTCGCCGGACGCGAGCGTCGTGGTGGTGGATGCGTCCGTGCCTCCGGGAACGGATGCCTTCGTGGTGGCGCCCGACGCCGGCGTGCCCGGCGCCAGCGGCGCGGGCGACGCGGGCACGAGACCGCGGCTCGCGTTCTCCTGCACGTGCCAGCTCGCGAGCCCGCGGCGTCCGAGCCCGCTCGTATCGCTCGTCGTCCTCGCGCTCGCGCTGCTCGCTGCATCACGGGCGGATCGCCTGCTCGCATCGCGACCTCGTCGCCAGCGTCGTGACGTGCCGACCCCGACCAGCGCTTCCGAGAGCCCGGCGAAGGCTTCGCGACGCATCAGCAAGGCTTGCTGACGCGCTGCGGAGCCTTCGCGGCGGGCTCCGAAGAACTGTGAACGGGTCGGGGGCGAGCGGGCCTCCGTGCTAACGCTCGGCGCATGCGCGTCGCCATCTCCAAGTCCCACACCGAGCCGCTCGCCGTGATCGAGCTCCCGTCGCGTCCGCTCCGAGACGACGAGCTGCGCGTGAAGGTCGCCGCGATCGGCGTGAACCCGGTGGACTGGAAGATGCGCGAGGGCGGGCCGCTCCACTTCGCGTACACGTTCCTCGGGCCGGGCAAGCCCTTCGTGCCGGGCATCGACTTCGCGGGCGAGGTGATCGAGGCCGGCAAGAACGGTGGGCTCGCGGTGGGCACGCGCGTGGTCGGCGGCACCGACTTCTCGCGCAAGCAGCACGGCAGCTACGCCTCCGAGGTGATCGTGAAGCGCGATCAGGTCGCGGTCGTGCCCGACGCGGTCTCGCTCGAGGACGCGGCGTGCCTGCCCGTGCCCGCGGTGACCGCGTGGATGGCGATGCGCGAGCACCAGAAGATCGCCTCCGGCGACAAGGTGCTCGTGCTCGGCGCCGCGGGCGGTGTGGGCCTTTCCGCGATGCAGATCGCCAAGATGCTCGGCGCGCAGGCCGTCGGCGTGTGCTCGAGCCGCAACGTGTCGCTCGTCGAGGGCGAGGGCGCGATCGCGATCGACTACACGCGCGGCGACGCGCTCGAGGCGGCCCGCGCGCACGGGCCCTACCAGGTGATCCTCCAGCTCGTCGGCAGCGACGTGTACCCGCTGGCCAAGTGCCGCGCCCTGCTCACCCCGACGGGCACGGTGGAGATGGTCGTGAGCCAGCCGGGCGACTACCTCTCCATCGCGTTCCTGCCGAGCGTGCGGACGCTCCTCGGTGCGCCCAACCAGAAGCGCCTCGAGCCGCTCGTGGAGGCCATGGCCAAGGGCCAGCTCAAGGCCCGCATCGAGGCGCGCTTCTCGCTCGAGGACGCCGAGAAGGCGCACGAGAAGAGCCGCAGCGGCAAGGTCGTGGGCAAGCTCTTGATCGTGCCCTGATCGCCCCGCTGAACGCGCAGAGCGGCGCTCGCCGCGCCCGTGCTCGTCGTCTCTCGGGAGTCGGGATCGAGCGACCCCGCTGGCGCGCGCCGCTCGTCCTACGCGTATGCTGAGGGTGCGTGGTCTCGCCGCTCGCCTCGAGAGCTGGGTGCCTCGCGGCGTGCCTCGCCGCGCTGGCGTCCTCGTCGCTCGCGGGCTGTGAGGCGCCGCCGCCCGAGATCTCGGTGCAGCTCCTCACGGATCTCGCGCCCGTCTCGCAATTCGACGAGATCGCGGTGCTCCGCCGCGGCGACTCGCGGTCGATCGTGGTCTCGGGCAGCCAGCGCTACGACACGCCCCGCGTGATCGCGGAGTACCGGGACGTCTCGGTCGGCACCGTCCTCGAGCTCGCGGCCGAGCTGCGCTTCCAGGGTCGCGCCGTGCTGCGGCGCACGCGCACGGTGCGCGTCACCGGCGGCGACATCGTGCTCTTCACGTTCAGCGCGAGCTGCACGGAGATCGCGTGCCCGATGGGCGATCCCCGCGCGACGGAGTGCGAGGGAGGCCACTGTGTCGTGCCCGACTGCACGGGCGTCACGTGCGGCA
>JAIBCE010000236.1 GCA_019694315.1 Sandaracinaceae bacterium
CGAGACTCGTTCTCGATCAGGGTCCCGAGCTCGCCAAACGACGAAGCCGGTCGAATCGCTTCGACCGGCCTTCGTCCTCGTTAGCGGGCTATGGGATTTGAACCCACGACATCCAGCTTGGGAAGCTAGCGCTCTACCCCTGAGCTAAGCCCGCGCAGGGAGAGACTTGATAGCCGAACGGTCCTGCCGCGGTCAAGACGAGCGCCGGCGCGACGCCAGGGAGACGACGTTGCTTCCGCTGCTCGGAGGGCGGGGGGCGTCGCGCACCAGCTCGCCGTGGAGGCGTCGAAGCGCGGCGCGCGCCAGCTCGAGCTCGTGGCTCGCCTCGCGCTCGAGCTCTTCGTTGCCCGGACGCGCCTCGGCGGCGATGGCGAGCCAGGTGCGGCGCGCGCCGACGACCCTGAGCGACGCCTCGCGCAGCATGTGCCCACGAGGGCACCGGAGGGCCGCTTGCTCGAGCGCGGCATACGCGGAGTCGAGCACCCGCATCGCGCCATCGAGGGTGTCGAGGTCCTCGACCGGGCACGAGATCACCTCGTCCTCGAGCCAGAGGACGCGTCGGATCGCGGCGAGGGAGGGGGGAGGCACGATCGGTGGCCTACGCACCCTCGCCGTCGCGCAACGGCGATCCCTCGAGTGCCGTCAGCGTGCTGTGCCGAAACGCTCGCGGAGAAACGCCACGATGTCCGAGGACTCGGGCATCCACTCGTCTCCCTCGGCGTGGCGGATGCGGAGCACCGGGACCGTTCGACGCCCCCGCGCCTCGACGAGGGCCCTCAGGTGCGCGGGGTCCTCGTCGATGTCGCGCAGCTCGACCTCGACCCCGAGCTCGTCGAGGACGCGGCGGACGCGCGCGCAATAGGGGCAACCGTCGAAGTGATAGAGGGCCAGATCGTCGGCGCGGGTCATCGCCGGGAGCTATGAGTCCGGCTCGCCCTCGCGTCGAGCGAGGGACGGAGGACCATGACGGCATTCGACTTCGATCTCTTCGTGATCGGCGGTGGCTCGGGCGGCGTGCGCGCAGCGCGCATCGCGGCGAGCCTGGGTGCGCGCGTGGCGCTGGCCGAGCGCGGTCGCCTCGGGGGCACCTGCGTGAACGTGGGCTGCGTCCCGAAGAAGCTCTACGTCCACGGCGCGGAGGTGGCCCACACGCTGAGAGACGCGGCCGGCCTCGGCTGGTCGGTCGACGGCGCCCGTCACGACTGGTCGAGCCTCCATCGGCGGGTCGCCGACGAGGTGACGCGCCTGAACGGCGTCTACGAGCGGATCGTGTCGGGCGCCGGGGCGCAGATCCTCCGCGGGGAGGCGCGGATCGTCGCGCCGCATCGCGTCGCGTTCCGCGATGGGACGGCCGAGCGCGAGATCACCGCCACGCACGTGGTGGTGGCCACGGGCGCCAAGCCGCGACGACCGAGCTTCCCGGGCGCCGCGCTCGCGTGGGTGAGCGACGACGTGTTCGCGCTCGAGGTGCTGCCCCGGAGCGTGATCGTGGTCGGTGCGGGCTACATCGGCCTCGAATTCGCGGCGATCTTCGCGGCGCTCGGCGTGGAGGTGACCGTGCTCGCGCGCCACGACCACGTGCTGCCGCGCTTCGATGCGGGGATCTCCGACTTCGTGATCGAGCAGCTCCGGGCGCAGGGGATCCGTGTGGAGACGCACGAGGAAGTGACGCGGATCGAGCGGGCGAGCGATCGCCTCCGTGTGCACACGGTGCGCGGTCACCATCACGAGGCCGAGCGTGTGCTCCTCGCGGTGGGACGCGATCCCGCCACCGAGGGGCTCGGGCTCGAGGGGCTCGGCGTGGTGCTCCGCCACGGGGCGATCCGCGTGGATGCGCACTACGCCACGAACGTCCCAGGCCTCTACGCGGTGGGCGACGTCATCGGGCACAACCAGCTCACGCCCGTGGCGCTCGCCGAGGGCATGGCGCTCGCGCGCACCCTCTTCGGCAGCGGCCCCGAGACCGTGGACTACCGCGCGATCCCCACCGCCGTCTTCACGACACCGAGCGTGGCGACCGTCGGGCTCACCGAGCACGAGGCCCGCGAGCGGGGGCATGCGCTCGCGATCTACGAGACGAGCTTCCGGCCCATGAAGGCCACGATCTCGGGCTCGACGCTGCGGACGTTCATGAAGCTCGTGGTGGATCGAGACACCGATCGCGTGCTCGGCGTGCACGTGGCGGGCGAGGACGCGGGCGAGATCGTGCAGGGCTTCGCGGTGGCGCTCGTGTGCGAGGCGAAGAAGCGCGACCTCGATCGAACCCTCGGCATCCACCCGACCGCGGCCGAGGAGCTCGTCACGATGCGCTCCGCGACGCGCGTCGATGCGTGACGCCGCGTCGCGCCACGCTACGGCGCGGCGTGCGAGAGCCCGATCGCCTCGTACGGATCGCGGATGCGCGCGGGCGCGTCGTCCCAGTGGCTCGTGAGGAAGTCGAGCCACGCATTCGCGCCCACGTCGGAGGCGCCCACGTTGCCGTGATCGGCCGTCTCGGTGCCGCCCATGCCGTCGCCGATCACGTCGAATTGCAGGAGCCCCGTCGTCGCGCGGCCCTCACGGACGTTGCCGCGCAGCGGGGCGGGCACGGACGCGACCGCAGGCACCGGACGAAGCACGGGCTCGACGAGCGGCATGCCGAACGCGCGCGCGAGCGTGTAGTTCGAGACGTTGGGGACGATCTCGTCGTCGAGCACCACACCGAGGAGCACGTCGACGTCGCGCGGAGCGCCATCGAGCGCCCCGCGGGTCACGTACGGCGCCCACGAGGCCGCGTCGCCGCGCTCGAGGATCGTCTGGAGGATCGGGAAGAAGCGGCGCACGTCGCCGTCGGTCGAGCCGCGCGGCCGTAGCGCGAGCACGAGCGAGCCGAAGGTCTCGCTGTCGCTGATGATCGCCGAGACACGACCGCCACCGACCACGAGCACACCCGCGCCGAGGTGCGCGTCGAGCGCGAGCTGTTGCGCGCCCATGATCCCGCCGAGCGAGACGCCGAGGTACGCGAGCTGCGCGAGATCGACGTCGGGCGAGCCGTCGCCGGTGAGATCGGGCTCGTCGGCGAGGAGCGCCACGAGCTGCAGGCGATCGAACGCCGCCGCCTGGAAATTGTCGCGCAGGCGCGCGGCCTCGAGCGCGCGGGTGCGCAGCATCGCCGTGGAGATCGCGAAGAAGCCGAGGAGCGAATTGAGCTCGGTGGGCATCGGATCCGCGGTGGGGTGCTCGCCGTGGTGCGGCGCGTCGATCGCGACGGTCGCGATGCCGAGGGGCGCCGCGAAGTGCGCGAGCTGCGAGGCCTGCTCGCGCGAGCCCGTGAGGCCGTGGCCGTAGACGAGCGTGCGGAACGGGGCGGTGCCCTCGCGCGGGAGCCAGGCGGTGACGGGGAGCTCGTAGGTGCCGTGCATCGGCGCAGGAGCGCCCCGCGCGCGACGCATCACGCCGTCGGCAGGATCTTGATAGGTGCGCGCGCGCATCACGCCGTCGCAGCGGATCCACTCCGTCTCCTCCGCGCACGTCGGCGGCGTGGCCCAGCTCGGTCGGTGGGCCTCGATGTCGGCGCGCACGGCGATGGCGTCCTCTACGATCGACTGCGTGGGATAGGCCACGAGCGTGACGAGCTCGGAGGCGTCGCGCACGACGCCGAGCGAGACGAGCGCGTCGAGCGCCGCCGCCTCGTGGGGATCGAGCGTGCCGCGGAGGTGCGCATCGACCGACGGGGAGCGCTCGATGCATCCGCGCGCCGCAGGGGTGAGGGCCTCGGTGACGAAGGCTGCGACACGTGCGCGCGGCGGAAGTGGCTCCCCCGGTGCGAGCAGCAGCGTGCGATCCGAGTCGGTCGTGGTGACGAGGACGGGCACGAGGCGAGGCGGACCGGGCTCGACCACCAGGAGGCCGAGCGGCGCAGCGGCCGTGACCGTGACCTCTGGCGTCGGCAGCGACGCGACGTCGAAGTGTCGACCGAACTGGATCACGACCTCGGCGTTGATGCCGAAGCCGTCGACCTCGGAGAGATCGTCGGTGAGCGTCGCGAGGTAGCCGCCGAGGGTGTCGGCGAGCGTCGGGTAGTCCTCCGCGCGAAAGCGCAGGCGGAGACCGGTCTCGGTGCTCGGATCGTCCTCGAGGAGCGCGACCTCGGGCCACGTCGTGAGGAGGCCATCGCTCGGGTCCTCGAGCAGCGTGGTGCACGGCGGATCGACGTAGGCGTCGGGCACGACGAACGCGTCGGGCTCGGCGAACGCATCGACACGAGGTGCGTCGTCGGACGAGGCGTCGGGCACCGCGGGCGAGCCATCGCACGCCGCGAGCCAGGAGCAGACGATGCTGAGGAGGAGCGTGCGAGCCGAGGAGGTGTGCACACCACGAGGATAGGCGGCCGCTCGCTGCGCTGAACAGGAGCCCCCCCTCCGGCGACATGCCCCTCGAATCGACTCACGGCTGCCAGAGCACGTCGGCGCCCCACGACTGCGGAGGCACATAGGTGCCCGTCGACCTGATTCCATAAGGGAATTGCAGCTCGATGGTCACGCCACCGCCCGCGCCGGTCGAGCCCGCGGAGCCGCCGCCCGTCGAGCCCTGATCGGCGGTGAAGAAGCCCTCGACGCTCGCGCCCACCACGACCTCGCGGAGGAAGTCGGGGATGATCACCGACGCGTCCCAGTACGCGCGCGCGCGCAGCGTGCCCGCGGTGCCCGCCGTCTCGATGCTCACGGCAGGCACCACGTTGCCCACGTCGCCGAGCTCGCGACGCAAGGTCAGCGTGAGGAGGCCCGCGGTGAGGCCCGCGACGAAATTGGCGGCCTGTCCGCCCGCCTGCTGCGCGGTCTCTTCGGCAGAGCGGGCCGAGGAGCCCGCGACGAGGAGCGAGAGGATCTGACCGACGTCGCTCGTCTCGGTGGACGTGAACGCGATCGACATGTCCGAGAGCTGCCCGCCGACCTCGATGCTGATCGACGACCCGGACCGGCCGGGCAGCGCATACGTCGCGACGAGATCGATCACCGGATCGAGCGGCGCTTCCTCGAGGAACAAGAGCGAGCCGCGCGCGATCGCGAAGCGCTTGCCGAAGACCTCGAAGGTGCCCGAGCGCAGGACGGCGTTGCCCGTCACCGTGAGATCCGGATCGGCGTACTCGATGTCGAGCTCCGCCGTGAGCTCGGCCTCGAAGTCGTTTCGATGCACGGTGAAGGGCTCGGTCGCATCGAGGTGGAGCACATACGGGTACGGCGCCTCGCTCGAGCTCGTGAGCTCGAAGGCGTCCTCGCCGATCACGAGCACGTCGCGGCGCGCCTCGAGATCCATGACGGATCCGGCCATGTGGTCGGGCAAGCGCACCTCGAACGAGCTCGTGCGGATCTGGCCCGAGAGACGCTGCTCTTCGAAGCGCACGCGGAGGCCCGCGTGGCCCGCGAGGCTCGCGAGCACGGCGCCCTCACGACGGAACGGGAAGCCATCGGGGAAGACGTGGAGATCGGCCCATGCGGGCGCGATCCCCTCGAAGCCGATCTCGCCATCGACCGCGATCCGCCCCGCCGGGTCGGCGGCGCGAAGCTGGTGGTCCTCGTCGATCACGATGCGGTTGCCGCGGAAGAGCAGCATTCCCTCGATCTCGTGCAGGTGCTGGCCGAGCGCGAGGATGCGCGCGCGACCGTCGCTGAGATCGAGGCCGCCGGAGAGCTGGGCCTGCCCGTCGACGGCGCGGAGCACCACCTCGCCGTCGCCGATCGCGTCGGCCTGCGAGATGCCCGGGACCACGACGAGGAGCGGCTCGAGGTGCGCCTCCGAGAAGCGACCCTCCACGTAGAGCGCACGGTCGTAGGCGATCTCGGGCACCGGAGAGCTCGCCGAGAAGCGCACCGGGACGGAGGCCCGAACGATCGCCTCGCCCTCGAGCGGCATGACCGCCGCGCCTGCGAGCGCGTCGAGCGGCCCCACGGCACCACTGTCCGGCTCGACGTCGAGCAGGGCCAGCGGGCACTGCGCGATCGCGGTGCGGTCTGCTTCCTGGACCGTCACCACGGCGCACGAGGCCAGCGTCGTCCAGTCGGCGCCCTCGGTGCTCGCGCGGAGGGCCACGTGGTAGGGGCGCGAGGCCTGCGCGCCCTCATCGCGGATGCGCAGCTCGTCGACGTCGAGATCGATGTCGATCGAGGGGCGCGACGAGAAGAGACGAAGCGACGCATGGCCGTTGGCGCGCCCGGCGGCGCGTGGACAGGTCCAGGGCACGCGGCCGAGCGGCACGTCGTCGAGCGCGATCGCCACGAGCGTCTCGGGCACGGAGGGAACCCGACCCTCGGCGAGCCACGCATCGAGGGGCGTCTCGGCGGTGAACGTGGCCGTGCCGATGCTGCGCTGGTCCGCGAACATCGTGGCGACCATCTGCGTGCGACGGTGACGCGCGTCGGCCGCGCGCGGATCGGGCTCGGTGACGGCGAGCGCCTCGAGCACCGGCTGATCGTGGCGCGCGCATGCGTGCTCGAACGTCGGTGTCACCCAGCGGAGGCTCGCGTCCGCCCGCGCGTGCGCGCCCTCGGGACCGCCCGACGCGTTGAACGATCCTGCGAGCCTCACGCCGTGAGGGAGCGTCTTCGAGAGCGGTCGCGGCCACTCCTCGAGCAAGCGCGGCTCGAGCCGCACCGCGAGCTCCCACGGGCGCGCGGCGATGCCGGAGATCCACCCCGCACGATCCGACGGGAGCTCGTCGAGCGGCAGCACGAATCGCCCTTGTGCGAGGGCGATCTCACCATCGACGTCGGCGAGCCAGAGGCGCTCGATGCGCAGATCGCGGTCCTCGAGCGCGAGCTCGAGCTTCACGCGGAGGGGCGTCCAGCCCTCGGGCGAGACGCGATCGAGGATCATCACGAAGCTCGGGATGCTCGGGTGAGCGATCGTGCCGCGGAGCTCGCCGCTCACCGAGAGCTTGCCCGAGACGTCGTACACGCTGTTGTCGATGCCGAGCAGCGGCAGCACGAACGGCACGCCGACCTGATCGATCGCGAGGCGGAGCCCATCGAAGCGCGCCTCGTCGAGGAAGCGCGCGGAGTCGGTGAGCGCCGCGAACGACACCTGCGTCGGCCCCTCGAGGAGCATCGTGCCGCGATCGCCGAGGGTGCCCTCGATGCGACTCTGGAGGACGCCGTCCTCGTGAGAGATCTGGTAGGACACGTTCGCGGCGCGCACCTGATCGAACGACAGCTCGGCGATCGCGCCACGCAGCGAGACGCTCGGCGCGTCGAGGTCGCCATCGACGCGGAGCACTCCGTCGAGGCGCCCGTCGAGGTGCGCCAGCTCATCCGAGAGATACGGCGCCAGAGACTCGAGCGGATAGCCAGTCACCTCCACGACGAGGCCCTCTGCGCGCTCGGCACCGACCGAGCCCGCAACCGACACGCGTGGCGCGGGCGCCTCGGCGCGACGCGCGCCCTCGAGCTCGAGGCTGTCGAAGCGCACTCCGGAACGTCCAGCGCGGAGCCGGATGGGCGAGGCCTGCACGAAGCGACCGAGGCCCGGATCGATGTCGAAGGCGTCGGTGACGAGATCGAACGAGCCATCGCCGACGCTGCGCGCGACGGCCGCCACGTGGGCCGCGCGGATCGGCGAGCCTCCTTGGACGCCGAGCTCGATCTCGTACTGGCTCGGGCCGCCGCGGAGCTCTCCCCGGAAGCGGCCGAGCGCGAGCGTGCCCGTGCGGAGCCCCTCGCCGCTCGTCGTGATCCGCGTGACGGGGCGCGCGGGATCGCCGCGCAAGAAGCCCCGCGCGAGCAGGCGGCGTGCTCGCACCGGGCCGTAGCGGAAGTTGCGGATGTCGACGTCGAAGTCGTAGGCCAGGTCGGCGGCGCGAGGTCCGCTCGCCACGCGCAGCGACCCGTGCACCGCGCCGTGCGCACCAGGCACGAGGCGCGCGACGTTGGGGTCGCGACCGATGTCCTCGACGTCGAGCTGGAGCTCGAGCGCGAGCGTGCCGTCGTAGCCCACGCGCCCTTCGCCCGAGATCTCGCCGCCCGCACCTGCCTCGAGGCCGGGAGCGTGGATCGTCTCGACGACGAGCTCGCCGTCCTCGAGACGTCCCTCACCCCGCAGCGAAGGCAGCACGTAGCCCTCCACCACGAACGGCTCGAGATCGATCGTGACGTGCGGCGCGGCGAGCTCGCCGCTCGAGGTGTCGAGGTCGATCGAGGCCTCGCCTGCGATGAGCATGGGCGGCACGCGCGCGACGACCGCGTCGAGATCGAGCCCCTCGCTGCGCGCCGCGAAGTGATAGTGCCCGTCGGTCCCGAGCGTTCCGTCGATCGCGAGGGGTCCGCCGTCGGTCTCGAGAGACGAGGTGAGCACGAGGTGATCGGCGGGCCCCTCGAGCACGGCGTGACCGTGCACCCTCCCCGTGAGCGCGCCCGGTGGCGTGAGGCCCATCGCGTCGAGCGTGGCCATCTCGAGCGGATCCACGTGCGCGCGGATCCACACGTGCGGGGGCGCCTCGTCTCCGTCGGGCCGCGTCACCTGCACGCGAGCATCGGCGCGCGAGCCCTCACGGTGCGTGATCAGGTACGCGTCGAGCCCTTGATCCCAGTCCGTCGTGAACCGGACCACGGCCCGATCGAGGTGCGTGTCGCCGCCATACGGCGCCGTCATGCGACCGTGCGCGTCGAAGACCTGGATGAGCACGTCCTGCTCGATCTCGATGCGCCCGACCACGTCGAGCTCCTGCACGACGAGCCCGGGAAACCTGGGCGCATCGCCCACCACCGTCGCGTCCTCGAGCTGGAGTCCGTCGAGCACGATGTGCGTGGGCTCGCCGTTCGGATCGCCCGGCTCGGTGGGCTGGAACGCGCGCACGAGCGAGACCTCGAGGCCGTTCGGATCCGGTCCACCGATGTCGTCGACCGTGTAGAGCTGCACGAACGGTCGCGTCGCATGAGCTCCTGCGATGCGGATGGTGCCGTCCTCGAGGATCCGATCGAGATCGGGCCAGACCGTGAGCTCGGGGATCGAGATCACCATGCGGCCCTGGTCGTCGTAGAGCACGACGTTCGTGAAGCGGGCGCGACCGAGGGTCAGCTCGTCGACCCGACCGATGTCGAGATCGCCACGGAGGGCTCCGCTCGCGAGCTCTTCGATCGCCACGCGCGCGAGCGAGCGCGCCTCGCTCGTGGACACGTGATAGACGAGGGAGGTCGCGAACGACGCCACGAGGACGAGGATCGCGAAGAGGCTCCAGCCCACGACGCGGAGCGCGCGCCTGCCGCGCGACGGAGGGGGCGGCGGCACCATGGACGGTGTCGGCGGCAGCTCCGAGCGTCGCTCAGGGACGTGCGAGGTGCGCTCGTTCATCAGAACGCCTCGCCCAGCGTGATGTGCACGGCCCCTGGGAAGCCCGAGGCCCCGAACCAGTCGAAGACGACGGGGTTGGGCCGACAGCTGACCTGATCGTTGTTCGCGCAGGGCGGCGGCAGCGTGCTCGTGCCGAAGACCTGGAGCGCGTCGGGACGCCCCGCGACGTCGAGGCGCACGGTGCCGATGAAGGTGTGGAGGCGGAGCCCGCCGCCGATCGCGATCTGCGGATGATCGAAGCGGAAGTAGAGCTGCTTGGTCACGTCGCCCGCGTCGACGAACGCGGCGATGCCGATGTCGGGCGTGATCGGCACACGCAGCTCGATCGAGGCCTCCCAGCGCCGCACGCCGCCCGACACGAGGACGGGCGCGCGGAGCTCGATGCCGTCTGGCGTGGGTCGCGTCTGGATCTCGCGCCGCTCGACGTCGCCCATGAAGCCGGCGGGGAAGCCTCGATTCGAGACCGGTCCGCCTCCCGTCAGCTGCTGCGAGAAGGGCCCGAGGCCCGCGAGGTCGTAGACGTTGTCGGGATCGAGGCCGTAGCTGTCGAGCACGAACATCGCCCCGATGCCGAAGCGCAGCGCGAGCACGATGCCCGCCGGCAGCGGGATGTAGCCACGCGCCTCGGCCGTGACGCGGATGTAGTCCCACGACGAGAGGCCCGCGGCGCCGCTCTCCTGCAGCCCGACGGCGACGTACGCGCCCGAGCGCGGATCGCGCGGCTGATCGCGGAGGTCGAGGTAGATGCTCTGCTCGAGGATGAGCGCACGCGTCTCTTCGCGGAGCGAGCGGATGCGGACGCGCTGATCGTCGTCGGGGAAGAAGAGATTTCCGCGAATGCCCCCCGACAGGTAGAGGCGACCATCGAAGAACGAGCGCTCGAGGCCGAGGCGTCCGTCGAGCTCGTGACGAAAGAAGTTGAGGAACGGCGCAGGGCCGTAGTCATGCGTGACGCCACCCACGAGCACGGTGCGCGGCTCGAGGAACGCGGGCCAGCGGACGTCGAGCGAGATCTGGTTGCCGAACGGGACGCGCTGCTCGATGCCCGAGAGATCGCAGCCCGGGAACTGGTTCGGGCAGATGAGGCGCGGCCGCTCCTCGACGCGCACGCGCAGCATGTTGTCGAAGACGTTGCGGTGCTCGTACGCGAAGAGGATGTGGACGTCCCACTGGTTCGACGCGAGCGGGCCCGTGGAGGTGGAGGCGCCCGCGCTCGTGAACTGCAGCGTGTTGCCTGCCTGGAGGCCGAGGCCCACGCCCATGCGCTCGAGGCGCCCCGGCGTGACGCGCACGTCGAGATCGACCACGCGCGCACCGCTCGGCGCGGGGTGTCGTGGGTCGCGGCAGAGGCTCGGTGCTTCGGGCGTCGCCGCGGGCTCGGGGCTCGCCTCGGGGCTGGCCTCGGAGCTGGCCTCGGGGCTCTCGTCGGAGGAGGCCTCGTCGGGATCGCGCACCGGCTCGGGGTTCGGGACCACGCTCTGCGCCGTGAGATCGACCTCGCCGCTCTCGGGATCGACGGTCTCTTCTCGCGTGGTCGCGGGCGTCTCGGCGCGATGACGGATCTCGACCGACGCGAACGTGCCGAGCGCGTAGATCGCGCGCTGCGCCTCCTCGAGATCGGACAGCGAGAAGTCCGTGCCGGGCTCGAGGTACGTCGCGCCGAGCACCGGCGTGGCGGGGATGCTGCCGTTGCCGTAGACGCAGATGCGGCCGAGCACGGCGCGCGGTCCCGTCTCGACGTCGTACGCGACGAAGGCCTCGTGCCGCGTCACGTCCACCTTCACCTGCCCGACCACGCGCGCATCGACGTAGGACTCGTCGGCGAGGCGTCGGACCATCGCCTCGCGCGCGTGATCGAATTCGCCCTCGTCGAAGCGGGCGCCGCGACGAAAGGGGATGGCGTCACGCAGCTGCTGGTGGAGCTCCTCGTCGACGTCGTCGGCGCCATGGATCTCGACGCGCGCGATCAAGACCGGTGGCCCCTCTTCCACCTGCATCCGCACGTGGACCTGGCAGCCACGCTCCTCGTTCGCACAGGGCTCGTGATCGATGCCCTCGAGGTCGCTCGTGCGTGCCTCGGGCGGATCGACCGTGGCCTCGACGAGGCGCCCCTCGTAGTGACCGCGGGCTCGCAGCCAGCGCACGACGCGCTGCTCGTCACGCTCGAAGACGCTCTCGTCGAAGAGCGGCCACTGTGTCCACGGCCACGGCCAGAGATCGAAGCGCACACGTCGGCCATCGAACGGCGCCTCGTTGCACTCCGGGCTCGAGGACGAGCCGACGTCGAAGCCCGGCGTGGGGATTCGACGCGTGCCGAGGCACGCCTCGAGCGCCGCGTCGTCGAGGCTCGAGAGCCCCTCGACGTCGACGGACGCGACGCCGTAGCGACCCGGCGGGATCGCGCCGCCGCACCCCACGCTCGCGAGGCCGGCGAGGATCGAGAAGGCCATTAGGGCCCAGCTCGCACCGCTGCGCACGCGGACCGCGGAGCTCCGAGCCCGTCGCGCGAGGCATACGGGACGGTGCGACCCGGTCCTCACCGCTCGAGCACCGTGGCGTAGGGATCGTCCACCACGATCTCGCTCGTTCCGTCGGCCGCGGCAGCGTGATCGATGCGGAGCGCGATCCGTCCCGCGCCATCGGTCGGCAGCGTGATCGCGGAGCCGTCGCGAAAGCGCAGCGTGACGAGGCGGCGCGCCTCGGGGCGCTCTCGGTCCCCCACCACCGTGAGATCGATCGGCGCCGTGCTCGTGTCGAGATCGGGCAGGCGATGGTGCGCGAGCGCCTCACAGGCATCGTGCAGCGCGGGGTCGGACGCGGTCTCGAGGCAACGCGCGACCGCGCTGGAGAGCACGCGTGCGTCGCAGAGTGGCGGGCTGGTCTCGATCGAGCACCACCGCGCGCCGGCCAGCTCGACCGAGACACTGCGCGCCCTCGCGATCCAGCTGCTCGGCTCGAGGCCCTCGCACCGCGCGCCCAGCGCGGCGAGCGCGAGCCCGGCGTTGGCACGCACCGAGGGCTCGCGGCGCGTGGCCATCGCGCACAGGGCAGGCACGGCCTCGGCGCCGAGCTCGCCGCGACGCGCCGCCACGAGCAGCGCATACGAGCGCACGACGGATCGCGGAAAGCCGAGCTCCGGTTCGAGGAGCGCCTCGCGCGCCCCAGCCTGATCGAGCACGTCGAGATCGGACTCGACACCCGAAGCACGAAGCGCTCGACACGCCTCGGTGGTGCAGCCCGCGGCGCGCGCCGCACGCGCGAGCGCGACGGTGTCTCCGCGACCCTCGGTGCCGACGAGCGCAGCGGCCCGCGCGACGACCTCGCGAAAGCGCGGCGCATCGGCCCACACGATCGCCGCGGCGGCTGCGGACGCGATCCGCTCGTCGGTCGAGGTCAGCGCGCCGAGCAGCCGAGCCTCGACGCGGGCGCGGAGCGTCGCGTCGAGCGCGATCTC
>JAIBCE010000237.1 GCA_019694315.1 Sandaracinaceae bacterium
GCGGATCACCGAGCTCTGGACGAACGAGACGACGAAGCCCGCGCGCAGGAGCCCGAGCCCCACCTGCAGGACGCCTGCGATCACCGTGGCCGCGCACACGGTCGGAAAGCCGTGCTGCTGCACCGCGGCGAAGACGACCGCGGCGAGGCCCGCCGCGGGACCCGACACCGACAGGGGCGCGCGGCTCACGAGCGGGATGACCAGCCCACCGATGCAGCCGGCGATCAGCGCCGCGAGCGGCGGCGCGCCCGACGCGAGCGCCACGCCCAGACAGAGCGGTAGCGCCACGAGGAACACCACCAGGCCCGCAGGCAGGTCGTGCCGCAGGTGTCCGAGCGGATGCAGATCCCACCGAGGCGCACGTGCAGGCGCCCTCGAGCTCGTGCGGGTCTGTGTCGCGTGGGCTCGAGGTGCGGCGGCGCTGCCGTCGAGCAGCTCCGCTGCGAGGGCCTTCTGGTCTTCTCTCGATCCGCCCGACATCACTGCTCCTCCGTGCTCGAGCCGAGCACCACGTAGCCCCTCTCCTCGCCGCGCCACTCGAGCACCTCCGCGCGCTCGACGTCGTAGAACCAGGCCTGCACGGCGAGCTCGCCGCGCTCGACGTGACGCGCGACGACCGGGTAGCTGAGGACGTTCTCGACCTGGCGGAGCGTCGTGGCCCGCGTGGCGTCGTCGACGCTCTCGAGCGCGTGCAGGTCGGGCACGATCGCCGCCGCCGAACGGGCCCAGTGGCCGAGCGCGCGCAGGCCCTCGGGCACCTCGCCCGCCTTGAGCGCGTTCATCGCGCCGCACTTGCTGTGCCCGCACACGACGATCTGCCGCACACCGAGCGCCTCGACGGCGTACTCGATCGCGGCGCCCTCGTCGTTGCCGCTCTCCGAGCTCGCGGGCGGCACGAGCGCGCCGATGTTGCGCACGATGAAGAGCTCGCCCGGCTGGGTCGCCGTGATCAGGTTCGGCGCGACGCGGCTGTCGCAGCACGTCACGAACAGCGTGTGGGGCTCCTGCCCGTCGGCCAGCTCCGAGAAGAGCGGCGTGAGCTGCGCGCGCACCTCCGAGCGGAACCGCGCGACGCCCTGCGCGATGCGCCGCGCCGCGTGTCGGCTCCGCGAGCGCGAGAGGATGCGATCGAGATCCTGCTCGCGCATCGCCACGAGCGTCTTGGCCTCCTCGTCGATCGCCGCGAGCGCGCGCGCCACGTCGGCGCGCGGCGCGAGCAGGGCCACGCGCATGCCACGCGCGCGCTCGCGCTCGATCAGCTGCCAGAGATGCGACGCCGCCGTGTGATCGAGCTGATCCACGTGGCGCACGTCGATGACGAGACCGTGATCGGGGCCGAGCGCATCGAGACGCGGCGCGAGGCGATCGAGCGCGGCCACGTGCACGAACGTGAGCGGCCCGCCGAGCTCGAGGTGATGCGGCGCGCCGTCGGCCCCGCCCTCGAGCTGGATGCGACCCCGCGAGCCCCGCACCAGGCCGAGCGCCAGCGCCGCGACGACGCCGGCCTGGATGCCCGCCTCGAAGTCGAAGAGCACCATCGAGCCCGCGGTGAGCACGAGCACCGCGCCCTCGGCCCGATCGACGCGCGCGATGCGCACGAGCTCCGAGAGACCGAGAAGGCGCACCGCCAGCGCGACCACCACGCCGCCGAGGGCCGCGATGGGGATCTTCGGCGCGATGGGCAACACGAGCAGCGCGAGCCCCAGCAGAAAGACCGACGCGAGCCAGCCCGCGCGGCGCGTGCGCCCACCCGCCTCGAGCGCGAGCGTCGAGCGCTTGGGCACGGCCGAGACGGGGATGCCGTGGAGGAGCCCGACCGCGACGTTCGCGACGCCCTGGCTCACGAGCTCTCGATCGACGTCGATCTCCGTGCGCGCCGCGTGCACGAGCGAGAGCGTCCGCAGCGATTGCACCGAGCAGACAGCGGCCACGAGCAGGCCATCGCCCACGAGGGCGGGCAGCTCTCCGGCAGAGGCGTCGAAGCGCAGCTCGAACTGGAGCGTCCCAGGCTCGAGCATCGGGAGCGCCTCCTCGCTCACCCCCGTGACGAGCACGAGGAGCGTGGGCACGGCGACGGCCACGAACGCCGCCGGGACGGCGGGGACGGCGCGCGGGAGGAAGAGCATCGTGCACAGCGAGAAGAGCCCGATCCCGATCGCGGTCGGGCTCACCTCGCGCACGTAGGTCCCCACGTGCGTGATCACGTCGAAGACGTGCGACTCGTCCGGGGCCTCGAGGCCCAGCATGCGCGGCAGCTGCCCCACGAGCAGCAGCGCCCCCAGGCCCACGTCGAAGCCGTGGAGCACGCTGCGCGGCACGAGGCGCGCGATCCGCCCGAGCGTCCCCAAGCCGAGCGTGATCTGCGTGAGCCCCGCCACGATCGTCACCACGAGCATCCCTGGCAGACCATGGCGATCGACGATCGAGCCCGTGAGCACCGCGAGCGCGGCCGCCGGCGCGGTGATCACGACCGGCGAGCCTCCCAGCGTCGAGGCGAGGAGCCCGCCGGCCACGGCCGCCACGAGCGCTGCGCCCGGGGCCACGTCCGAGGCGAGCGCGACGGCCAGCGTGATCGGAAGGGCCGCGAGCGCGACCGCGAGGCCGCTGCGGGCGTCGCCGTCGAGCTCGCGCAGCGTCCAGGTTGCGCGCACGTCGGCGAGCACGGTGTGCACGAGGAGCGGAGCCCGCCTGCGAGGCGGGACCATCGAGATCCGAGGAGCGGTCAAAGGGACACCACCTGCGCCAAGAGCCCTGCTCGCGCGCCTCGCGGCGTCCGCACGATGGCGAACGCCCCGGAGCGCGACAGCCCGAGGGGCTCAGGCGTGCGGCGGTCGCTCGATCAGGCGCGGGTGTCCCGCACGCTCGTCCCCAGCAGCGGCCCATCGCCGCCGCGCCGTCGCGCTCGCTCCGTCGATCCGACGAGGACCGCCGACGGCGCGCGCCGTGTCGACGAACGCCAGCGGATCCTGCGCGTCGTCGTCCTCGGGGTCGTCGCTCTCTTCCTCGTCCTCGGCGTCGTCCCGCGACTCGTCCTCGCTCGCCGGCGACGCCCCCGAGGCGGCCCAGCCGCTGCTCACCTCGGCGGCTTCGGCGATGCAAGGGCCGTCGGAGCTGGCCGCCGCGACACGGGTCATCGAGAGGACGAGGCTCGCGGCGAGCGACGCAGAGACCACCACGCACACGAGCGCCATCGCCCCATGACGGGACGCTCGAGCGTCGAGAGCGTGGAGGAGGGTGAGCATCCGAGGGTGTAGAGCCTACGGGTCTCGATGCGCGTCGCCAAGACCTCGAGTCGGCGGGAAGAGCCTCGCGAGCGCGCGATCGTGCGGCCAGCTCCCATACTCGCGGAAGCGCGCCTTCCTCACCACGTACTCGGCCGTGAAGAGCATCCCCATGAGCCCATAGGCGACGAGGCCGGTGTAGGTCGCCCACCAGCTCACCGGCGCTGCGAGCGCCAGCGCCGCCGCGGTCGCGCCGTTCAGCACGAAGAAGCCGCACCACACCCACGTGAACTGTCGGCAGTGCGCCATCTTGGGCGGCGTCAGCGTGGGGTCCTGCATCCGCGCGAACCGCTCGATCATCGGCATGGCCCCCGGTGCCAGGCTCGCCCCGAACATGGCGAGCAGCACGACGTTCACGAGCACCGGCATGGCGAGCACGTAGCGCGGGTCGTCGAGCCACACGCCGAGCGTCACGAGCACGAGGATCGCGAGCGGGATGCGCAGGATCGCCCAGAACGAGGCCCGATCCGCGCGCCAGAGCCGGATCGCGAGCATCGGCACCACGAAGGCCACCACGAGCAGGCCCACGCCCCGCGTACCGAGGTACTGAAGGCCCACCCACACGGCCACGGGATAGAGGCCCACGAGGGTCCCGTTGAGGATGCCCAGCACGAGCCCTAACCGGCTCGGCCGCGGTCTGGACGGCGCGACCTCCGCCTCGCGCGGCGTGTCCGTCACGCCGGGCTCAGCCGCGGTGCTGCGCGACGTAGGCGGCCAGGTTCTTCACGTTCGCGAAGATCGCCTTGTTGCCCTCGTCGTCGGCGCGGATGCGCACGCCGAACTTCTTGTCGATCGCCATCGCGAGCTCGAGCGCGTCGATGGAGTCCAGTCCCAGGCCTTCGACGAAGAGGGGCGCCGAGGAGTCGATGCCCTCCGGCGTCACGTCGTCGAGCATCAGCGCTTCGACGATCAGCTCCTTGATCTCACGCTCGAGGTCGGCCATGCGTAGTCGCTCTCCGAAATACGGCCGAACGGCCGAAACCCCCTTGTAGCCCAGCCCCGGGCCAGGCACCACACGGGCTCCATGACGACGCGCACGCGAGAACGAGACAAGCGCGAGGCCTTGCTCCGTGCGGCGCGCGACGTGCTCGTCGAGGAGGGCTACCACCACGCCAAGATCGACGAGATCGCGCAGCGCGCGGGCGTGGCCAAGGGCACCTACTACCTCTACTTCAAGGACAAGCGCGCCATCTTCGCCGAGCTCGTCGACGGCCTCGTCGCGCGCATCGAGTCCGCGATCGTCCGCGTGGACGAGCGCGCCGATCTGGGTGCCCAGGTGCGCCACAACATCCGCGCGACCATCGCGGTGCTCGCCGAGGATCCGCCGCTCGCGCGCATCGTGCTCGGCCCCACGAGCGGCCTCGACGCGGCCTTCACCGACACCGTCACGCGCATGCACGTCGGCGTCGTCTCGCTGCTCTCGCGCACCCTGCGCGATGGTCAGTCGCTCGGCGTGGTCGCCGAGGGCGACACCGATCTCCTCGCGATGTTCGCGGTCGGCGCGCTCAAGGAGGCCGTGCTGCGCTCCGAGGAGCTCGGCCCGGCGCGTCGCGAGCAGCTCGTGACCGAGCTCGCGCGCTTCCTCGAGAAGGGCTTCCTCCGCCTCCGCTGAGGGCCACGTGCCCGAGCGCCACCGCCCGCAGCACGAGCGGAGCGAGTCTCTCAGCCCCTCGGGGAGCTCACGGCGAGACGCACGGCGTGCCGTTCCAGAGCTGGCCGTTCGTGCACCGCGACATGAGCTGCCGGCGGATCACCTCGCACATCACGCCGTACTCGGGCCGCTCGGGGTGCGCGGTGCGCAGGGCCTCGTACTGCACGAGCGCGTCCTCGAGGTGGCCGTCGTTCACGAGCTGCGCGGCCACCGAGTCGGGCGTGCGCGAGAGGCCGCCGTCGAGCAGCTCGCTCGTCAGCACCGGCACGAACGTGCTCGGGTTCTGGTAGGGCCGCGGGCCTGCGTCGACACCGCCGTCGACGCCCGGCGGGATGACCAGCGCGGTGGGCGGGGGCGGGTGCGCCGCACGCTCGGCGGCCTCTTCCTCCTCGGGCGTCGGCATCATCAGCCACGCGATCACCACGGCCGCGAAGAGCATGATGAGCAGGCGCGTCCGCCGTGGGACCGAGCCATCCTCTGGCTTGACCTGCTGGCTCGCGTTGAACGACGGCGGCGGCACGAAGCCACCCGTCGCCGGTGGCACCGCGCCCGTCGAGCCCGCCGCGGGCCCTGCACCACCGATCGGCATCGGAGCGTTCATCGGCGACGGCGCGCTGGGAGGCGGCGCTGGCTGGAGCGACGCGTCCACCTGCACGCCCGCCGCGCCCTGCGGGCTCCCGAAGCCACCCGGCTGCGGCTGCCCCGCGAAGCCTTGTGGCTGGCCCGCGAAGCCCTGTGGCTGGCCTGCGAAGCCCTGCGGTTGGCCCGCGAAGCCCTGTGGCTGGCCCGCGAAGCCTTGTGGCTGGCCTGCGAAGCCCTGCGGTTGGCCTGCGAAGCCTTGCGGTTGGCCTCCGAAGCCTTGTTGCTGGCCTCCGAAGCCCTGCGGCGGCTGGGGCGCACCGAACGACGGAGCTGCGCCGGCCGAGGGCGCGAGGTTCTCGGTGTCGACCATCCGAGTCGCCTCGCCGCCGATGGGCGGGAGATCGCCGCCCACCAGCGTGCGGGCCTCGGGTCGACCTGGCGGCGGCGGGCCTCCGGCGCCTCCGAGCCGCGGGCGGTCCGCACCTCCCTGAGGCGGTGCGGGCACGGCGGCCATCGCGGGCGCCGTGGGCGCGAGGGATCGTGCGGGCGGCGGTGGCGGCACCGACTGCGCGGGCGCGCGTCCGGGCGGGGGCGGCGGACGCTTCGAGATCATCGCCTTGGACGGCGGGATCTCGTCGAGCGAGGCGGCCACGCGCGTTCGCTCGTTGTCGAGCTCGGAGTCCGCGTCGGACGACTGCACCCGCGTCGACTCCCCCAGGAGCGAGATGCGCGGCGCGGTCCCCGGATCTCGCACCATCGCCGTGGCCTCGGCCACCGCGGTCTCGATCTCGAGGATCGCGTTGCCGAACAGCAGCTGACCGCGCCCCTGCACCTGCACCCAGTCGCGCACGGGCTTTCCGTCGAGGCGCACGTCGCCCACGGCCTGCGTGTCCGCCACGTAGAGCGCGTTTCCGTCCCAGTAGAGCTCCACGTGGAAGAGCGCGATCCCCGGGCCCGTCACGACCCAGCCCGCGTTCGGTGCGCTGCCGACCACGACACGCGCCTGCGGATAGTTCGCGTCGACCTGCCAGACCGATCCGCTCGAGGTGCCGCGACGCAACGTGGCGCGTGCCCAACTCATGCGACCTCACCTCGATCGAACATCACCAGCGCCAAAGCTCGCATCGCTCCGAGCGCGAGCTTGCCAGCATCCGGCCCGATCGGGAAACGCTAATGTCCGCCGTGGCCGCCGCCCTCGGGACGAGGTCCACCGAGCGGCGGGAGGCCCTGCGCCGCCCGCTGCTGGGCCATGTGGTAGATGAGCGGCGGGATGTCGAGGCCGTAGCCCTTGATGGTCTCGGTGCAGTGCGGGATGTAGCCCGTCGCCTCGAAGGTCGAGACCACGCGGCCCTTCTCGTCCTCGCCGTGGTAGCGGCGCACGAACACGTCCTCGAGGTGGTAGCCACGCGCGGGGTCGTAGCCGCACACCTCGGTGATGTGCGTGACGCAGCGCGAGCCGTCGCGGAGGCGCGCGGTCTGCACGATGATGTCCACGGCGGAGGCGAGCTGAGCGCGAAGCGCCGAGAGCGGGATCTCGATGTCGCTCATCAAGCACATCGTCTCGAGGCGGTTCAGCGTGTCCGTCGGATACGTCGCGTGCACCGTGCACATGCAGCCGCCGTGACCGGAGGTCATCGCCTGGACGAGATCGAGCGCCTCGCCGCTGCGGATCTCGCCGACGACGATGCGGTCGGGGCGCATGCGCAGCGTGGCCTTGAAGAGCGCGCGGATCGACACCTCGCCCTTGCCGCGCGCATCCGGCGGGCGCGCCTCGAGCTGCACGACGTGCGGCTTCTGGAGCTGCACCTCGCGGTTGTCCTCGATGACCACGATGCGGTCCTCGGGCGTGATGAAGCCCGAGAGCGCGTTGAGCATCGAGGTCTTGCCCGAGCCCGTGCCGCCCGCGACGACCACGTTCTCTTTCACCGCGACCACGTTGCGGAGGAACTCGCCCGCCTCCGGCGTGAAGCTGCCGAAATTGATCAGCTTCTCCACCGTGAGCGTCTCGCGGAAGAAGCGGCGGATGGCCACGCACGGTCCGTCGGGCGCGGCCGGTGGGAGCACGGCCTCGACGCGGCTGCCATCGGGCAGGCGTCCCTCGAGGATCGGGCGGTTGTCGTCGATGTGCTTGCCCACGTACTGCGCGAGGTTGCGCAGCGCCGACATGAGCGCCTCGCGCGACGCGAACTGCGCCTGCGTGAGCGTGAGCTTGCCCTTTCGCTCGATGAAGATCTGGCTCGGCCCGTTGATCATCACCTCGCTCACCGACGGGTCGTCGAGGAACGGCCGGATCGGATCGAGGAACTTGAGCAGCGTCTGATCGAAGACGTCTTTCGGGATCACCACGGCTCGCCTCCGTCGTCTCCAGTGGGGCCCTTGGACGCAGGCGTCGTGGGGGTCGTGGTCGTCGTGCCCGCGGGTGGGGCGCTCGCTTCGGGCGCGGGCGTGGCACCGGGCAGACGCACGGGCACCGTCGTCGGCCGCACCGCGGGCGGAACCGGCGTCGCTTGATGCGGGATCGGCTCGTCGAGGATCGCGCGCACCTCTTCGGCGTGCGTGCCCTCCGGCTCGAGCTCGAGGTAGCGCGCGAAGTGCGTGCGGGCCTCCACGATCTCGGCCTGCTCGCGCATCACGATGCCGAGCAGATAGTGGGCCTCCGCAGGCTCGGGGCGGCCGTCTCGTGTCGCCGCGGCCTGGCCGTCGCGCTGCGCGTGCTCGAGGTGCGTGCGCGCATCGCCCAGGTGCCCGAGCCCCAGGTGGATGCTGCCCACCAGCACGCGGAGCGGCCAGTCGGTCGGGTGGCTCTCGAGGTACGGCTCTGCGTAGCCGAGCGCCGCCGACAGACGCGAGGCGCGCACACACACCTCCATGAGCGCGGGGATGACGCGCGGCTCGTCGAAGCCACGGTTGCGCGCCGCGAGCAGGTACTGCTCCGCGCGCACGAAGTCGCCGTGTTGTCCGAGGATCACGCCGCGTCGATAGAGCTCGGCGGGAGGGATCTCGTTGAGCGGATCGCTCGCCGTCGCGGGCGAGGTCGTCTGCACCTCCACGCTCGGGCCTCCGCATCCGGAGGCCGCCAGCGCGAGCGACGAGAGCGAGAGCGATGCACATGCACCGACGACGGCGCGCTGGAGGGCTCGATCGATCATCGCGTCACGACGCTGCGGCGGCGCGCGCGCCCGGCGCCACGAGCAGCTCGAGGTGACGCTTGGTGCGGTTCAGCCACTGGATGTACGCGTTGGTCTGATCCTCGCGCCGGAGGATCGCGAGGATCGCCTGCGTCTCGTAGAGCGCGTCCTCGTAGCGCTGGTGCGAGAGGGCGCGCTCGAGGCGCAGCCGATGCGCCGAGTAGTCCTCTTCGACGCGGCGCTGCATGAAGTCCCCCTCGGCCTGCATCTGGGTCGCCGCGTCGGCGACCGAGGCCGCCGTGTAGCAGGCCTGCGAGCGCCGATAGAGGCGCACCGACTCGACGCCGTCCGAGGGATCGAACGGATAGCGCTCGCTCTTGGCGAGGGCGATCTCGGCGAAGAGGTCCGCTTGCCGCAGCACCGCCGAGCCCGAGGTCGGACAAGCCTCCTGCGTGGCGAAGAGCGCCACCGGCTCCGCGGGCGGTCGCGTCTCGAGGCCCGGCCCCTGATCGCCGCCGAGGCTCCACAGCAAGATCAGCACGGTCGCCACGCCTCCGAGCAGGACGATCGGCGAGCCTTGCTTGTCGCCCTTGACCTCCTTGGGGAGCTTGTCGGTGACCTTGATCTTGAGGCCCGCGATCTCGAGCTCCGTGCCCCACGCCACCATGCCGTGCTGAAACGGCTGGCCCGCGACCTTGGCCTGCTGCCGCGCCTCCTGGTTGACCGCGATCCAGCAGCCGTCACCGCGCGGCGCGATGAGCAGGTGCTCGGGCTCGAGGTCGCGCAGATCCGGCAGCGGGATGCCCGCGGTCGGCGAGCGACCCACGGTGATCTGGTCGCCCTCGATGCGCGTGCGCTCGAGGGAGCCGTCCTCACGAATGATCTCGACGAAGGCTTCCATGCGCGCTCCTCAGAACATGCCCGACTGCGCAGTCGAGATGACGAACGGTCCCATGAGGCAGAGCATGATCGCTCCGAAGATCAGCATGAGCGGGCCGATGAGCATGACGGCCGCCTTGGCCGCGGCCTCCTCGGCCATGACGCTCCGGCGCATGCGCAGCATGCTCGCCTGGATGCGGAGCACCTCGCCGAGCGGGTTGCCCTTCTCCTCGGCCTGCACCACCGCGCCGACGAAGTCGCGCACTGCCTCGGTGGGCGCGCGATCGGCGAAATTCTCGAGCGCCTGACGGCGCGTCTTGCCGAGATCGAGCTCCTGGAGCACCCGATCGAACTCCTGCACGAGCGAGTCCTGCTTGTTCGGCGTCTTCTCCACGATCTGCTTGATCGAGCCCGGGAAATCGAGGCCCGCGCCCATGCAGAGCGAGGCGAGATCGATGGCGGGCGGCAGGCCACGGTTCACTTCCTTGAAGCGTCGGTCGCGCTCGCCCGTGACCTGGAAGTAGGGCATCGCGGCGCCGATCGCGCCGAACACGATGAAGAGGATCGGCGGCATCTCACCGAAATTCAGCAGGGCCAGGCCGAGGCCGCCCATGCCCACGAAGCCCAAGCCCGAGAGCGCGAAGAACTCGTTCGCCGTGAGGCCGAGGTAGTCGCCGGCGTGCTTGAGCAGCTCGTCGACCTGTCGCCGCTGCTCCACGAGCGGCAGGTAGGCGATCCAGCTCGCCACGAGGCGGATGAGCGGCTCGAAGCTCGCGAAGAGCCCGGCCTCCTCGATCGCGCGCTGGCGTCGGAGGCCCTTCATGCCGAACACAGCCGAGTCCTGCGGCTTGCTCGAGCCCAGCGTGAAGACGCCGATGAAGATGCCCGACGCGATCATCCCCATCGCGATCCAAGCGTACAGCGTGGAGCTCATGGCATCACCTCGGCGCAGGGCATGTGAGTGGATGGCGGCATGACGTGTCGTCAGATGTCCACGGTGAGGATGCGGCGGGCCATGATGATGGCGCTGAACCAGAGCATCACGGCGATGATGAGGACCACGTTGCCCGTGGTCGTCTCGAAGAGGGGCACGAGGTAGGTCGGGTCCATCTGGTGCAGCACGGCGAGCAGCACGAAGGGGATCGCGCCGAGCACGAACGCCTGCATGCGTCCCTCGGCCGTCTTGGTGCGCACCACGCCCTCGAGGCGCTGCATCTCTCGCAGCGTCGAGGCCGACTGCTCGAGGATGGCCGGCAGATCGCCGCCCGTCTGTCGACCCACGAGGATCGTCGCGAGCGAGCTCGACACCACGCGGCTGTTGAGGCGCGCCGACATGTTGAGGATCGCGGCGTCGAGCGGCGTGCCGAGCTTCATCTCCTTGATGACGAGATCCACCTCCTCCGAGAACGGAGGGCGGATGAGCTTGGCGCTGTTCGAGATCGACTCGCCGAGCGAGGGCGAGGCCTTGAGGGCGTTCGCGAGGAGCAGGAGCCAGCTGTCGAGCAGGATCTCGAGCTGCTCGATGCGCTTGGCGTGCTCGCGCTGGATGTGGAACCACGGACCGAAGATCGCGACGGGCATGGTGAGCCAGAGCAGCGGCTCGCCCATGAACACGCAAGTGATGAAGAGCGCCAGCACCACCGCCGCCTGGACGCGCGCGATGTAGGCGCCGGTCGTCTTCCACAGCTGGAAGCGGACCTCGGCCTCGAGCGCCGACTCGTACTGCTGCCAGTACTTGCGCGGCAGGCTCCCCGTGTCGGTGAGGAGGATGAAGCCCGCCGTCGTCGCGCCCAGCACGAAGAGCGCGGCGCCGACGTAGCCCATCAGGTAGGTGGATGCGCTCGCGTGCATGCGGTCCTCAGATGAAGTCCCCGTCCGTGACGAGGCCTTGCACGATGAAGTCGTCCACGAACGAAGGAAGGTAGCCCGACGCTCGGTGCTCGCCGACGACCTTGCCGTTGGGCCCCGTGCCCGTGCGGTGGAACGCGAAGATCTCGTGGATCTCGACCTCGCCGTCGTCGTCGAGCCCCACCACCTCCGAGATGCTCGTCACGCGGCGGCTGCCGTCCGAGAAGCGCGTCTGCTGGAGGATCAGGTTCACCGCGTTCGCGAGCTGCTCGCGGATCGCGCGCACCGGGAGATCGAGGCCGCTCATGAGCGCGAGCGTCTCGAGGCGCGAGACGGCCTCACGCGGGCTGTTCGCGTGCGTGGTCGTCATCGAGCCCTCGTGGCCCGTGTTCATCGCCTGCATCATGTCGAGCGCCTCGCCGCCGCGGCACTCGCCGACGATGATGCGGTCGGGGCGCATGCGGAGCGCGTTCTTCACGAGGTCGCGGATCGTGTACTCGCCGCGGCCTTCCATGTTCGCCGGGCGCGTCTCGAGCGACACGACGTGCGGCTGCTTGAGCTGCAGCTCGGCGGCGTCCTCGATCGTCACGATGCGCTCGTCCTCGGGGATCGAGGAGCTGAGCACGTTGAGGAGCGTCGTCTTGCCCGAGCCCGTGCCGCCCGAGATGATCGTGTTCTTCCGCGCCTTCACCGCGCGCGTGAGGAACTTCGCCATCGGATCGGTCATCGCGCCGAAGCCCACGAGGTTCTGGAGCGTCAGCGGCGTCTTGGCGAACTTGCGGATCGTGATGCACGAGCCCTTGATCGCGAGCGGCTTGATGATCGCGTTCACGCGCGAGCCGTCCTTGAGGCGGGCATCGACGAGCGGCGTCGACTCGTCGATGCGTCGACCGAGCGGCGTGACGATGCGCTCGATGACCGCGCGCACGGCCTCGTCGTCGGTGAAGCGCAGCGCGGTCTTGCCGATCTTGCCGCGTCGCTCGACGTAGATCGTGTACGGGTCGACCACCATGATCTCGCTGACGAGGTCGTCGGCGATCAGGCGCTCGAGCGGCCCGAGGCCCAGGGCCTCGTCGGTGATCTCGTCGATCAGCGCGGCGTGATCGGTGCCCTGCGGCAGCTCGTTCGCGAGCTCGGTCACGATGCGGCGGAGCGCGGCGCGCACCTTCGGCCGCATCACCTTGTCGTCCATCTTGTTGCGATCGAGCGAGGCGAGGTCGAGGTTCTCGAGCAGGAGGCGGTGCGTTCGCTTGCGCATCTCGACCGGCACCATCGCGGTGCCCGACTGGTCGTACGGCGAGTCGCTCACCTGCGCGGGCTTGGCTGCGGCCTGCGGCTCGCGGTAGCCCGCGCCCGTGGGCTGCGTGCCTGGCGGCGCAGGTGCGCCGGGCGGCGCGCGCGCGC
>JAIBCE010000630.1 GCA_019694315.1 Sandaracinaceae bacterium
CGAGCTGATGATCGTCGACGCGAGCGACCCTGAGCTGGACGCGATGTCGCATTCCTCGAGGGGCTCGCAGAGTCCACGCGAAGCCCGGCGCGTCGACAGGTGCTCGGTAAGGCGTCCGCGAACGACGTATCGATGCCGTTGACCTGCGGTCCGATCCCCAGGCAGCCGAGCTCCTTTCCGGCGTGACGTCGGGCGCTCGCCGTGGTGCGGTGCCAGCGCGTGGCCACGTGGATCACCGACTTCACGCACCTCCCGCTCGATGTGCTCGCGAGCGTTGGCATCGCCGCTCGCCGGCGTGCGATGTTCTGTCGCGACGTCGTCGAGGCGGGCACCTCGCGCCGCGCGTACGAGGCCTGGCGTTGCGGTGTGCGCTGCATCGGGCGGGTCGGCCGTCGGGTGTGCGGAGCTCGCGTCCTCGTCACGCGGATCTGGGACTCCTCGGTGAATTGGCAGTGCGCCGCTTGTGGGGACGAGGGCTCGATCAGCAACTTCGCCGATGGGCCTCATGACTTCTCGAGGTTCATCCCCCGCGGAAAGTCGCCGATTTGGGGGTTCACATGTGCTGAGCGCGAGCTTCTACTCGAAGTCACCGCCCGCCGCCCCGAACTGCGCGCGGTCGTCGCACGGGCACGCGAAGAGGAAGGGACCGAGCTGATGATCGTCGACGCGAGCGACCCTGAGCTGGACGCGATGTTCGCATTCCTCGAGGGGCTCGCAGAGTCCACGCGAAGCCCGGCGCGTCGACAGGTGCTCGAGGCGTTGAAGTTCACGCTGCCGACGGCCGTCGACCACTTCTGAGCGCGGCTCAGGCCGCCACCGCTGGCGGCGACGGGGCCGCAGGCAGCGCCGTCCCGATGGGCGCGCGCACGCGGAGATGAGGGCAGCTCTCGACCAACCGATTGGGCAAGAGCTCGGCGAGCTGCGACTGCTTCCAGCCCGCGAGCAGACGACGCACGACCTCGTGAAGGTACCCGCGCGGGTCGACCCCGTGCGCAACGCAGGTTGCGATGATGGTGAGAATCGTCGCGACCCGTTCGCCGCCGAGGTCGCCCCACGTGAACAGCCAGTTCTTCCGCCCGAGCACGAGTTTCCTCAGCGCTCGTTCGACGTGGTTGTTCGTGAGCTCGATGCGGCCGTCCTCCAAGAAGAGGATCAAACGCGCCCACTGTCGATGCATGTAGCCGAGTGCGCGACCGAGCGGGGTCTTCGGCGGGATTTCGCCGCGATGTTCATCGATCCAGGCACGGATGCGAGCGACGATAGGAACGCTGCAGAGCCTTCGTCGCTCGAGCCGCTGGTCGGGCGTGTCGCCTGCTCTGCGCGCCTCGCGTTCGACGGCGAACAAGGGGCTCACAAGTTTCAGGAGATCGAGCGCCAACCGGTCGCCGCCACGAGCGGCTTCCGCGAAGCGTCGACGTCCGTGCGACCAGCACCCGGGGCGGCGCCCCCCTTCTCGTTCGATGAGGTTGGTGACGGTCGTTCCGTCGCACTGGATGTCGCGAGCGAGATCGTCGCCCAGGAAATCGCGGACGCTCTCCGCGTCGCCGCTGGGCGCGTAGCTGTACGTGATCCACGAGTCGTTGATCCAGCACCACATGGTGCCGTTGCGGATACCGTCGGGCGCATCGCGGTCGAGCACGCGGATCCCGGAGGCGTCCATCGAGATCACGCCCGGGCCACGGGTCTGCTCGGCGATCAGCGTCGCGAGCGGGCTCACCAGGTCGATCACCGCCGTGACCCCTCGCCCCAGCGTCTGCGGCGCGACCGGGACGCCGGCCCGCTCCATCCGCAGACACTGGCGCTCGATCGGCTGGTGCTCGATGAACTTGTCGCAGGTGCTCTCGACGAGCAGTGTGGTGCCGAGCTTGCCGCGCTCGATGATCTGCGGCGGCGGCTCCGCGCTCACGATCGTGTCGTCCTTCGGACAGGCCACCGTCTCGTCGAGCCGAACTTTGACGACGAAGTGCGCCGGGACGATGTCGAGGATCTCGCACGGCGTGTGGCCAAGCGTCGTCATCTCGACGCCGCAGAGTGGGCAGATCCGCAGCTCGGGTGGCACGGGGTTCTCGACCGGAACCCGCGGAAGGTGAGCCGGGAGCATCGCGCGCCCGGGATGACGACCAACCCGGGACTTCTTCGGCGCTGCAGGCGTCTCCTCGGTCGATGGCTCCTGCGGCGCGCTCGAGCTCGCGTCATCCACCGCAGGCCCCGCCTTGTCGCTCGTGCGTCGGTCCTCGTCGTTCGCAGCGGCGACACGTGCCTCGTTGATCGCCCGCTCGGTCTCGCCGAAGGGAATCATCAGTTGCCGCTGGAGGCGCTTCAACTTCTCGGAGGGCGGACGGCCACGACGAAGCTCGCCCAGCTGCTTCATGAGCTGGAGGTTGAGATCGCGCATCCGAACGAGGAGCGCGAGGACGGACGAGACGAGAAGCGCGAAGCTGAGCTCGCGGATCATCTTCCACAGCTGCTCGCGCACGGCGACGATGTCCGGCGTTCTGGCGGACGTCATG
>JAIBCE010000009.1 GCA_019694315.1 Sandaracinaceae bacterium
CGGGCCGTCCACCGTGAAGCCGGAGCTCGCGTGCCACACGGAGCCGAGGGCGAGCGCGACGAGCGCCACGTCGAGGGTGCGTCGCCAGCGACGCGGCAGATCGTCGGTGGCGACGGCCGCGATCGCGAGGCCCACGCCCGCGAGCAGAAGCGTGTAGCGGGCCCAGAAGGCCTGGGGCGAGAGCAACGTCGCGAGGCCCATCGGCAAGAGCGCCTTGCCGATCGGTGCCAGTCGCGCACGCGAGCGCGCGTCGTGCGCGGCGCTCGCGGCGGCAGCGAACGCGAGGGGCAGGAGGCCCAGGGTGAAGAGCGGGCCGAGGCCCCCGCGACGCATGTCGAACGAGGGGCGCGGCTCGAGCGGCGAGGTCCACGACTCGAGCAATCGCTCGGCCCAGCTCGCGGAGGCGAAGGGCTCGGAGGTGCCCCGGCTCGCGAGCTCGTCGAACGTGGTGAGCCCGTCGATCTCGAGGCCGAGCACGCCCACGCGCACCGGCCAGAGCGGGTTGCCGTGGAGCAAGAGGTTCTCGAGATAGGTCCAGCCGCCGACGCTGGCGACGACGCCCATCGCGAACAGCACCTCGCCCGCGCGCCCCCCGCGGAGGCCGCGCTGCACGAGCGTCGCGAACGCGACCAGGATCACGACGGGTGAGGACGGATCGGTGCCGAGGGCGAGCCCGAGCGAGAGGGCCGAGAGGCCGATCGCAGGGGCGTCGAGCGGGCCGCTCGCGAGGACCACGCTCGTCATCACGAGCGCGGCGAACATCACGTCCACCTCGCAGCTCGCGAGCTCGAGCGTCACGGCCGGGACCGCGACGAAGAGGAGCGCGAGGGCGAGCGCGCGCTTGCTCGAGACGCCCTCGCGTCGCGCCGCGAGCGCGATCGCGACCACCGCCTGCGCAGCGAAGGGGAGCTGCACGGTCTCGGCGAGCGCGTCGTGTCCCAGCGCGAGCCGGAAGGCCGTGAGGTACACGGCGCCGAGGTGCGGATAGGCGCTCGCGTACACGATGTGGGTCGGCACCGACGCGAGCGCGTGCGTCTGGAGCGCGTCGTTGGAGATCGGCAGGTGGTAGGCGAGTGACTCCCACGCCCATGGCGCGAGGAGCCACGCGGCGGTCACGGCGAGCGCGATCGCGATCACGGCCACGAGGGTGCTCGCCGTCAGCGTCGCGCTCCGCCCCACGCGTCCGGCGAGGGCGCCCAGCCGGCGGAGATCCTCACGGACCACGCGGAGCGCGCTCGAGCCGGCCACGAGCACCGCGAGCACCACGAGCACCGCGGCACAGGTCACGAGCCCTGGGCGTCCGATCGCGCCGAAGAGCGAGAGCAGCTCGATCGCACCGATCGCGGCGCCGTTCGCGAGCAGGAGCGCGACGAGGGCGCGCTCCAGCGTCGATCGTCCCGGAAAGAGGGCTGCCGAGGCCAGGAGCCCCGTGCCGAACAGCGCCATCGAGACGAGGAGGAAGAGCACCGGAGCGCGCGACGATATCAGTCCCCGTCCGCGCGGACGCGAGAGACGGACGCAGCGAGGGCGCCTCTGGGTAGAGACGCCCTCGCTCGACCTCGCGCGGCCCACGTGGCCGCGCTCCAGGCCTCACTCGCAGGAGCCCGCAGCGCGAGCGGCGATGCGCTCGATGAGCCCGTCGATGAGGGCGTCGAAGCTCGGATCGCAGATCGACGCGAGCACGGTCGCCGCGCCGCGCTCCTCGAGGCCGCGCGCGGTCGCCACGAGGCGGCTCGGCGGGAACGCCATCCCGTTCGACGAGGAGCACGACGGCACGAGGTTCGTGCCGAGCGCGTCCAGCGTGGGCACCATCGCGGTCTCGGCCTCGAGCGCGTCGTAGTCGACGTGCGCGGGATCCGCGACCGCGCCGCTCGGCACGCCCGTCATCGCGGCGAAGACGAGATCGGCGGGATCACTGCGGAGCCCCGCGAGGCCGTCCACGTAGCGCGACACGGGCTGCACGACACCGTGCGACGGGTCGCCGTACGTGAAGCCGCGGAGGTTGAGCGGCGTGCTGGCGAAGCGCGGGTCGGACGGCTCGAAGAGGCCCGTGTCGAGCACCGACGTGTCGTCCTCGTCGGTGATCTCGACGATCGCCAGGATCGAGCTCGCTCGCACGAAGCCACCGTTCTCCCCATCGCCATGCGGCGCGCGATCGCCCAGGAACGTGGGCGATACGTAGCCTGCGGCCGTCCAGTCGGTGGGCGCGCTCGGGCTGAGCGCGAGGAGCGTGGCCTCGAGCTGCTGCTCGAAGCCGCAGCCGCTCGTGCCGACGTTCGCCACGCACGCGACCTGCGACACGAAGCCCTCGAGGCCGTCGGGCGCGGACTCGTCGTACGCCGCGAACGGCTCGTAGCTCGAGGCGCACGACGAGGAGCCGCTCGCGCGCGGCGCATCGAGGAGCAGACCGTCGTCGCCCCAGCCCGGCTCACACGTGGGCACGCCGCTCGCGCTACCTGCGCCGAGGTCGGTCGTCGTCACGCCGATGTGGACGCTCTCGAGGGCCGGGAAGTCCTGCACCCCATCGCCGTCTCGATCGCCGCTCGCGAGGATCGCCGCGATCCTCGGCAGCTGCTCGTGGAGCAGCGCCTGCTCCTCTGCCATCGAATTCGAGTCGTCGACCACGAGCAGGAGGTCGAGCTCTCCGTTCGCGGCATCGCAGCAGTCCGCCCCCTCGCACGCCGTGCCCACGAACGCGCTCGAGAAGTGGTCCGTCTCTGCGATCGCGTAGCCATCGACCACGCGGGTGGCGCGGGGCACGTAGGCGGCGCCCGACCGCTGGCTCCAGAAGATCGTCGCGAGCGCAGGCTCGCCGTCGAACGGGATGCGCACCTCGACGGGTCGCGCGAACGTCATGCCCTCGGGCTCGAAGCGCACCACGGGCGAGAAGCCCGTGAACGCGCGTGGCGGTGCCGTCTCGTCCACCGTGACGCGGATCTCCTGGGCGCTCGTGAGCGCGCCCGCCGGGATCGCGATCTGCATCGTGCCTACGTCCAGCGTGCCGCCCTCTGGCCCGACCAGCGCGCTCGCGGTCTGACCGGGCACGATCGGCGTGATCGGGGCCGAGTTGGTGCTGGGGCAGCCCGCGACGAGCGCGGTCGGCGCGCTCAGGGCGAGGAGCAGACCCCACGTGGACCAGACGTTTCTCCTGCGGCTCATGCGACCTCCTTGTGCAGGTGGGTCGATGCGCGCCGCCTCCTTTTCCAACGTCGCGTGCGATCGCGTGCGGGATCGAGTCGATCGTCAGCGCGCGCCGTCGAGCACGCGCTCGAGCCGCGCGAAGCCCTCGCGGAGGTCGGCCTCGGTCGCGACCAGCGGCGGCGCGAGCACAATGGTCTTGAAGTGCTTGTTCACGTGCACGTAGAGGCGCGCGTCGTTCATCGCCTTGGTGATCGCGGCGAAGCGCGCGTCGTCCACGGCGAGCTCGAAGGCGCCGAGGAGGCCACGCGCGCGTGTGCGCGGCAGGCTCTCGGGGTGCCGATCCTGGAGGCTCGCGAGCGAGGCGGCGAAGGCACGGCCGAGCTCCGCGGCGCGAGAGATCAGCCTCTCTTCCTCGTAGATCCGCAGGGCCTCGAGGCCGGCCGCCACGCCGAGCGGATGACCATAGAAGGTCAGGCCCGCATAGAGCACGTGATCGTCGAAGTGCTTGGCCACGCGCTCGTGTACGAGCACCGCGCCGAGCGGCGCGTAGCCACCGGTGATGCCCTTGCTCACCGTGATGAGATCGGGCGACGCGCTGCCGAGGGACTCGAAGCCGTAGTAGGTGCCGAGCCGACCGAAGCCGTTGAGCACGCAGTCCGCGACGAGCAGCGTGCCGTGCGCGTCGCACGCGGCGCGGAGGCCATCCCAGTAGCCCCCGGGCGGCACGAGACAGCCGTTCTGTCCTGGGACGGGCTCGACGAACAGCGCCGCGATCGTGCGCGGGCCCTCGAGCTCCATCGTGCGCGCGATCGACTCGGCCGAGCCGCCGCCCTCGATCGTCGTCGCTCCTCCGGGCAAGCGCGACTCGTAGCAGTCGAGCACGTGCACCGCGCCCACACCCACCGGCTCGAGCACCGGCCGTCGATAGTCTCCCGAGAGCGCGAGCGCCCCCATCGTCGCGCCGTGGTAGCTGCGATAGCGCGAGATCGTCTTGTGACGCCCCGTGACGAGGCGCGCGATCTTGAGCGCGTTCTCCACGGCCTCGGAGCCACCGAGCGTGAAGAACACCTTCGTGAACCCAGGCGGCGCCTTCGCGAGGAGCGCGTTCGCGAGCGCCGTCTTGGCCGGGTAGAGACCGCTCGGCACCGTGAGCAGGAGCTCGTCGCACTGCGCCTTGATCGCCTCGGCGATGCGCTTCTGACCGTGACCCAAATTGGCCTGGTAGCTGAGCGAGCCGAAGTCGAGCCAGCGCCCCTGGTCCTTCGTCTCGAACCACGCGCCCTCGCCGCCGACGATGGCCATGGGAGACGCTGTCTTCTGGGCCGACCACGTGAAGAAGAACGGATGATCCTCGCGCATGCGCGAGCGTTAGCCGACGTGGACATGCCGCTCAAACGCTGCCCCTGCGCGTGCGGCCTCCTGACCCGAGCTCGTCGGCTGGACTATGATCTCCCCTGCATGCGTGCCGTGCTCGCTCGCGCCTCGCTCCTCGTGACGGTCGTCGGCGCCGCGGCGCTCGGGGCCTGTCCTTCGCCGCAAGAGGGGCTCGTCGTCCACCTGCAGACCGACTTCGTGCCCGGCGTGGAATTCGGCGGCATCGACGTCGGCGTGGATGGTCGCGACACGCGTCGCGTCGGCGTCACCGCGAGCGACAGCTTCGCGCGCCCGCACCGCGTGACGGCGTGGACCGAGGTGGTCTCGGGCTCGCACGTCGTGACGCTCTCGCTGATCCTGCACGGCAGCACGGTCGTGACGCGACGCGCACAGGTCGAGATCACGGGCTCGCGCCTCGTCACGCTCATCGTCTCGCGCACGTGCGGCGGCGTGACCTGCGGCGACAACGAGACCTGCTCGGGTGGACGTTGCGTCGAGCCGACCTGCGTCGATGGCACCGAGCCCACGTGTCCATCGCCCGGCTGCGACGTCGACTCCGACTGCAGCAGCACCACCGACTGCGTCGTGCCCTCGTGCTCCTCGTCGGTCTGTCTCGAGACGCCGTCCGACGCGCGCTGCGGGAGCGGGATGCTCTGTGTGCCTGGCGTTGGCTGTGTGCCGCGGCCCACCACACCCGATGCCGGCATGCTCGACGCGGGGGCGAGCGTGTCGTGTACGAGCGGTGCGGGCTGCGGCGACGGACGCACCTGCTGTGACGACGGGATCTGCCGAACGGCCTGCACCGCCGCGCCCTGCGCTGGTCAGCCGCGCGGCGCGCTGTGTCGCCCGGCCACCGGGCCGTGCGATCGCGCCGAGACCTGCGACGGCACGAGCACCGCGTGTCCTGCCGACGAGCTGGTTCGTGCCGGCGACGTGTGCCGCCCGGCCGTGGGTGGCTGCGACGTCGCCGAGAGCTGCACGGGGACGAGCCCCGGCTGTCCCGTCGACGCGTTCGTCCCGGCGGGCACTGCATGCGATGGCGGGAGCTGTGACGGGCTCGGCGGCTGCTCCACGAGCTGCGTGCCCGGATCGCCCTGTGGCACGGGCGATCCGTGCTCGGTCGCCACGTGGGACTGTGGGCCCGCACGCTGCGTCGTGCGCTCTGCGGCACCGCCGAGCACCGTCTGCCGTCCCGCGAGTGGTGCGTGTGATCGCGTCGAGACCTGCGGCGGCTCCACGACGTGCCCACCCGACACGTTCTCGAGCGGGGTCGAGTGTCGCGGCTCACGCGGTCCGTGCGACATCGCGGAGGAGTGCGACGGATCGAGCGCGGCGTGCCCGCCCGATCGCTTCGCCACGGGCTCTCTCTGTCGCGACGATGCGGGTGAGTGCGACAACCGAGAGCACTGCGATGGAACGGGGCCCGACTGCCCACCCGACGAGATCGCGGGGACCTATCGCCAGTGCCGCGCGGCGGCGGGGGACTGTGACGTCGCGGAGAATTGCGATGGTCGGAGCGCCGTGTGCCCCGCCGATGTGCTCCGGGGCGCAGGCACCGAGTGTCGAGCTCAGCGGGGCGTGTGCGATCGGGCCGAGTCCTGCACGGGATCGTCGCCGTCGTGCCCGGCCGACGAGCTCGTGTCCGCCGGCACCTCGTGTCGCGATGGCGGCGAGTGCGGGATCACCGAAGTGTGCGACGGCAGCTCCGTCGACTGCCCCCCCGATCTGCACCGCCCCGCGGGCACGATCTGCCGAGAGGGCCATCCGCCGTGCGACCCCGCCGAGGGCTGCACGGGTGACTCCGATGCGTGCCCCCCCGACACGTTCGTCCCGGATGGCGACTCGTGTGACACCCGCTGTGGCAGCGAGTGGTGCTCCGGCGGTGTGTGCGTGGGCGGAACCGACTGCTTCGATCCGACGCCGTACTGCAACTGCGACAACGTCTGCGTCGACAGTCCGCTCCCCTACTGCATCTGACAGCTTCGGTGGGCAGGAGTGCCCATCACGAGAGCGCGCGGATCCTCTCCTGCAGGTGGGCGCGCGCCGTCGCCTCTCGCTCTGCCGCGATGGCTGGCACGGCATAGAGACGGTCCCTCGCCGCGAAGCCCTCGAGCACGTGCCTCCTGCCCGCGCGGTAGGAGGCCTCGTCCACGTGTGCGTACTCGGCGCGAACGCCTGCCTCGAAGGCCTCTCTCGCGCGCTCGGTGTCGCCGAGGATCGCGAGATCGGCGTCGAGCACGAGCTCCGCGTCGGGGTCGTGACCAGCCATGTCGTGTCCTTTCGTCGCGAGCACCAGCGCGCTCACGCGCTCGATCGTCGCAGGGTCGGCGCCGATCGCGGTGAGCCCGCGGGCCGCCAGCGCGGCGCTCTGGGCCTCGTTGTCGTGCGCCCGTGGGTCGTAGACCGCGTCGTGGAAGAGCAGCGCGAGGAGCACGTGCGGCAGGCACCTCGCGTGGGCGCGGTGGCGCTCGGCGAGCCTCACACACGCCGCGACGTGCGAGGCGTCGTGGTAGCGGCGGTGCGGCTCCGACAGGCGCGCGAGGAGATCGAGCACGACGCCCTCGCGCCCCTCGTTCGCGAGCCCCAGCGCGTCGGCGGCCGCGTGGAACGTCGAGGCCAGCAGCGGGCCCTCACGCACCGAGCAGCCTCCGTCGAAGCGTTGTCGGGATGGCCCGGAGGAGCCTGCGCGAGAGGCGCTTGAGCCAGAGGAGCAAGAGCACTCGGCGACGCTCGGCCGGCGAGCGCGCGGGGATCAGGTGGAAGTGCGGCCACGGCATCCTCGCGGCGCGCGCACCGTTGAAGAGCACCGCGAAGCACTCGGGATCACCGAAGAGCTCGCGGCCTCGCGCTCGCGCGATCTCGTGGGCGAGCGCGAACATCTCGTCGATCTCTCGCTCGGTCGCGGCGGGCGATCCATGCCGGCTCGTGCTCGGACGCGGCCACGAGAGCACGCGGTAGTGCGGGGCGAACGGCACGTGGGGCGCACGCAGCTCCACGCACCGGCCCGTGCTGAGACAGAGCACGCGCGTGGGGGCGCGCTCGCCCTCCGTGCTCGTCGCGGCGAGCTCGGCGGTGGTCATGGGACCTCCTTGGGTGGCTGAGCGGCGAGGAGCCCTCGGAGGGCTCGCTTGGCCATCGGGCTCGCGGTGCCGCTGGCCACGAGACCGGGCGTGGCCGCGGCGAGCGCGAAGAAGCCCTCGGCGAGCGCGATCAGCGTGCAGGCGACCGAGCGCGCGCCCTCTCCGGATCGGCCCTCGTCGTGACAGGCCTCGACGATCCAAGCCGCGAGGCGATCGGTGAGGCGCGTGAGGTGCGCGTCGTAGAGCACGCGGACCTCTGGGTCCTTCACCGCCTCTGCGCCGATCAGCGTCCAGCAGCGCACGGCCTCGAGATCGTCGTCCTCGCCTCGCGCGAGCAGCGCCTCGAGCGCGCCATCGAGCTTGGCGAGGGCGTTCGGTCGCTTGTCGGTGCGGCGCCCGATGCGCGCCTCGGAGCGCTGCACGAGCTCGGCCACCAGCGCGCCGAGGATCTCGGCCTTGCTGCCGAAGTGGTAGTGGACGAGCCCCGGCGCGAGCCCCGCTTTGCCCGCGATCCTCACGATCGTGGCGCGCTCGTAGCCGTCCTTCGCCATGACGCGCAGGAGCGCCTGCGCGATGTCCCGCCGGCGCTCCTCGGTGTTCGACGGTCGCATGCCTCAATCTTGGTCGCACAACCAAGATTGCGCAAGCGAGCTCGGCCTCGGCTCACGAGCTCGTCGTGAGGAGCCCGGGGCGCAGCACCGGCTCGGTCACGAGGAGCTCGGGCGGGCTACCGCGGCGGGCAGCTCGTCTGGGGCCCTGCGTAGGGCTCCGACACCACGACGAAGCGCCCCACGGCGAAGCTGCCCTCCGCCGTCTCGACGTTTCGACCGAGCCGAGGCTCGTCCGCGAGCGCCTCGATGGTGCGGATCGCGAAGGGGCGTCCGTCTGGATCCATCACGAGATCACCGGGCAGGAGCGCGTCGGCGCGTCGCGGCCCCGTGGGCGTGACGAGCTCGTGGTCGCCCGTGATCACGAGCTCTCCGTCGATCCGGAGCCAGCCGCCCCGGCGCACGTGGAGCTCGAGCCCCTCGATCCGGTCGGCGTGCCAAGGCTGCGAGGCCTCCACGCAGAGCCCGCAGATGCACCCCTCCTGTCCCTGCGTGTAGAGCCCGGTCGCGTCGTACGCGAGGAGGCTCGTCTCGTTGAGCCAGCAGCCATCGGAGAACGAGTCCGTCAGCTCCCGCGCCGCGCCACGACCTCGATCGGCGATGGTCGCGGGCAGGCCGAGGAGCAGCCGCGCTTCGCTGCGCTCCACCGCGCTCGCGGCCAGCACGTCGAGGTCGCGTGCGTGCACCGACGCGTCGCGCTGAGCGAAGGTCGCCGTCGAGGGCCCTTGGCCGAGGCGAGCCCGCTCCACGGCGACGAGCGCGCCCGCGCCGTCGCGTCGGTAGTGGAGCTCGTGCTGCTGCGGAGGTCCCCCGCCGATCGCCTGGAGCCCCACGAACGTGCTCGAGAGGAGGCGGCCCGCCGCATCCCATCGATCGCGCCTGCGCTCGTGTCCGCCGATCCGCAGCACGGCCACGACGTCGGTCGCGGTCCACCGCACCTCGAGCCGCTCGATCGTGCTCGCATCGATCGCGCGCTCGCGCACGACGACGCGCCCCTGCGCGTCGGTCTGGTAGGTGTAGAGCAGCCCGCCAGGCGCGAGCGCGCCGCTCGCCGTCTTGCGCACCACGTGGCCCTGCGCGTCCCGCTCGTAGCGCGCGTGGAGCACCTCCGCGCGATCCACGAACACGCGCTTGTCGATCGCGCCGCTCGGCCCATAGCGAATGCGCCACTCGACGCGCCGCTCCGGCTCGAAGGTCACGTGGGCGGTGCTCGCGTGGACCTCGACCGTGATCCACTCCGGAAGGAGCGGCGAGCCACTCGAGGGCAGAGGCCCCGAGGGCGCCTCGAACAGCGACGACCAGCGCTCGTAGGTCCCTGCGGCAAACGGGACCTGCGCGTGCGCGGGGAGCGCGAGGCCTCCCGTCGCGCACACGACGAGCGCGGCCGCGAACGAGAGGAGCGCGCGCTCGGCGAGCGACGGATCACGGCGAGGCTCGAGCATCCCGCGATTGTGCCTGCCCGCGCCCCACCGGAGCGCCGATTCCAGGGTCAGGGGCACGCGATCCGGAAGAGCCGCTGATCGCGCGTCATCGCGCCGCGGTGTGCGCGGGTCGCTGAGGCTTGGGACAGCACTCGCGCGCGCAGTCGTCGCCCGAGACGCCGAGCACGCCGAGGGCCTTGCGTGGCGCGGCGAGCGTGCGCTCCTCGACCAGCTCCACGATCGCGTCGACGAAGCGCGGGTGCGTGCCCACCGTGCCCGCCCGTGCGAACGCGAGACCCCGCGCGAGCGCGCGATCACGCCCCTCGTGATCGAGATCCCACACGACCTCCATGTGATCGCTCAGGAAGCCGATCGGCACGATCACCACCGCCTTCTCGCCGCGATCGGCGAGCGCGTCGAGGTGGTCGCACACGTCGGGCTCGAGCCACGGCACGCTCGGCGGGCCGCTCCGCGACTGCCACACGAGGTCGTACTCGCTTCGCCCGATCTGCTGCGCCACGAGGCGGGTGGCCTCCTCGAGCTGCGGCACGTAGGGGCCCGTCTTGGCCATCGTCATGGGCACCGAGTGCGCGGTGAACACGAGGCGCGCGTGCGCCCGGTGCTCGAGCGGCAACGTCGCGATCGCCTCGCGCACGCGATCGGCCTGCGCCTCGAGGAAGCCTGGGTGATCGTAGTAGAGGCGGATCTTGTCGAGCACGGGCGCGCCCGCGAGGTCTGCGCGCGCGGCGGCGAGATCTTCCTGGTACTGGCGACATCCCGAGTAGCTGCCGAAGGCGCTCGTCACGAACACGAGCGCGCGCTCGACGCCGTCGGCCTTCATCGTCGCGAGGGTGTCGCGCAGGTAGGGATGCCAGTTGCGATTGCCCCAGTAGATCGGCAGTGGCGCGCGGCCCGCGTCCTTCGCGCGCGCGGCGAGGCGCGCCCCGAGCTCCGCGATCAGCGTGCGGTTGTGGGCGTTGATCGGCGAGACGCCACCGAAGTGGTGGTAGTGCTCGGCCACCTCGAGCAGGCGCTCGCGCGGCACGCCGCGGCCACGCGTCACGTTCTCGAGGAAGGGCATCACGTCGTCCGGGCCCTCGGGGCCGCCGAACGAGAAGAGCAAGAGGGCGTCGTAGCGGTCGTTCACGGCCCCATGCTCGGGCCGGCGCGTGGTTTCGGCAACCTCGTCGCGCCGCGCGTCTTCGCGCGTGCCGGCGCCGGCGGAGATCAGCGCGCCGCGGAGAACGCGTCCGCCGCCTCCGCGGTGGTCACGAAGCGGTAGTCGTGGCGGCGGAGCGTCTCGATCGCGGCGCCGATCGCGCGTGCCTTGGCATCGGCCGTGTGCGCGAGATCGGGCTGGTGGGGCGCGAGCCAGCCGAGGCCGTCGTCACGCGCGTCGCTCAGGTCGATCCCGTGCAGCTCGAGCACCACCACGGGCCGGCCCACCATCTGCCGCGCGAGCAGGCGTGCGCCGCGCTCGCCGGCGAGGGCCACGCTGGTGCCGATGAACGGGAGGCGGGCCACGCGCGTCACGCCGATCGGCAGCTCCACGAGCCCGCCCCGCGGGCCGCGCGACCAATACGCCCCCTCACGATCGCCCGGAAAATAGGGGTCTACGGGCGCACCGAGCACGCGGGGATCGTCCACGATCGAGCGGCTCGCCTTGCCGCGGCCGAGCGCCGACTTGAGGCGCAGCGCGCCGATCACCGCGGCCTTGGGGGCGTAGTAGCCGGGGCATGGAAAGACGCTCGAGTCGTACGCGAGCCCGAGCTCGCGCAGCACCGAGAAGACCTCGTTCGTGATCGTGTAGCCCGGTGCGCGGAAGCCGCGGGGCCGCACACCGACGGCGCGCTCGAGCGTGTCGAGGCTCTCGGCCACCTCGCGTCGAATCGTCGCCCGATCGCGGCGCGTGAGGTCGTAGAGGTGGCTCTGGCTGTGGCTCGCGATCTCGTGCCCCGCCGCGACCAGCTCGCGCAGCGTTCGCGACACGGGCTCGTGCAGCACGTCCTCGCCGATCGCGAAGAACGTCGCGGGCACCGCGTGCGCCGCGAAGAGCGCCGCGAGCCGCGGCACGGCGCGCTCGTAGATCGCGTGCGCGCTCGTGGCGGGCACGTCGAGACCGTGGATCGCCGCGTAGCAGGGGATCTCGTCGAGATCGACGCTGACGGCGGCCAGCCTCACCGCTCAGCCCTGGATGCGGATCGCGTAGACGAGGCGGCCGATGTTCTTGAAGACGTTCGGCACGCGGCGGAAGAGGTGGATCGAGGGCACGCGCTTCTCGAGCACGCGCACCGGGATCTCCTTGATGCGCACGCCCTCGCGCTCGGCGCGGATCACGAGCTCGCTCGCGAAGATGTCCTTGTCGACGATGCAGCGGCCCGCGACCGGCTGGACCGCCGCGCGGCGGAAGGCCTTGAGCCCGTGCGTGTCGGTGCCCGTGAAGCCGAGCGAGAGGCGGAGCATGCCGTTGAGCACGCGCGTCGCGACGCGTCGCGTGATCGGCCGCTCGTCGCTCGCGCCCTTCATCGCCTTGCTGCCCACCACGAGGTCGGCCTCGCTCTTCTCGAGGATGGCGAGCGCGCGCTTGTGGAAGTCGACGTCGCAGAGATCGATCTCATCGCAGATCACGAACGTACCGCGCGCCTCGAGGATGCCGCGCTTGAGCGCGCCGCCGTAGTTCGGCTGGCCGAAGCTGAACGTCTTCACCTGCGGAAAGCGCGTCGCGAGCTGGTTCGCGATCTCCACGGTCGCGTCGCGCGAGCCGTTCTCGGCGATCACGATCTCGTACGTCCACGGCACGTCGCGGAGGCGGTCGATCAGATCGACGACGGCCGTCTGGAGGATGGCCTCCTCGTTGTAGACGGGGATGACGATGGTGACGTGCGGGGCGTCGGACGACATTGCGGCGGGGCTCCGAGGGGGCGACTGCGCGGAAAACGCGCGAAAAGCGGGCGGAAGTTCCCCCGGACACCGAGGACCGTCAAGCGTCGGGCAACACCTTGCCGCGGTTCAGGATCCCCGCGGGATCGAAGAGGCGCTTGAGCGCGCGCTCGGCCTCGAGGCGGGCGGGCTCGTGCGCGAGCGGGAGGTACGCGGCCTTGGCGCGCCCGAGGCCGTGCTCGCCCGAGAGCGTGCCGCCGAGCGCGAGCACCTCGCGGAAGAGCGCGTCCATCGCCCGATCCACCTGGCCGCGCTGGCCGGGCTCGTCCCAGAGGAAATTCACGTGCAGGTTTCCGTCGCCGGCGTGGCCGTAGCTCGGCATGCGCACGCCGTGGTGCGCGCCGAGGCGACGGCAGCTCGCGACGAGATCGCCCACCCTCGAGCGAGGCACCACCACGTCCTCGCTCAGCTTGTGCGCGGCCGAGCGCTTGAGGGCCAGGCTCGTGTCGCGGCGGATCTTCCAGAGCGCCTCGCGCTCGGACTCGTTGCGCGCGAGGCGCACGTCGACCGCGAGCGCGTGCACCGCCTCGTCCAGACGCGAGAGGTCCTCGTCCACGCCGGCCTCGCTGCCCTCGAGCTCCACGAAGAGGATCGCGACCGCGCGCGGATCGAGGCCGTGATCGGTGCGCGCCGCGCGCAGCGTGGTGAGGGCCTCGTCGTCGAGGAGCTCGATCGCGCGGGGCGCGAGGCGCGCGCGATCGATCGCCACGAGCGCAGGACCGATCGCCTCGAGCGCCGAGAGCGACACCGTGGCGAGCGCGAGGCGCGCAGGCTCCGGCTCGAGGCGGAGGAACACGCGCGTCACCACACCGAGGGTCCCCTCGCTGCCCGTGAAGATCGCGGGCAGATCGAAGCCCACCGTGGACTTGGCGACGCGCGAGGGCATCGAGAGCACGGTGCCGGCGCCCGTCACCACCTCGAGGCCTCGCACCCACCGCGCGGTGGAGCCGTGACGGAGCGAGCTCGGGCCCGAGGCGTTGGTGGCCACGTTGCCGCCGATCGTCGCGCTCTCGAGGCTCGAGGGATCAGGTCCATAGAAGAGCCTCTCGGCGCGCGCCGCCTCGCGCACGCGCGCCAGCACCACGCCGGCGCCTGCCACGGCGATGCGATCGCCCGCGTGGATCTCGAGCTCGCGATCGAGGCCCGTGAGCACGAGCGCGAGGCCGTCGTCGTCGGGGATCGCACCGCCCGCCTTGCCGCTCCCACCGCCGCGAGGCGTCACGGTCACGCCGGCGTCGCTCGCGCTGCGGAGCACGGCCGCCACATCGTCCGCGTCACGCGCCGCGATCACTGCCGCGGGCACGACCGGAGGCAGGCCGCTCTCGTCCCCCGCGTGCGCCTCGCGCGTCTCGCGATCGGTCGCGATCGCGAGGCCTGCGCGCGCACGCGACATCTCGAGGAGCGCTCGATCGAGGGGGGACAGCATCGACGTGATTCATCCGGCCCCACGTCGCCGGGGTCAAGCCACGAGCCGTCGCGCCACGGCACGCGCCCTGCTCTGTGCGCGCGTCGGAGGCATCGATGGCCGGAAATACAAGGCTCCCGCTCGTTCCCAGCACGCTCGCTCCTGACAACCTGACGCTCGCCGAGACGCGCGACGAACAAGACGTCTCGACGAGCACGGGCCCCTATCGCGACGGGGCGGACACCAAGCTCACGCGCGCACGGAATCTCGAGGCCTGGCTCGCGCGTCTGAGCGAGGCCGAGTCCATGCGCGGCGCGCTCGAGCGTGAGCACGCCCTGCTCGAGGAGTCGATCCGTCACGAGCGCGGCGAGCTGCTCGCGCGCGTGCGCACCAAGACCTCGTGTCGTGAGCGCTGGGACGAGATGACGGGCGACGACGCCACGCGACGCTGCGATCGATGTCGGCGCGAGGTGCACGATCTGTCCCGTCTGTCGCGCACGGAGATCGAGCGCCTGTTCGCGCGCGAGGAGCGCGGCGAGGTGCGCCTCTACCGTCGCGCCGATGGCCGCGTGACCACGGGCGAGTGTCCGCGGACCGCGCGCACACAGCTGCTGGGCGCGGCCGCGACGGGCGCGATCACGGGCGCAACGATCGCCGGCGCGTTCGTGGGCTCCTACGCTCTCGTCGACGACGCGCGCTACGAGGCCATGGACGCGCGCATGAGCTTCGACGAGGCGCAGACGCATCGCGCGGTCCTCGCGCAGCGCGCGCAGGGCGAGACGGTGGCCGCGGTGCAGACGAGCCTGCGCGAGCACGAGATCCTCGAGGGCCGCATCCACACGGACCTCGCGCGTGCGTCCGTGCTGGCGCCGGTCGAGGCGCCGTCCCCCACGGTCTCGCCGGAGCAGCCCTTCGACGTCGTCTCGCTCGGGTCCGACGAGTACCTCGTCTCGCGGCCGACGCTCCTGCCCGAGCCGACTGCGATGATGAGCGCGGCGCGCTTGATCCCACACGAGCGCGACGGCGTGGTCCTCGGCGTGCGCATCTTCGGCATCCGCCGAGAGGCCCTGCTCGCGCGCCTCGGCCTGCAGAACGGCGACACGCTCGTGAGCGTGAACGGCGTCGCGCTCGCCACGATCCACCAGCACCTCGACACCTTCGCGTCGATCGTGAGGGATTCCACCGCGATCGAGCTGGTGCTTCTCCGACGCGGCGAGGTCGTTCGGCTCCACTACACGGTCGTCGGCTGACCGGCAGCGAGGAGGCGTCCTCGCCGCGCGCTCGCGCAGGCCGCGATGTCCTCGAATGTCGTGCTCCCTCGGGCTGCGGTAGCATCGCCGGATGGCTCGCGCGTCGCTTCTCCTGGTCCTCGCTGGTGGTCTCGCTCTCGTCACGACGGGCTGTCCCTCCGAGCCGCCCGTCGACACGCCCGACGCGTACCGCGTGCGCCGCGACACGGGGCCGGTCGAGGACGATGCCGCGGGCGACGACGCGGGCCCGGAGCTCGACGCGTTCGATCCAGCGCTCGACGCGTTCCGCGGCCCCGATGCGTTCGTCGAGCCGGACGCGACCTTCGGACCGCCCGTAGACGCAGGGCCGTGTGGTGCCTGGGACGAGGACACCGGCCTCTCGCGCTGCGACTGCATCATGCTCGGGCCCGACTGTGCCGCCGATCCGTGCCCGACGGGCCTCACGTGCGTGAGCGACGGCTGCGGCATGCACTGCCAGACCTCGGGGGACGCGTGCAGCGTCGCGGGCGATTGCCCCTCGGGCTCGAGCTGCACGGACACGCCGCTCGGCCGCGTCTGCGTGCGCACCGAGCCCGGCTGCGCGAGCTCGCGCGACTGTCCGCTCGGCTTCTCGTGTGACGCGGGTGCCTGCGTCGATCGCCGCATCGGCTGCACCGCCTCGGACTTCGACACCACGTGTCCCTTCAACTTCGTGTGCGACAACGAGCACGGCGCGCCGTTCTGCGTGCGTGGCATGCCCCGCTGCCAGAGCGACGTCGCGTGCCGCACGCTCTTCACGTGCACCGACGTCGAGGGTGACGGCGCGCGCGAGTGCGTCGGCCCCGGCCTCTGCGATGCGCTCTCGGACTGCAGCGCGGGCATGACCTGCGGCGTCGAGCCGTCGCGCCTCAGCTACGAGTGCCTGCCGCTCGGCCTCTGTCGCACGGGCGCCGACTGCGGCGGAGGTCGCACCTGCGTCGATCTCTGGGGCGATGGACAGCGCGAGTGCGTCGAGACCGGAGGCACTTGCAGCCACCAGACCGACTGCCCCGAGGGTGCGCTCTGCGCGAGCCCGTACGACGGCGGCCCGCCGCGCTGCCTCGACGTCCCGCTCACGATCTGACATCGAGGGCGCGTGCTCTCGCTGTCTCTTCGCGCACGCCTCACCGACCCCGTCTCGCGAGCCGACGTGCTCGCCTCCCTCGAGCCCGTCGTGCGGGCACTCGAGCCCGACGCCACCTTCGAGCGACCCGAGCCGCGGACCCTCGCGATCGCGATCCATCCTGCGGCGGGGCCCGTCGAGATCACCCACCGTGATCGCGAGCTCGCGCTCGAGGCCCAGACGGGCTCCGCCGGGCCCGGCTATCACGCCTTCGTCTGCACACTGGCCGACGCGATCGCGGCGTCGCTCGCGCTCACCTGGAAGGCGAGCCTCGATCCTGCGCTCTACTTCGCGCATCGCGATCCGTCGTCGCTCGAGCGCGCGGCCCTGGACGATCTCGCGCGCACGGTGCGCGACGTGCTCGCCCTCGCGGACAAGGGCGCGAGCGGCTTCGCGCTCGCCTTGCCCGAGGGCCTCGAGGTGGCGCACGACGGGCTGCTCGCCACGCCCCTCGGTCCCCGCGATCGCGCGTGGCTCGAGCGCGTCGCGCGCGAGCCCCAGCACGGAAGGGACGTCTTTGCGTGGCCCAGCCCCGCGCGCGATGCCCAGCATTTCCTGGGGATCGCGCTCTCGCTCGCCTGGCTCGAGGTGCGGTGGCGAAAGCCCATGGACGAGCGCGAGCGCGCGGTGATCGAGCGCGTCGTCACCTCGCTCGAGCGCGCGCACGGTCTCGACGCCAGCCTCGAGTATCCATGGGGCGCGTGGGCCGAGTGCTTCGCGCTCCTCGGGGAGGAGTCGCTCCGCGCCACGCGCGCGCAGCTCAAGGCCGACGAAGCGCGCGAGCGACGCAAGGTGCGTCCCGGCTATCGACGTCAGGCCGTGCGCGTCGCCCTCTCGGGCGGGTGGTCGATCGCGATCCCCGGTGAGCTCGCGGAGCGCTGGGACGAGCGCGGCACGTGGGTCGCGAGCGATCCGAAGCGGAGCGTGTGGATCACGAGCGCCGAGGCTCCCGAGGGCCACGACACCGCGCAGACGCTGGCAGGCCTTCCGGAGCTCCCCGGTGAGGGCGACACGCTCGCGATGGAGCGCGGTCCGATCCGCGGCGCGATGCGCTTCGAGCTGCAGAACGACGAGCAGGGAAAGCTCCACGTCGCACACGCGCACGCCGCGCTCGGACGTCACCTCGTGGTGGGCACCTTCCTCGCGCGCGAGGAGACGGAGCGCGAGACCTTCCTCGAGATGTGGGGCTCGCTCGATCACCCCGACGCTGCAGCCTGACCTGCTACAACCGCGCGCCATGAAGATCGTGAAGCTCGGGCCGCTCGACGTGCGCCTCGCAGGAGGGACCGATCGCGAAGGCGGAGGCACGGGGCCGCTCGTCGTCTTGTTCCACGGCTACGGCGCGCCCGGAGACGATCTCGCGGGCCTCTACCGTGGTCTCGACGTGGATCGTGCGGTGCGCTTCGCGTTCCCTGCAGCTCCTCACCTCCTCCAGGGCGGCTTCGACTTCAGCGCCTTCGGCATGGGCGCGCCTCGCGCGTGGTGGCACATCGACATCGCAGCCCTCGAAGAGGCGCTCGCGACGGGGCAGCACCGCGATCTCACGCGCTCGATCCCCGAGGGCCTGCCGGAGGCGCGCGCGATGGCCTGCGAGACGCTCGATGCGCTCGAGAAGGAGCTCTCTCCTTCGCACGTGATCCTCGGCGGCTTCTCGCAGGGCGCGATGCTCGCGACCTCGATCGCGCTCGAGACCGAGCGCAAGCTCGACGGCCTCGTCGCCTTCAGCGGCACCTACCTCGCCGAGGACGTGTGGAAGCCCCGCATGCCCAAGCGCGCGGGCCTGCGCGCGGTCCTCACGCACGGCACCCACGATCCGCTGCTCCCCTTCGCCCTCTCCGAGAAGCTCGCGCGCGATCTCACCGAGGCAGGCCTCCGCACGCGCTTCGTGCCCTTCCGCGGACAGCACCAGATCCCGCCGGTCGCGCTCGCGGCGTTCGAGCAGCTCGTGCGCGAGATCGCGGCGGGCTGACGCTCTCAGCCTGGCGGTGGTGGTGGGCCGATCACACGCGGCGGCGGGCTCTCGGGCCTCGTGCCCGTGGTCGTGTCGGTGATCAGCTCCACGATCCGCCCGACCTCGATCCACTCGAGCCGCGCCGTGACGCGCACCTCGCTCGCCGTCTCCTGGAACGAGATGCGCGCGAGCGCCGGGGCCAGGCCCAGGCCCTGGAGCAGCGCGCTCGTCGCCGGCCCGTGCACGATCCCCTCGAGGCTCGCCGCGAGCGAGGTCGTCGTCTGCGTCCCGCTCGGCACGAGCTCGCCCTCGAGCAGGATGCCTGCGCCCATCGTCGGCGAAGGCCCGATCGAGGCGCCGGTGAGGTGGATCGTGGCGATCCCGAGCGGCAGGCCCGGCATCGCGAGGCGGACCTCGCCGAGCTTGCCCGGATCGAACACGAGCACGGGATCGATGGGGCTCGCTGGGCTCGCGAGCTGCTCCACGAGCGTCGTCTGGGCGCGAGGCTCCGCGAGGCTCGGGAGCACGATGAGCTCCTGCGAGGCCCCGACGCACGCGCGGTGTCCTTGCCAAGGAGACGCGAATTCGGCCACGGAATAGGGCCCGCGCTCGATCCAGCCCGAGGCGCCGCTTTGCGTCGAGCCGCCGAGCACCGCGAACGAGACGACCTCGCGCGGCGTGTGCGCACGACGTACGAGCGCCACGACGGACCACGCGTCCGACGTCACACCGCGGTCGCCGAGGCGTGCGCCCTGGGCCGTCGAGGCGACTGCGTCGAGGCCATCGACGGGATCGAAGCGTGACGCCGTCTCGGAGCGGAAGAGGCCCCCGCGACGCTGACCATCACGCAGCACGTCGGCGATGGGAGAGTCGCGCAGCGCGGCCACGTCGAGACGGAGAAAGAACGACGCATCGCGATCGAGCACGCTCGAGGTCGCGACCGCTCGGGTCGGGAGGTTGTCGTTGGTCGTGGCGAGGTCGTTCGCCGCGGTCGTGTCACGGCTCGGCGCCGCTCCGCACCCTGCGGAGCCGAGCGTCAGCGCAAACGTCAGCGCCCCCCATGCGAAGGGCGCGCTGCTCGTTTCGCAGCACGCCCTCGTTGCGCTCCGCTCGTCCCCGATCACTGCTCGCCGAACGCCGCCGCGCGGGCGATGAGGCCCGGATCCGCGATCTGCGAGGCCACGCGCTCACGCACCTGACGGCCCACCGCACGCCACGCGTTCACGTCGGCCGGCGACATCTGCACCACCGTCATGCCTCGCTCGCGCAGGGCCGCGATCGACTCCTGCTCCGCCCGCGCTGCGTTGCGTCGCGCGAGGCCGTGGAACTGCGTGCCCGTCTCGGTGAGCACCGTCTGCTGCTCGGGCGTGAGCGACTGGAACGTGCGCTCCGAGATCACGCTGCCGCCCACGAGGATGGCCACCGGCGTGTCGGCCATGTGCGTCGCGTGCGAGCCCCACTGCAGGGCCACCGCGACGGCGGGCGGCGCGAGGAAGGTGTCGATGCGGCCGGTCTGGAGGCCACCGAGCACCTCCGGCACCGACATCGCCACGGTGTTCGTGCGGACGATCTGGAAGACCGTCGGCAGGATGATGTCGTCGGTGCGCAGCCAGAAGTGGCACGGCGCCAGATCCGCAGGCGTGTGGATCTCGCGGCGCGAGAAGAGGTGCGCCTGTCCCACGTCGGCCCAGCCCAGCATGCGGAAGCCCTGCTGGATCATGCCCGCCTCGACCTCACCCGCGAGCGCCTCGCGCGCGCGCTGCACCTGCTCGTAGCGGCGGAACGTGCCCGGCAGCTGGAAGATCAGCGCGGGGCGATGGATCTGTGCGAGGCCCGTCGACGTCACGCCGCCGGCGTCGAGACGGCCGGAGCGGATCTTGCGGATCACCTCGGCCTCGTCGCCCTGCACGCCGCCCGCGTAGAAGCGGATCTGGAGGCCGCGATCGGTGCGTCGACGGATCTCGCGGTTCCACGCCTCGAGCCCTCGCATGATGCCGGAGCCGGGCGGTGCGAGCGTGGCGAACGTGATCGTGCGCGTCTGGGGCGCGTCCTGCGCCACGATCGGCGCATCCGGCACGGTGAGGAGGACGATCGCGAGCAGGGCAGTGAGCGACAGCGAGACGGTACGGCGCATGCCGCGAACGATACGCGATTCAGGGCATGCGGCGGAACGCGAACTGCGACCAGAGCGTTTGCCCCGGCACCATGTCGGTCTGGAATTGCACCGTGAGCACGTCGCCCTCGAGGCCCCAGTGGAGGTTCACGCTGCCCGTGCCTCCGCAGGTGAGCGGTGCACGAAGGGGCGACGCGGAGGCATCGAATTCCGCGGCGAATTCGAAGTGTGCGGGCCCGCCGAAGCGGACGCCCGAGTCGCTCTTCACCACGCTGTCCTGCCACACGTCGTAGGTGAGCACGCCGCCCTGCACGATCACCTGACCGCGCGAGAGCGAGTAGGTGGTCGCCGTGTCGATCGTGCCGATCGGCGTGCTCAGGCCGGTCACGTACGCGTCGGCGCTCTCGAGCAGGTAGCGGCCGTCGGGCACCGGCGCCACGGCGCCGAGCGGCGGGGGCTCGGACGCCTCGACCCACGCGCCGCGCACGAGCGGCACGTCGGTGCTCGTGCCCATCGGCAGACACGCGCTCGGCAGGTACGCGACGTCGGTCGGGTTGTCGTCGTCGCCCTCGTCGCAGTAGCGCGCGCTCGGCGGCGGCGTGACGTACGCGAAGTCGAAGCACATCTCGTCGGTCGTGTTCTCGCCCACCGAGACCGTGTCGGACGTGTCGTTCTGGAACGAGCAGCGCGTCGTGATCACGTCGCCCGTGTGGAGCTCGGTCGTGAGGTCGTAGAAGAGCTGCGTGCCGAAGTCCCAGCCCGAGAGGTCGATGATCGCCGCGCGCGTTCCGTCGGTGCGCTCGAGGCCCTGGTGGAAATTCGTGCCGAGCAGGTGCATGTGCGGCATGCCCGCGAAGAGGCGCGAGTCCTCTCGCACCGTGCAGCGGCTCTCCACGTTGCGGCGCATGCGCGCCGGGATCGCGAACTGCGTCGGGCCCATCGCGATCATGCCGTACTCGGGTCCCTCGGTCGGGCCGAGGTAGAGGCGCACGCCCGACGAGTCGCGGACGTCGGGCAGCGAGGCGCCGTTGTTGTAGTGGATCTGCACGATGAAGCGCTCGCCCGGCGAGACGCGCAGACCGCCCTCGGGGAACTCCATCGCCGACTGCCCCGGCGCCCACGCGTAGAGGTACTGCGAGCCCGGCGGCATGCCGCTTCCGTCGTAGCAGTCGTAGTCACCGTCGGGCGCGTGCCGATCGGGATCGCGCAGGAGCACGAGGTGATGGAGCACGCGCGTCTCGTCGTAGATCATCTCGAAGCGCCGCACGAAGCGGTCCTCGGCCACGTCCGCGTCGAACACGAAGCAGCGGTACTCGTCGCGCACGTCGGGGCCCACCGCGTGCTCGTTTGCCTGGAAATCCAGGGTCTCGAGGCCCGTCGGCGGTGTCTCGCTCGCGAGCACGGGCGGCGCGCTCGCCACGAGGCCCGTGCTCGGCGCCACGTCCACCGCCCCGCAGCTCGCCCAGCCCGCGATCGCGTCCGCGTCGCCCTCGGGGATCCGCGGCATGCCCACCGGCGGCATCGTGCCGTCGTGGAGGCGCGTCGCGATGTGATCCACGAGGCGCGCTCCCCCCTCGCCCTCGGCGAGTAGCGTGGGCAGATCGAAGAGGCCCGTCGTCGCCCCGAAATTGGGCGTGTCGCCGTGGCACTGCCCGCAGTAGCGCTCCATGCGCGGCAGCACGTCGGTCCTGAACGTGGCCTCGTCGGGGACGCAGCGCGGCGCGTCGACCGCGGCCGCCGCGTCGCCTCCTGCGTCCGCGCCCTCCGCGGCGGGCCCGCAGCCCGCCATCCCCGTCATGCCCACCACGGTGGCGCACACGGCGAGCGCGTCACGGGTCGAGACCTCGAGCTTCCACGACTTCGGCATGCGCCCGACTCTGAAGGTCGGCCGCGCCCGATGCACGCGGAGATTCGTGGAGAAACGTTGAACATCACGCGCCCCCGGGCCCCAGCGCAGGCGAAGCCCGCAGGCCAGGCTTCCGAACCTCCGCGCTGCGCGAGGATCCCCGGACGGAGTCGATCAGAGGGGGACGAACGCCGTCCCGCTCACGGTCGCGAGGCCGGTGGCCCGAAAGGGATGTCGCTGCGCGTCGAGCCCACCGCTCGCCCCCAGCGTGGGCGTTCCGGCCGACGAGGTCGTGAGCCACCGCGCCACGTCGCTGCGTCCCTGCGCCCCCGCGAGCACCGCGCGGCGCACGAGGCCGAAGGCGTCGAACGCGTACGCCGAGAACGTGTCCGGCTCGCTCTGGAACTGCGCGCGGTACGCGCTCGCGAAGCTCGCGAGATCGGTGGGCACCGCATCGCTCGGTGGCGTGGGCGTCGTCGCGCTCGCCCCGCTGGCGGGCACCGCAGGCACGAGGAACGGCGCGGCGAAGATCGCCCCCTGGAGGTAGCGGCCCGAGCTCGCGGGCAGGCGCGCGTCGAGGCCCACCGAGGGCACGAGCACCTGCACGGCCCGCGGTCGTACCGCGGTACGACCACGACGCGACGTGGGCGCGCCCTCGGGCACCGAGCCTGGCGCCCACAGGCCCACCGTCGCGAGCGCCGGCGCGACGAGCGCGATCCGTGGCCCCGCGTCGGCGATCACGATCGCGTCCGGGCTCGCGGCATGCACGCGGCCCACCTCGGCGGTGAAGCTCGTCGCGGTCGCTGCATACGACTCGTCGGCCACGATCGTCGCGCCATGCGCCTCGGCCTCGCGACGCACGATCGCCGCCACGCGCTGACCCCACCGTGAGCTCGGGTGCATGACCGCGAACGCGTGCGAGCCCCGCGAGAGCGCCTGCGCCACGAGCGTCGTGAGCTCGTCGTCGAGCGTCGGGTGCAGGCGGAACACGAGCGGTGACTGCACGGCCGTGTCGCTCGCCGCGAGCGAGATCATCGGCACACCGAGCTCCGCGGCGCGCGCGGCCGCGGCCTCGGCGCACGCAGGATCGAGCGGCCCCACGATCGCCACCGCGCGGTGCACCGACACGAGCTCGTCCACCGCGCGCACGGCCCGCTCGGGCTCGCCCGCGTCGTCGCGGAAGACGAGCTGCGGCGCGTCGGGAGGCTGCGGCCCGTGGCCTGGCGTGCCTGCCGCGAGCATGAGCCCGCGCAGCGCGCGCTGACCGATCTCTCTCGCCGGCCCCGAGAGCGGCAGGATCGCGCCGATCACCCGTAGATCGGCCTGCGCGATGCGCTCCGCCCGCGACACGAGCGTCGCCAGCGTTCCATCGAGGGGGATGCCGCGTTCCGCGAGATCGCTCGCGATCGCGCGCACACGCTCCACGTCCCCCGTGTCGTGCGCACGTCGCAGCGCCCGCTCCGCCACGTGTCGCCAGGCGTGCCCCGAGCGACGCAGCGTGTCGTACGCGAGGTCCACCTGATCGTCGCGGAGCTGGCGGGCCGCCACCTCGCGGATGCGCTCGAGCACCTCGGGCTGCTCGCGCTCGTCGGTCGCGTCGAGGCGCGCATCGAGCGCTCCGAGCGCCATCACGTGCTGTTCCGTCGCGAGCGCCGCGGTCGCGAGCGTGTCGAGGAGCAGGCGCGTCTCTTCGGGATCGGTCGTGTGTCCGAGCAGCGGCGCGAGCACGGGCACCGCGTCGGCCGATCGACCGTGGAGGTGCAGGGCGACGCCGCGATAGAGCGCGGCCCGCTCGCTCACCACGGGGTCGCCCCCCTGCTGCGCGAGCTCGAGCTCACGGAGCGCCTCGTCGTAGTGCCCGAGGCCCACCGCGATGCGACCCAGGCCGAGGTGCGCGAGCGGCGTGATCCGATCGCTCGGATGACGCGCCACGAGCTCGCGATAGCGGCCCGCGGCCTCGTCCACGTGACCCTCGTTCGCCGCGCGATCCGCTTCTCGCAGAAGGCGATCCGCGTCCTCGTCCTCCGTGGAGAGCGGCGCCATCACCTGCAGCTCCTGCCCCTGGTGCGGGCAGCCCGCGCTCGCGAGCGGCACGAGCACGAGCGCCGCGAGCGCGGCGATCAGCACCCGCAGCGGCGCCACCGCGCGCACGCTGGCACGCAGAGGGAAGGGCAGAGTCGTGGGCACCGTCGTCGAGGACGCGAGCATCGCGGGGAGCATTCAACGAACCGCCCGCGCCGCAAACTTCCTGACCCCGGCCGCTCCGTCGCCCACGCTCCAGCGCGCGCCGAAAGGCCACCGCACGTGAGCCTCGGCATGCTCGCGCCTGATCTGCCCCTCGCATCCGCCCCCCCAGCAGCAGAGCGCGACCTCCCCGTGCCTCACGGACGCACCCTCGGAGGCGCGAGCCAGTCGGTTCTCGCTTCAAATCAAGCAGGGACATGGAGGTACGCGCCGCGACGGACGTTCGCGTGAGCCTCTGCATGCTCGCGTCTGATCGGGCGTCGGATCCGCAGAGCGCGACCTCCCCGTGCCTCACGGACGCACCCTCGGAGGCGCGAGCCAGTCGGTTCTCGCTTCAAATCAAGCAGGAACATGGAGGTACGCGCCGAAAGGCCACCGCGCGTGAGCCTCGGCATGCTCGCGTCTGATCTGCCCCTCGATCCGCAGAACGCGACCTCCCCGTGCCTCACGGACGCACCCTCGGAGGCGCGAGCCAGTCGGTTCTCGCTTCAAATCAAGCAGGAACATGGAGGCACGCGCCGCGACGCCACCGCGCGTGAGCCTCGGCATCGTCGCGTCCGCGCTGCCCCTCGATCCGCAGAGCGCGACCTCGCCGTGCCTCACGGACGCACCGTCAGAGGCGCGAGCCAGTCGGTTCTCGCTTCAAATCAAGCAGGAACATGGAGGCACGCGCCGTGACGGACGTTCGCGTGAGCCTCGGCATGCTCGCGTCTGATCTCGGATCGCAGAGCGCGACATCCCCGTGCCTCACGGGTGCATCCTCGGAGGCGCGAGCCAGTCTGTTTCCGCTTCAAATCAAGCAGGGACATGGAGGTACGCGCCGCGACGGACGTTCGCGTGAGCCTCGGCATGCTCGCGTCTGCTCTGCCCCTCGAATCGCAGAGCGCGACCTCCCCGTGCCTCACGGACGCAGCGCCAAAGGCGCGAGCCGGTCCGTTCATGCTCCGGATCGAGCAGGGACATGGAGGTGCCAGCGTCAGAGCGGATGACCGAGCGAGACGCCGGTCGAGCCCGAGAGCGGCACCACCGTGGCGCTCGTCGCCCCTCGCGTGATCCCCGAGAGCCACTGAGGCGTTCCGCCGCGGCCGCCCTCGACAAGCTCTCCGAGGCCATCGCCGTCCACGTCTCCGGTCCCGGAGAGAGGGGCCGGGATCATCGACACGTCGTCGAGCGTGGTCACGTCGGTCGTCGAGAGCCCGTCCTCGCCTCCCCACCACACACGCACCTGGCCGGGCCCCACGCTCCCGCTGAGCGTGACCGCGATCTCTGCGCGACCGTCGCCGTCCATGTCTCCCGGGCTCGCGAGGCCCTCGCCCTCGAGCGCCGCCGGTCCCACCTCGATCTCGATCGCCTGCGCCGCCGAGCCCGTGAGCCCACCGCGCGCGCCGAGGTACACGAGCAGGCGAGGGCGCGCCGCGCCCGTCGGATCGAGCAACACCACGTCGCCCACGCCGTCGCCGTTCACGTCCGCGCCGCCCTGCATCCCGCGCGCTTCGTAGGTGCCGAGCAAGGGCGTCTCTCGCGCCGAGGGGCCGCTCGCGCTGCCGTACACGATGCGCGCGTGACCGTAGTCCGCGAGGAGCAAGAGGTCGTCGAAGCCATCGGCGTCGACGTCGCCCACGCCCACAGCGCTGCTGCCCGGCGCGGACCACGCGTAGCTCGTCTCGAGCCCCGTCGTCGCACCGCGGAACAAGTACGCGGTCCAGTACACGCGGAAGTCCACCACCACGCTGCGCACCACGACGAGGTCGCGGAGCCCGTCGCCGTCCACGTCGCCCGCCGCGGAGAGCGACTCGCCGTCACACGTGTCGCTCGGCGTCGAGCACCCTGGCAGCTCGAGCGGCGCGCTCGTGTCGAGCCCGCCTGCGCCGCCGCGGAAGAGCCACACGTAGCCGCGGCCGCGCTCCATCACGGCGAGCTCGTCGAAGCCATCGCCGTTCGTGTCGCCGGTCGCCGCGAGCTCGCCGCCGAAATTCGGGTCGCCTGGGCGAGGCGGGCTCACGAGCTGCGAGCGCACCCACGGATCGGCCCGATCGCGGCCCGCGTAGATCGTCACCGAGCCGTACGAGCCCACCGCGATGTCCGAGAGCCCGTCTCCATCGAAGTCACTTCGCGGCGTGGGCGTCCGCGCCACACACGCGCCGCCGCGCAGGATCTCCGTGGCCCCGCAGCCCGCATCGGAGCCCACGTCCGCCGCGCTCGCGTCGATCGGTGCCTCGATCGGTGCATCGATCCGTGCGGCGTCGACCGCGGCCGCGTCGTCGTGCGAGCCCGTGTCGCTCGCGCCCGCGTCGATCGACGCGCCCACGTCTGCGCTGGAGCCTGCGTCGGGCTCGATCGCGGGATCGGTGCATCCCGACGTCGAGGCTCCGAGGGCCACGCCGGCGACGATCACGAGGGCCTCGCCGAGGGCCCGATCCACCGAGGAGAAACGCATCGCGCAACCTACGGCCCGAACCAAGAGACCTTCCCCTTCTCCCTCACGCGGAGGCTCGACTCGAAGTCGGAGCGCTCAGAAGAAGATGCTCTTCCGCTCCTTCAGGTTGCGGTGGAGCATCGACTGGATCGTCTGCTTCACGACCCACACCTTCTGCTCGATCACGGCGTCGTCGTCGTCCGGGTCGCCCTCGAAATAGAGGGGTTCGCCGAATTGGATCCGGTAGCGGACGGGCAGGGGGAGCATCATCCCCACGAAGGCCTGCGGCACGATCGGGAAGGCCGGCATGCCGAGGAGCTTCGCGAGCGGCCGCACGTTCGCGAGCGAGGGGTACTGCTCCTCCGCGCCCACGATCGACACGGGCACGATCGGCGTCCGCGTCTCGAGCGCGAGGCGCATGAAGCCCAGGCCGAAGTCCACGAGCTGGTAGCGCTGATCGAAGGTCTTCGAGATCCCGCGCGATCCCTCGGGGAACACGACGATGACCTCCTCGTTCTCGAGCAGGCGCCGCGCGTTCTCGGGCGTCCCCACCACCTGACCGAGGCGAGGAAAGAGCACGGACACGAACGGCAGCTCCGCGCTCCAGCGCTCCACCATCGAGCGCGCGAAGCGCGGCGGCTCCGCGTCCACCATGAGCGCGGTGCCGAGCATCGCGCCATCGAGCGGGATCTGCCCCGAGTGGTTCGCGATGAAGAGCGCCCGCCCGCGGGGCAGGGTCTCGATCCCCGACGTCTGCACGCGGAAGTAGTAGCGGTAGAGGAACGCCGTCGACACCAGCGCGTAGCGCGCGGCCCTCGGGTCGAAGCCGAACGGATCCACGCCGGCCTCGTTCACGTGCTTGGGCACGCGGGCCAAGCGCGCGTCGATCTCGTCGCCGAGCAGGGCCTCGGCGCGATCCATGAAGCGTTCCCCGAGCCGCGAGAAGAGGCCCTCGTCGCTGCCACCGCTCTCACCGAGCGCGTCCTGACCGTCCGTCGTCACCGCGCGATGGTAGCGCGCGGCCGCCTCCGGGTTCGAGGCATCCGCGCCCGTGCCCCTCGCCGCTTGACGCCGCCCCGAAATCAGCGTTCTTTTGCGCCCCTATGACGCGGCTCTCGCCCTCTTCCGCCCTCCGCGGGCTCGCGCTCGTCGGCCTCGCCGGCGCCACCTCGTTCGCGCTCGGCTGCGGTGAAGCGCCGCACACGGGCGTCGACGAGTCGAGCGATCTCGACACCTCCGGCGGCCAGACCATGGCGCCGCGCGTGGTGGAGATGCCCGTGGGTCTGGGCGGCACGCAGTGGCGCTGGACCGGCGCGAGCTGCACCGAGGGCCCGCTCGATCTCGCCGCGCGCGGCTTCAGCGCGAACCTCCGCGTCGAACAAGACGGCGAGAGCCTCCTCCTCACCTACGATCAGGTCTACGCGAACGAGGGCTGCGTCGTCACCGTGCTCCAGACGGTCTCGCCCCCGCCCGCGCCCGGCGAGCTGCGCATGGAAGAGGTCGCCCGCGTGGCCGTGCCCTCCACGCCCGAGTGCTTCGGTCAGCCCGAGCCGCCGCGCCCCGGCGAGGTGCGCCGCAACGGTCGCAACCTCGAGGTGCTCGTGCAGCGCTCGCGCTGGTGCAACGGCTTCGAGGTCACGATGACCTACGAGCCCTCGCTGCCCACGCTCCTCACCAACGAGGACATCGCGCGGCGCTACGTGGCGCACTACACGCGCGGCGACGCGCGTCGGGTCACCGAGCTCTTCAGCACCGCGGGCACGCTGCTCGAGACGATCACCACCACCGCCACGGGCGATCCGTATCGCCACGAGGGCCGCGACGCCGTCTACACCTACTACAACGAGACGTTCGCGGGCGCGCCGTGGCGCGCGATGCGCATCACCGGCTTCGAGGCAGGCGCCACCCCGCAGCAGACCGTGATGCGCTGGGAGTACATGGATCCGCGCCTCCAGCAGCCGCTCGCGGGCCGCAGCATCTTCACGGTCGCGGCCGGCGAGATCTTCGAGGCGCAGCTCTTGCTCGACACGCAGCCGCTGATCGTGGGCGCCTCGGCGCCCGCCACGCCCTGATCGCGCAAGCGCATCGTTCGCAGGGGGCGGCATGGCGAACCTCGATCGCGTCGAGGGGCTCGTGTGGAAGGAGCTCGCGGGCTGGTCTACGGATCTCCGTGACGCCCTCGCGGAGCAGGCCCCCGCGCTGTCTGCCGACGCGGTGCTCGATCGCACACGCGAGCGGCTCGCGGCCATGCTGCCCACCATCGCCGATCCCGGTGTCACGGCGCCCCAGATGCGCGCCTTCACGGTGGGCGGCGCGATCTACGTGGCTGTCTACCTCGCGCTCCACGCCGAGGGCTGGGACGCCGCGCGTGCGTGGCAGTTGCTCGAGCGCGCCACGGCCCTCCACTTCGAGCGCATGAGCGGGCTCGACAAGCGCCTCGCCTCCGACGGCATGTTCAGCTGGCCGATGAAGGCCCTCTCGCGCTGGCTCGCCGGCAAGAGCCAGCGAGCGCCCGTGGGCGGTTGGGTCTTCGAGTTCCACGAGCCCGACGCCGAGAGCGACTACGGCGTGACCTACACCCGCTGTGCGATCCGCGAGCTCGCGATCGCCCACGGCGCCGCGGAATTCGCCCCCTACATTTGTCTCTCGGACATCACCGGCAGCCGCATCTTCGGCTGGGGCCTCACCCGCACCGAGACGCTCGCGCAAGGCGGCTCCCGCTGCGACTTCCGCTTCAAGCGTCACGGCGAGACCCGGGTCCGCGTCCACCTCCCCGTCGCGCGCTGACGCCTACACCCAATGACTGAGCCGGAAGTCGCGCCGCCCATTCCCCGAGTGACTTGGGAGGCACCGCTACGCGGCGTCGTCGCGGTCGCTGCGTCAGGGGAGATCACGCTTGCTCACCGTTCGGACGGTCTCTTCGTCGTCGAAAACGGCCGCGTCCTTCGTGCCGGTCCCGGGTGCTCTCCGCCGCCCTATGGGAGGTTCGCCGTGGGCGACCGATCTGCGATCGTCATGGGCCGAGGCGGCATGAGCCATCTCGCCGTCGAGCGTGGGGCTGGCGCGGTCTCGGTAGTCGCGGCCCCACTTCCCACCGCAGTCGTCTTCGGCTTCGCATGGTGTCGAGCCGGCAGTGACTCCCTCTTCTGGTGTGTTGGGCTCGACCCTGACGATGACGCCAGGCTTTCGTACTGGGACGGCGAGGCCCGCGCGTGGTCGAACGCGGCATCCTGCGAGAGCGCCGGACCTCCGAGTGTCGTCGCCGTACGGGGCAGCGACCGGGTGATTCTGGGCACGGGGGAGCCGAGCGCATACTCCTACCTACTGTGCGACAGGACAGGCGTCATCCAGAGCCTCGGGCTGCCTCCGGATCAGGTGATCTTCGGCGCGTACGTGGAGGCTGAGCGACTGAGCCTGCTCACGGTGGACGGTTTCGGCGTGATGCGCGTGTGGGTGCAAGGCTCGTGTGTGCGGACGATCAATCCGTGGTTCGACGCCGGAGGTAGGCTGCTTGTGGCACCGATCCTGGTCGCTCCAGGAGTTGTGGCATGCCGGGAGGCGCCGGATGTGGTCCTGCTATGCACCTACCCTGAGTCGCCCGCTGGCGAGTGCGCCCTGCACCGCTGGACTCTCAGTGACGTCAAGCAACTCGCAAGCAATGGCGACGGAACGTTGGTCGTCTGTTGCGGAGAGCGGCTTGTCGCTGCTGGCTTGGGGAGGCCCGGGCCGAGGGCCGAAGGCCGCGGGAGCTTCCAATCAGAATCGCCATAGCGAGCGGTCGATTCACTTTGACGCGACCCTCCTTCTGGGCAGGCCGCGGAGATCGCATGATGTCGAGGGCACGTGTCGCCGCGCGGCACGAGCTTGCGGGCCCCCTCCCTGGGGCCGAGGCGGTGGTAGCCGCGATGGAGCAGGAGGCTCGAGACTGCTCCCGGAGACATATGGAGCTCATGCGCGCGAAGGCCCTGGTGCTGCGGGAGGTCGAAGGGGTCGAGACACCCGACCTTCGATGGCTGCTGGTCGGGCTCACGCATCGTCTCGGGGAGACCACGCTCGAGCTGGCGGATCGATGCGCGGTGCCGCGGCACAGACTCGAGAAGGCCGTTCGGTACGTCGTAGCCGGGGGTCGAGCGATGGAGGCGCGCGATGTCCTCGAGGTGGCAGACTCGTATGAGCACGACTGCTGCGACATCCTCGATCCGCTCGTGTGCGCACTCGCGGTTGCAGTCGATACTGCGGAGCGTGATGTGACTCGCAGGGATGTGGCGGAAGTAGTGAATGGCACACTGGAGTGCTTGGACCGCGCTCGGCTCCCGGAGTATCGAGACGAAGATGTGGGCTTCCGGTTTCCGGGCGAACAGGTGTGCTTGGACTGGGTCGAGGAGGAGGCGCGTCGACTCGTGGCCTACGTAGACGGTGTCCTCGATGGGCGTTGGAGGGGAGGGGATCCGATCGATCCAGACGTCGCCTTTGCCCGTTGGGTCCCCAAGGTAGTGCGTAGGGCCTGATGCGAGTCCGAGCGCACCCAACAGAATCGCCGAGACAGTGGATCCTCCGTGTCGAGGCCATTCTGTTTCGCGGAGCGGAGTCGGGTGGGGGCCCCGAGCCGGGTTGAACGGCGTGAGCAGCTCGGACCCTTGGGGATGCTGCGCGCGTACAAGAGCGGGTGGGCGTGTTCTCCCTGGGGCGTAGAGGGGGAGAGGGGTCAGCGCGCGACGCCGCGTCGTGAGCCTCCGACGATCACGGGCACACGCCGGCGCGCGACGACGTCATGTAGGTCACGAGGGTCGGCGGACCACAGCAGCCCGCCGTGAAGTGCTCGATGTGTGCGCGTGCGCGCACCGGCACGCCGACGACCCGCGTCGGCGGCTGACCTGGAACGCCCGTGCGCGTGAAGCTCGTCGCGACGAGGCCGACCCACAGCGGCCCCGCACCCACGGGCAGCGCGTTGAGGTCGAGGTACGTGTGGGTCGTGGTGAGGCCCGCCGTCGCGACGATCGCGAGCGACTCCTCGTCGGCGGCCGGGGTCGACGGGTCGTCGGGCGTGTAGCGCAGCACCATGCGCTGCGTGCGCGTGCCGCTGGCCGGGCCGTCGAAGGTCTGTGCGCCGGGTCCGCTCATCAGCGGGTCGCCGGTGAAGCGATAGCGCTCGAACATCGTGGAGGTCGAGGCGGCGAGGCGGATGGTGCCGTCGGCCGCGATCGCGAGCCCGCGCACACCTTCGTTGTCGGACGGCGGGTACATGCCGGCCTCCTCGTCGAACTGGCTCCACGACCAGCGCGCCGCGACGCCCTCGATGGTCGTCGGGATCGCATAGCGTCCCGGCGTGCCCACACCGGGCGTGCCGCGCCCCACCACCATCGCCCAGCCGCCGAGCACCTGCTCGAGCCGCGGGATCCCTGGGCCCGTGGGGCTGGTGGTGATCGCGGTCGCCTCGAGCTCCATGGCGATCTCCGTCGCGCCCCAGCCGAGGCGCCAGTCGGTCGCGAACCAGATCGCGCCCGCCTGTCCGTCCGCGGTGCCGTCAGTGAGCGTGGCCCACTCGTCGTAGCCGTCGGGGCGGCCGAGCGTGTCGCACGTCGCGCCGCCGAAGACCGGATGATCCGTGCAGCGGCGGAACGCGCCCGTCGCGGTGAACGTCGCGAGCGGCCGCTCCTCGAAGTAGTTCCCGTCGCCGTCGTCGTCGCAGTAGTTGCAGGCCTCGGAGGCCTCGCAGGTGCTGAACGCGCAGGTCGCGTCGCAGAGGTGCGTGCCGGTGGTCCCGCACGTGGTCGTGCACGCGCTGCTCGCGCCGAGCACGCACTCGAAGTCCTCGTCATCCGCGCCGTCGTTGTCGTCGTCGCAGCCGTTGCAGACCTCGGCCGCCACGCACGTGTCCCACCCGAGGCAGCTGTCGTTGCAGGCCTGCGTGCCGGTCAGGCCGCAGGACGTCGTGCACGGTCGGTGCTGGCCCGACTCGCAGATCACCGTGCCGTCGATGATGTCGTCGGTGCGGCCGTCGCAGTCGTCGTCGATGGCGTTGCAGACCTCGGGCGAGGTGGGGTGGATCGAGCTGTCGTCGTCGCGACAGTCCTCGCCGCAGCTCAACGTGCCGCTCGCGAGCATCGCGCAGCACGCCCTCGACTCGAAGAGATCCCCGTCGGCGTCGGTGCCGCCTCGCGTCGCGGGATCGCAGTCCTCGTCGTGGCCCATCGCGTCGCAGAGCTCGATCAGCCCCGGGGCCCGCGTGGCATCTCCGTCGTCGCAGTCCTCGCCGAGCGGCATGCCTCGGTCGTCCACGCAGGCTCGGTCGCCCGCACCGTCTCGATCGAGATCCGGCGCCGCGTGAAGACAGCGGCGGTCGGCCTCGGAGCACGAGTCCGTGGTGCACGCGATCGCGTCGTCGCACGAGGTGGGCTCCGTGCGGCAGCGGCCGGCCTCGCACCGATCGGTCGTGCAGAAGAGACCGTCGTCGCACGCCGCGTCGTCGGCACACGCGCCCGCGTCGCCCATGGGCGCATCGGATGAGGAGGCATCGCGGCCTCCGCCATCCGGGCTCACCGCCGCGTCGTCATCGACGATCGGCGCTGCAGGACACCCCGAGACCACCACGCCTCCCACGAGGGTCGACGCGACGACACACACCCAGATCACGTGAGGACGCACCTCGTGAGCCTACCTGCGGTATGTGCGCGAGGTCACGCTTCGGACGCAGCGGGGAGCGGCTCTTCCTTGCAGCGCGCGCCCCCCGTGGCCCGCCGTGCACGTCGCCCTCGGCCTGCTAGAGCCGCGGCCGTCATGTGGCTCGTCGTCGGCCTGGGCAACCCGGGCAAGCAGTACGCGAAGAACCGACACAACGTCGGGTTCATGGTCACCGAGATCCTCGGGACGCGCTGGAAGGCGCCCGCGGCGAAGGAGAAATTCTCCGCGCTCTGGACCAAGACGTCGTTCGCCGGCGACGACGCGGTGCTGCTCCAGCCGCAGACCTACATGAACCTGTCGGGCGAGTCGGTGCAGAGGGCGATGACCTTCTTCAAGGTCCCGCTCGCGAGCGTCGTCGTCGTGCACGACGAGCTCGACCTCCCGTTCGAGGACGTCCGCGTGAAGCTCGGCGGCGGGGCTGCCGGACACAACGGCCTCAAGTCGATCATCCAGCACTGCGGCGGCCCCGACTTCGTGCGGGTGAGGATCGGCATCGGCCGACCGCCCAAGGGCACCGTGGAATCGTGGGTGCTGGGTGATTTCGACGCGATGGAGGGTGCGCGGCTGCCGGATGTGCTACAAGCCGCCGCTCTCGCGACCGAGGCCGTCCTGAAAGACGGGCCGGCCAAGGCGCAGAACACGTTCAACACCAAGCGCTGACGTCGTCGTCGGTTGGGGTTGGGCTCCTCGCCCCGGAATGGTTCCGGGGCCTCGGATCGAGCGCGGCACGCCGCGGACGGTCCGTGTCCGAGAGGAAACAAGAGGCCTCCGATCGTCTCCGGACGGGCGCAGGCAGAGAAGAGTCGAGGCTGCCTGCGGGCCGTCCTCGACGAGGATCGACATGACCCAGGTGACCACCCACACGCGTCCGGCACGCGAGTACGAGCTCGTCTACATCCTCAACCCGAACGTCGACCCCGACGAGGCCGAGAAGATCTCGACCCGCATCCAGGAGGTCGTCGCGCGCCTCGGCGGCAAGATCACGAAGGTCGACCAGTGGGGTCGCCGTCGCCTCGCGTACAACATCAAGAAGTTCTCGCGCGGCGTCTTCGTGTTCGTGAAGCTCGCGGGCTACTCGGATCTCGTCGCCGAGATCGAGCGCAACCTGCGCAACGCCGACGCGGTCATCCGCTTCCAGACCATCAAGCTCGACACGACCGTCGAGCTCGCGACGGTCGCGGTGAACCCGGACGAGGTGAAGTTCGAGCGCCTCGCGGTCCCGACGGAGGAGGAGCCCGAGCCCAGCCTCGAGGAGCGCCTCGGCCTCGTCGTGAAGCCGCGCGAGCGCGTCGAGGAGGAGTTCGTCGACGACGAGGACGGCCCCGACCTCAACAACATCCCCGATCTCGGAAACACGAACTGATCTGCCGGAGGAGAACGAACCATGATGAGCCCCGTGTTCGCCCGTCCGGGCAAGGAAGATCCGATGTCGTCGTCCGACGACCGCAGCTCGCGCGCGCCGCGCGCCTTCGGTGAGCGCCGCTCCGGCGGTGGTGGTGGAGGCATGGGCAAGAAGCGCATGCCGACCTTCACGGCCGATCCCGACTTCGTGTTCGACTACAAGGATCCGGGCACGCTCCGTCACTTCGTGACCGAGCGCGGCAAGATCGTCCCGCGCCGCATCAGCGGCCTCACGGCGAAGCAGCAGCGTCAGCTGACGAACGCCATCAAGCACGCGCGCAAGATCGCGCTGCTCCCCTACACCGCGTGATGGCGCACGCCTGAGTCGAACGGAGAATCACCATGGCAGCGAACATCCAGGTCGTCCTCAAGGACGACGTCGAGAAGCTCGGTAAGAGCGGCGAGATCGTGAAGGTCAAGCCCGGCTACGCGCGCAACTACCTCCTTCCCCGCGGTCTCGCGGCGCCCGCCACGCGCGGCAACGTCGCGCAGGTCGAGCACGAGAAGAAGGTCGCGCTCGCGCGTGCGGCCAAGCTCCGCGGCGACGCGGAGGCGGTCGCCAAGCGCATCGATGGCGTGGTCATCGAGATCAAGATGCAGGCGGGCGAGGGCGACCGTCTCTTCGGCTCGGTGGGCACGAAGGACATCGCCGAGGCGCTCAAGAGCAAGGGTCACGAGGTCGACCGCAAGAAGATCCAGCTCCCGGAGCCGATCAAGTTCGCGGGCGAGCACACGGTCACCGTGAAGCTCGGCTACGAAGTGGCGGCGACGATCAAGGTCAACGTCGTCAAGGCGGACTGACCTCCGCGGAGGCGCTCACGCTCCTCCGAGCTCTCGATGCGAGGCGGCCCTCCGGGGTCGCCTCGTGTCGTTCCGTCGGGGAGGATCTTCTCTGTCAGTAATTCGTGATCACGTCGGCGGCCTCGCCGCCGAGGGCCACGTAGCCCTCGCGCAGCGACGTCACCATCGCCGGCTGGCCCACCGCGATCACGAACGTCTCTCGTACGGTGCCGCGCGCCTCGAGCCTCGAGAGCAAGGCCTCGTGTGCGAGCACGCCGTGCACCGTGCCGTCGCGGTCGGGCTCCGAGCAGTGCACGTGGAGCTCGAGGCCTGCGGCGCGATGACGCTCGAGCTCGGCCTCGTACGCGACGTGCGCGGGGCTTCGCACGCCCAGATCGAGCGAGCGGTGGCGCGTGGTGAGGCCCGTCGCGCGCGCGTGCTCGATGGCCGCGCGCACCGGCGCGGGCGCGGTCGCGGTGGCCACGAACGCGAGATCTCTGCCCTCGGCGCGGCGGAGGTCGAAGCCTGCGCCCGCGGGCTCGGACACGAGGACGGGCGCGCCGATCGGCAGCGTCGCGAGCGCGTCGGCGGCCTCGCCACCCTCGGGGTTGTTCGTGCGGAGGAGGAAGCGCAGCGTGGGCACGGGGCCGCTCGGGGTGCCGTCCTCGTCGTGACCGCCGTCCTCGAGCGTGTCCTCGAGCGGCGCGTTCCACATGGCGAACACGCCCTCCAGCGCGACGCCTGCGCGCACCGGGACCGCGACCTTCACGAACTGCCCGGGCCGGACGTGCGCCGCCCGGAGCCCCGGGTGCACGGCGATCGAGACGCCGACCTGGTCGGCGGCGACCTCCGCACGACGCGCGAGGTACGCGGGCACGAGCGCGGAGAAGGTGGGCAGCGGCACGCGCCGTTTGTGCGTCGGATCGGCGCGCGCGTCGAGGCCGAGGCGCTGGCCAGGATGCGCGCCGCGCAAAACGCGGTATCGCTCGCGTCCTTCGCCCGCCCCCTCGAGGTTCGATCGTGGCCAAGCCCAAGAAGCTGCCCCTCCCGTCCGAGTCCGCGCCCAAGCCCTCGGCGCAGTCCTTCGAGACCCCGAAGATCAAGTGGAACGTGATCGCCCAGATCGCGGCCGTCACGGTCGTGGTTTGGATCTTCGCGTTCCTCCTCGTGCCGTACATCGGCTACTGGGGCGTGGGCGTGGTCGGCGTGCTCACGCTCGGCCTGCTCGGCTTCGGCGTCTACGTGTGGAACCTGACGCGCCGTCAGGGTGCGCTCGCAGAGATCCTCAAGCAGGCGACCACCGACGAGGCGGGCCGCAAGGCCGCGATCGAGAAGCTCGCGGCGGCCGGCGACAGCGACGCGATGAACGCGATGGCGCGCGCGCAGCTCGTGGCGCGTGACGACCCGAAGGAGGCGATCGCCATCCTCGAGTCGATCCAGATCCACAAGGCCGACGCGGTCATCCAGGACGACATCCGCGCGAACCTCGGCTACCTCTACCTCGCGACCAACCGCGTGAAGGATGCGCGCGCGATCGCCGACCAGATCGGCTACGACAAGGGCGCGACCACCAAGCAGAAGGCCATGTACGTGGCCGTCGTGGCCGAGGCCAAGTCCCGCACGGGCGATCCCCAGCGCGCCAAGGAGATCCTCGAGACGCTCGACACGAACGACGCCGAGGTCGCCGAGCTCCTGCCGATGGTGCAGCGCGCGCAGGTGTTCACGTTCTTCGGCACCAAGAACCGAGGCCTCGCCCGCAAGGCGATGGAGGGCCTCATCGCCACCGACCCGAACCTGCTCGCGCCGTTCCTGGCCACCAAGGCCGCCACGCCGGCCGACGTGGAGATGCAGAAGATGGCGCGCGAGGTCCTGGGGGCCGCGAATTTCCAGACGAAGCAGCGCACGAAGATGGTCCGCGGCTGAGCCGAGCGGTCCGGGCGCAGGTCTCGGTCTCCGTCTGGCGGCTTCGCGCCTCGGCGCCCCACGTCTATGCTCCGCCACGTGGACCGCCGCCTCGCTCTGCTCCTCGTCGTGCTCGCGTGCGCCGGGTGTCCGTCGAGCCCAGCCGACGACGCGGGGATCGACGCGGGGATGGACGCGCGTGCGTCGGGGCGTGACGCCGATCGCGACGCACCTCGCCGGCCCGATGCGCCCGATCCCGACATCTCCTTCGTGGGCAACTGCGACGCCGGCGAGGCGCCCGACGCCTCCACGGGCGAGATCGTCCGCTACACCGAGACGCGCGAGCCGTGCGCGGATCGCAGCGCGGTGCGCAACCTCTACTGGGGCGATCTGCACGTGCACACGCGCAACAGCTTCGACAGCTGGGCTGCGGGCAACGAGACCACGCCCGACGACGCGTACCGCTTCGCGCGCGGCGAAGAGGTGGAGATCTACGGCGATCCGAGCCCGCGACGCGTGCGGCTCACGCGACCGCTCGACTTCGCGGCGGTGACCGATCACTCGGAGTTCCTCGGCGAGGTCGACATCTGTCGTGAGCCCGGCGCGCCCGGCTACGACAGCCGCACGTGTCGCACGTATCGAGAGCGCGGGCGCGACGCGACCGTGGTGGTGGGCGTGCGCCTCGCGTCGGCCTCGCCCTCGCGGGATCGCGCGGTGTGCGGCGAGGATCTCGAGGACTGCCGCGCGCACGCGCGCACCGTGTGGGAGGACGTGCAGGCGATCGCCGAGCGTCACTACGATCGCAGCGCGGGCTGCGGCTTCACCACCTTCGTTGCCTACGAGTACACGCTCAACCCGGGCGTGAACAACCTCCACCGCAACGTGATCTTCCGGAACGAGCACGTGCCGGAGCTGCCGGTGAGCGTGTTCGAGGCGCCCGTGCCCGAGGAGCTCTGGCAGGCGCTCGAGGCCACGTGCACCACGTGCGGCGGCTGCGAGGCGCTCACCATCCCGCACAACGGCAACCAGAGCGCGGGCCGCATGTACTCGCTCTCGGAGCTCGATGGCCTCGACGAGAGCGCGAGCGCCGCGATGCTCGCGCGACGACACCGCTACGAGCCGCTCGTCGAGATCGTGCAGCACAAGGGCGCCTCCGAGTGCCGCCCCGAGCTGTCGTTCGGCCTCGCCGACGAGCAGTGCGACTTCGAGCTCGTGCGGAGCGGGCTCGCGGGCGCCGCGGGCATCTCGCCCGAGCTGCCTCCGTGCAACGGTGACGGCACCGGCGTCGGCAGCACGTGCTGGTCGCGCGACGACTACATCCGTCATGCGATGAGCCGCGGCCTCGAGATGGAGCGCGCGCACGGAGTGAACCCCATCGAGCAGGGCTTCGTGGGCTCGACCGACACGCACAACGGCACCTCGGGGCGCGTGGACGAGGAGAGCTTCGGTGGTCACCTCGCGATGGCCGATGCGGCGCCGCTCACCCTCCTCGACAACGGTCCCGGTGGGCTCGCGGCCGTGTGGGCCGTGGAGAATTCACGCGACGCGATCTTCGAGGCCCTCCAGCGACGCGAGACCTACGCGACGAGCGGCACGCGCATCGCGCTCCGCGTGTTCGCCTCCACCACGCACGCGTGGGACGACGCGCTCTGCGGCGATCCCACGTTGCTCGCGCGCGGCTACGACGAGGGCGTGCCGATGGGGGGAAACCTCGCGGCCACCGCCGCGCCGAGCTTCGTCGTGCAGGCGATGGCCGACGTGGTGCCGATCGGCCTCGTGCAGGTGGTGAAGGTGTGGGTGGATGCGACGGGTCGACACGAGCGCGTCTTCGACGTGGCGAGCCCCGGCGCGCGTGATGCCGACGTCGACCTCGACACCTGCACCCCGCGCGGCACGGGCGCCATGGAGCTCTGCGCCACGTGGACCGATCCCGAGTGGTCGGCCGACCAGAGCGCTGCGTACTACGTGCGGGTGCTCGAGAACCCGAGCTGTCGCTGGACGGGCTGGCAGTGCTCGCGCATGGCGGCGGCCGATCGACCCGAGGCGTGCTCGAGCCCCGAGGTACCGCTCACGCTGCGTGAGCGGGCGTGGTCGAGCCCCATCTGGGTGCGCTGACTTTCTCGCGGGATCCGCAGGAGACGAGATGGCATGACGAGCGCTCCCGAGATGCCCACCCTCGAGCGCGTACGCGCGCTCGCGCCGAGCCTCCGCGCGCACCGGCGCACGATCGAGCGCGACCAGCGCCTGCCCGACGAGGTCCTGCGGGCCCTCGTCGAGCTCGATGTGCTGCGGGGCCTCGCGCCGCGTTCGATCGGCGCCCCCGAGCTGAGCCCGCGCGCGATGATCGCGGTCCTCGAGGCGCTCGCGGAGGGCGACGCGTCGGTCGCGTGGATCGCGATGGTGGCGAGCACGACGAGCCTCGCGGGTGGCTACCTCCCCGAGGCCGGCGCGCGCGAGATCTTCGGAGACTCGACGAAGATCGCGTGCGGCGTCTTCGCGCCCGGTGGACGCGCCGTGGAGGTCGAGGGCGGCGTGCGTGTGACCGGTCGCTGGAGCTTCGGGAGCGGCAGCGCGCACGCCACGCACGTGCTCGGTGGGTTCCTCGTCGAGCGAGAGGGAGAGGGCGGCCCCGAGCGCGTGATGAGGCAGGGCTTTCTCATGCGCGACCAGGTCGAGATCGTCGAGACGTGGGACACGCTGGGGATGCGCGGCACGGGCTCGAACGACTTCGTCGCGACCGACGCCTTCGTGCCCTCGCACCGCCTGCTCTCGCTCACGACGGCGCCGCGAGAGCCGGGCCTCACCTACCGATTCCCGCTCTTCGGGCTGCTCGCGCTCGGCGTCTCGGCGGTCGCGACGGGCCTCGCTCGAAGCGCGATCGACGAGCTGCGCAGCGTGGTCACGACCAAGCGGCCTCAGGGCAGCAAGCGCACGCTCGCGGAGCGCGAGGTCATCCAGCTCGAGCTCGCGAGGGCGGAGATGAGCCTGCGCGCGGCGCGTGCGCTCGTGCGCGAGACCGTGGTGGACGTCGAGTCTCGCGTGCTCTTCGGTGAGTCGATGAGCACGACGGACCGCGCGCTCCTGCGGGCCACGGCCGCTCACGCCACGCACGCCGCCGCCGACGTGGTGAGGACGGCGCACCGACTCGTCGGCTCGAGCTCCATCTTCGAGTCGAGCGCGCTCGCGCAGGCGTTTCGCGACGTGCACGTCGCCACCCAGCACGCGATGGTGGCCGAGCCGGTGTTCGCCCTCGCCGGCCGCGTGATGCTCGGCCTGCCCACCGACGACACGCTGCTGTAGAGCGGGGTCAGGACCGAGCGCTCCTCGCGTCGGGGAAGAAGGCTCCGTCGGACGGCGGCACGCGCCTGCTTGCCTGCTAAGACCCGCCCGCCCCCAGCCATCGTCTCGCTGCGGGAACCAGGAGAGTGATCCGTGAATTCCGAATCGAACGCTTCCGCTCAGCCCATGAAGCCCGTCTTCGCCCTGCTCAAGGAGCGCGGCGCGCTGCCGAACAACACCGTGGCCGCGCACCTCCTCCGCGAGGGCGCACCGCCGAAGATCGTCGACCTCCACACGCCGGTGCCCGAGGACAGCAAGCTCGAGGCGCTGCCCGCCGCGCACCCCGACGCGCTCGCCGTGATCCGTCACAGCTCTGCGCACGTGATGGCCGACGCGGTCCAGCGCCTCTTCCCCGGCACCAAGGTCGCGTTCGGTCCCGCGACGGACAACGGCTTCTACTACGACTACGACAAGCCCGGCGGTCCGTTCACGGACGAGGACCTGCGCGCCATCGAGAAGAAGATGGCCGAGATCATCGCGCAGGATCTCCGCTTCACGCGTGAGGTCGTGAGCCCCGATCAGGCGCGCGCGATCCTCCAGAAGACGAACGAGACCTACAAGCTCGAGCACCTCGAGCGTCTCGTGGGGCAGGGCGAGGAGATCTCGCTCTACAAGCACGGCGAGTGGGTGGACCTCTGCGAGGGGCCCCACGTTCCGTCGACGCGCTACCTCAAGGCGTTCCAGCTCACGATGGTGGCGGGCGCGTACTGGCGTGGCGTCGAGACGAACCCGATGCTCCAGCGCATCTACGGCACGGCCTTCGCGGACAAGAAGGCGCTCGAGGACTACCTCAAGCAGCTCGAGGAGGCGAAGAAGCGCGACCACCGCAAGCTCGGCAAGGAGCTCGAGCTCGTGACGTTCCATCCGTGGGCGCCCGCCTCGCCGTTCTTCCTCCCGCGCGGCGCGGCCATCTACAACGCGCTCATCGAGTACGTGCGTCAGCTCTACGTGCGCTTCGACTACATCGAGGTGATCACGCCGCAGATCTTCGATCGCGAGCTCTTCCTCACGTCGGGCCACCTCCCCGCGTACGCGGAGAACATGTTCCTCGCCGCCTCCAAGGAGAACGTCGAGGCCGTGTGCGAGCACCTCGCGGCGATGCAGGACAAGGGCGGCAAGCTCGAGGCCAAGGAGGTCGAGAAGGTGCTGCTCGACGGCATCCGGTTCGGCGTCAAGCCCATGAACTGCCCGGCGCACGCGCTGATGTTCGGCTCGACGCGGCGTAGCTACCGCGAGCTCCCGATGCGCGTGGCCGACTTCGGACGCCTGCACCGCTTCGAGCGCAGCGGCGTCACGCAGGGCCTCACACGCGTGCGCACGTTCTGCCAGGACGACGGCCACATCTTCTGCGCGCTCGAGCAGGTGCAGAGCGAGATCGAGTCGTTCGTGGATCTCGTGTACGCCGTGTACAAGGACTTCGACTTCAGCGACGTGCGCGTGGTGATCGCGACGCGGCCGGAGGTGCGCATCGGCGCCGACGAGATCTGGGACGCGGCCGAGAAGGCCCTCGTCGACGGTGTCGAGGCCAAGAAGCTCAAGTACGAGATCGCGCCCGGCGAGGGCGCGTTCTACGGGCCGAAGATCGAGTTCCACCTCAAGGACGCGATCGGTCGCAGCTGGCAGCTCGGCACCATGCAGGCCGACTTCAACATGGCCGAGCGCTTCGACCTCTCGTACGTGGGCGTCGACAACGCGCAGCACCGCCCGGTGGCCTTGCACCGCGCGATCCTGGGCTCGATCGAGCGCTTCTTCGGCGTGCTGATCGAGCACGTGAGCGGCAGCTTCCCCACGTGGCTCGCGCCCGAGCAGATCACCCTGCTCACGGTGAGCGAGAAGTTCGACGATCACGCCAAGCAGGTGCTCGCCAAGCTGAAGGCGGCGGGCATCCGCGCGGTGGCCGACCTGTCGGGCGACAAGCTCGGCGCCAAGATCCGCGTCGCCCGCAACATGCGGATCCCGTATCGCGCGGTGGTGGGCGAGAAGGAAGTCGAGTCCGGTGGTCTCTCGCTCAGCTCGCGCGACGAGAACAAGGACCTCGGCATGCTGAGCCTCGACGAGGTGATCGCGAAGCTCAAGGCCGAGGGCGTGCCGCCGAGCCTCCGCGTCAGCTGATCACGCAGAGGCACCGACCGGCGACGGGCCCGCTCTCTCACGAGGGCGGGCTCTCGTCGCTTCGTGCGCCCCGACGGCGATGCGTGCACCCAGCCGATGTGGGGCGATGGCATCGTGGACGCGTGCTGCTACGAGCTGCGCTCGCGCGTCGTTCCCTGAGCGCGGCTGGCCGATCGCCTTCGTCATGACGCATCCGCGCGACTCCGATGGAACGCTCCGTGTCTCGCGCTCGCGCGACGAGGTCCGGAGGTACTACGACCGCATCGCGCGCTTCTACGATCTCATGGCGGAGGCGAGCGAGGGCCCGGTCCGCCGCGAGGGGCTCGCCCTGCTCCGTGCGCAGCCTGGCGAGCGAGTGATCGAGCTCGGCTGTGGCACGGGTCGCGCGCTCGCGTCGCTCTCTCGGGCGGTGCTGCCGAACGGTCGCGTCGTGGGCGTCGACCTCTCCGACGGCATGCTCGCGCGTGCGCGTGCCCACCTCGAGGGCACGGCGGGAGAGAGCGTGGTCGAGCTCGTGAGCGCGGACGCGACCGAGCTGCCGTTCGAGCCCGCGAGCTACGACGCGGCCTTCGCCAGCTTCGCGCTCGAGCTCTTCGACGGCCCCGAGATCCCTCGCGTGCTCGCGGAGCTCTCGCGCGTGCTCCGGCCCGGGGGGCGTGTGGTGATCGTCGGCATGTCGCGCGAGGACCCGCGCGAGCCATGGGTGCGGCTCTTCGAGTGGGCGCACGTCCACGCTCCATGGCTCCTCGACTGTCGCCCCGTGCGTGTGCGTCGCCTCCTCGAGGACGCGGGCTTTGCGGTCGACGAGGTGCTCGCGCGCCGCGCGTTCGTCCCCGTGGAGGTCGTCCTCGCGCGCCGCCGGTGAGGCCGCGCCGAGACGAGCGCGAGCCGCCCGATCAGGCGCCGTTCGGGCCCTGCCGACGCGCGCGATCCATCGTCCCGTAGATGCCGCCGCCGATGACACCGAGCATGCCGAGGGGCGAGAGCACCGCTGCCCACTCGGGGTGGAGCACGAAGCCCGCACAGAGGATCACGGAGCTGACCGCCCCGAGCCAGTAGCCGGGCGCGACGGCGATCGCGCCGACGGCGAACACCGTGCCGATGAGCGCATGCGCGTAGGCGAGCGCAACCGGCGTGGGTACGTCGGTCAGGTACGAGACGAGGTGCACCCACGTGGCCCCGAGGAACGCCGTCGCTCCGTAGAAGCTCAGGAGGCGATTGCCCCGGTTGCCGAAGAAATAGGCGCGTCCGAGCGTGAGGCCCACACCGAGCATGAGCGTGGCCACGAGGTTCGTGGTGAGCAGGCCCCGCGTCGTGAGCTCCGCGCCCGCGGCCAGCTCGGTGGTCGTGAGGAAGATGGTGCCGAGCAGCACCGGCACGAAGACGGTGGCGAGCAGCCACACGCGCTGGCGCATGGTCACCGACACGTCGGCCTCCGCTTTGGCGCGCGCCAGCTCTTGCGCTTGCGAGCGCGTCGCTTCCTGACGCGCCTCGAGCGCGTCGATGCGCGCCTCGTGATCGGGATCGGGCGCTCTGCGTCGACGCGAGAACGTGCGCGCCGCGACCGGGCTCTCGAGCGCGATCTCCCGCTCCGTCGCGAGCGCGAGGTAGCGGTCGTGGTCGGCCTCGACGGCCTCGGGATGCACGCGTCGTGCGGCGCCGAGCGCAGCCACTGCCTCCGCGAGGCGCGACGCGGCCTCGGGCTCGACGAGCGACACGCGCCCCGCGACGAGTGGCTCCATCGCTGCGCGTGCCGCCGCGAGGAGACCGTGCGCCTCGCGATGCCGTGTGTGCTCTCCGAGCGCCGCACGAAAGGCGAGGGCGCTCTCGGGGCGATCGGTGGGCTCGCGTGAGGTTGCGCGGTTCGCGAGCGCGGCGAGATCGCCTGGCACGTCGGGGCCGTACGCGAAGGGCTCGGACTCCACCGCTGCGCCGAGCAGCTCGAAGAGCGAGTCTCCGCGATGCCGAAGTCTCCCCGTGAGCGCCTCGTGGAGGAGCGCCCCGAGGAGGTAGACGTCGGTCCGCGCGTCGGCGCCGTCGGGATCGAGCACCATCTCCGGGGCCATGAAGCCCGGCGTGCCCACGATCTGGCCCACCGTCGCGGGGCTCGGCGTGCCCACGCGGAGCGCGATGCCCCAGTCGAGCAGGTAGACCTCACCGAACGCGCCGACCATCACGTTCTCGCTCTTCACGTCGCGGTGCACGATGCCCTGCGCGTGCGCGTGATCGAGCGCGTCTGCGACCTCGCCGAGGATGCCCACGATCGCGCCGAGCCGGTCTCCCCAGCGGGTGAGAAGGCGCGGCCACGCGGTGTGCTCGGGCTGTCGTAACAGCGTGCGCAGCGACGCGCCGTCGACGTGCTTCATCACCAGCACCGCGCGCTCGTTGGCGTCGCGCCCGAGGGCGTGCACGGGCACCACGTTGGGGTGCTCGACCGAGGCCATGATGCGGCCCTCGAAGACGAGGTCGTCGCTCTGCTGCGCGAGCAGCGGCCTCTTGATCGCGACCGATCGCGCGAGCGAGCGCTGCGTGGCGGCGTGCACCACGCCCATGCCGCCCTCGCCGAGCACGCTGCTCACGACCAGATCGGCGCCCGGCTCGCTGGCGGGCGCGGCGCCTCCCTCGGCCAGCGTGATCGAGGGTAGAAACGGCGAGGTCGTCGCGGTGTGTGGCGCGTCGAGGGTGCGCTCGCCCACGCTGGCGGGCGCTGCGCGGTCACGAGGCTCCGGCGCGGCGGCCGGCTCGACGGAAGGCGCGCGACGGCGCGGCGGGCGCAGGGTCTCGGCGCCGCCGAGCGCATCGGGTCGCAGGCCGCGCGTGGCGAAGAGGCCTTCGAGGATGCGCTGGGTCGAAGAGTGCAACGGGCAGCCTCGGGTAGAGCGCGGAGGATACTCGCGAACGCGCTGGCCTCGCACCACGTGCCCTGCGGCGCACGCTCCGTTTTGACGCGTCGATCTCGCGCGATAGGCTGCGCGCCCCATGTCGAGCGTCACCGCCTCACCCTCCACGTCTCCGCCCTCGGGCCGTCACCAGCACAAGGTCGTCGCGAGCATCGAAGAGGCGCTCGCCGACGTGAAGGACGGCGCGCGCATCATGGTCGGCGGCTTCGGCCTCTCCGGCAACGCCGAGGCGTTGATCGCCGGCGTCGTGAAGAAGGGTGTGAAGGATCTGACGCTCATCTCGAACAACGCCGGCAACCTCGGAAAGGGCCTCAACGCGTGGCTCGAGGCGGGCATCGTGCGCCGCTTCATCGGCAGCTACATCGGCACCAACGAGGCCCTTCATCGCGCGATGGCGGCGGGCACCGTGGAGGTGGAGATGACGCCGCAGGGCACGTTCATCGAGCGCATCCGCGCGGCGGGCGCGGGCATCCCCGCGTTCTTCACGCCCACGGGTGCAGGCACGGTGGTGGCCGAAGGCAAGGAGACGCGCCTCTTCGACGGACGCGAGCACGTGCTCGAGACCGCGCTCCACGCCGACTTCGCCCTCGTGCGCGCCAAGAAGGCCGACCGCTTCGGCAACCTGCGCTTCTATCGGACGGCGCGGAACTTCTCGCCCGTCATGTGCACCGCTGCGACGACCGCGATCGTCGAGTGCGACGAGCTGCTCGACAACGGTGCGATCGACCCCGACGACGTGCACCTGCCGGGCCTCTTCGTGCACCGGATCGTCGAGGTCCGCGAGCACGAGGACGCGTTCGAGTACGGCAACACGCGCAAGCGTCCCCTCTGAGCCAGCGCCCCCGCTCCACGACAGGTGATCCCATGGTGTGGTCCAAAGAACAGATGGCCGAGCGCGCGGCGAAGGAGATCGGCGCGGGCAGCATCGTGAACCTCGGCATCGGCCTGCCCACGATGGTGGCCGACTACCTCCCGGCCGATCTCGGCGTGTGGTTCCACAGCGAGAACGGCCTGCTCGGCATGGGCCCCTTCCCCTACGAGGGTGAGGAGGACAGCCAGATCATCAACGCGGGCAAGCAGACGGTGACGATCGTGCCAGGCGGCTCGATCTTCGACTCGGCCGCCTCGTTCGGGATGATCCGTGGACGACACGTGGACCTCGCGATCCTCGGGGCGATGCAGATCGCGCAGAACGGCGACCTCGCGAACTGGGCGATCCCTGGCGGCAAGGTGATGGGCATCGGCGGCGCGATGGATCTCGCCAGCGGCGCCAAGCGCATCCTCGTGATGACCACGCATGTGACGAACAAGGGCGAGCCCAAGCTCGTCGAGCGCTGCACCTACCCGCTCACGGCCAAGGGCTGCGTGAACCGCATCCTCTCCGAGCTCGCGGTCATCGACGTGACGCCCGAGGGCTTCCGCCTCGTCGAGCTCGCGCCCGGGGTGAGCGAGGCCGAGGTGCGCGAGAAGACCGGTGCGCCGCTCCACCGCTGAGCTCACCCGTTGCGTCCGTGGTGCGCGCGGCGCAGTGCATCGCGTGGGAGGGGCGCGCATGATTCGACGGATGCGCCAGCCGATTGCACACCACGTCTCGCCCGGGCTCCGGATCGCGTGCGGGCTCTGGGTCGCGCTCTCTGCCTCGTGGGTGCTTTTCGCATCGCCGCTGCACGCGCAGGACGCGGGCGTTGCCGCCGCGCCTGCGTGCCCTGCCGCCACGGCGGAGACCCTTTTTTCGGCGATCCCGGTGGCCGTCCGAGGCGGCGATGCGCTGGTGCACCCCGAGGACGACGATCACGACTACCTCGAGAGCGCTCCCCGCGTGCTCGAGCTCGAGCTCGATGGCGTCGCGCCGCGTGAGGCCGTCCTCGGGCTCGAGACGATCGCGACGGAAGAGGAGAGCCACGTCGCGCTCTACGTGCTCGCGTGTCGCGCGGGAGCGTGGGCCTCGCTCGGCCGTGTCGAGGTCGAGATCGACGAAGGCTGGAACGGCACCCTCGACGAGCGCCCCGGCTTCGCGGTGATGCGGCCCGAGACGATTGCGGGCGTCGGCCACGATGTCTTGCGCGTGGAGGTGCTCGACGTGCGTGGGAGCTACGACCCGCGCTTCGTGCGACGTCGCTTCTTGCTGGTGCACGTCGTCGGCGCTCAGGTCGTCACCGCGCTCGATCTCGTGGTGCGAGAAGACGTCGAGGACGGCCCCGATCGCGACACGATCTTCACGGCGACTCGCCGGATCGTGCTTCGTCCAGGCGCGGGCCCGCGCCCACCGCGCTATCGGCTCACCGTGACCACCGACGATCTCGAGGAGCACCGTCGCAGCACGTGCCGAACGTGGCTCGTCTTCGATGGGCGCACCTTCGCACCAGAGGATCGCGACTGCGCAGCCCGCTGAGCGGCTCAGGGCGTGCCGATCGTCCAGTGGGGCACGAGCGTCTCGACGCCGGGATCACCGTCGCCCGTCTGTCCGAGATCGTCGGCGCCCCAGCACGCCACCGTGCCGGCCTCGAGTCGCACGCAGGTGAAGCCCGTGCTCGCGCCCAGGCTTCCGCACGCCACCTCCGCGGCCCCGCGGATGCCGGGCACCGAGACGACGCCCGCATGGGTCGTCTGCGTTCCGTCGCCGAGCGCGCCCGAGCTGTTGTCGCCCCAGCAGCCCACCGTGCCGTCGCGAAGCACCGCGCACGCATGCATGCCCGCGCGCGCCACGTCGATGGCGTTCGCCGCGCCGAGCCCGGGAACGGCCGCTGGAACCGAGCGATCGGGCCCCACCACGCCGAGCTGACCGAGCTCGTTGGCGCCCCAGCACCAGACGGAGCCATCCATCCGCAGCGCGCAGGTGACGTCGCGTCCTGCGGCGAGATCCACGACCATGTCCAGGCCCGGCACGGCGATGATCCCGCCGTGGGACATCGTGTCGCCGAGGCCCAGCTGCCCGCGATCGTTGGCGCCCGAGCACGCGACCGTGTGATCGGTGAGCAGCGCGCACGAGTGCCGCATTCCGGCCGCCACGTCGATGAACGACAGCATGCTGGGCACCTGCGTGGGCATGGGCGTGACCGTGCCCGAGACGGTGCCCCACACGAACACGTGTCCGTTGATCGTCGCGATGCTGAGGCCCGCGCCTGCGTCGAGCGTCGTGACGTTGCCCGTCGTCGGAACGAGCGTGTCGAGGCGGCTCTGATCGAGGGTGCCGGTGCCGAGCGCGCCGGTCGTCCCGTTGCCGACGCAGGCCACGCGACCGTCCGTCGTGAGCACGCACGTGTGATCGACGCCCGTGGCGACCTCTTGGAACCCCACGCCGCTCTGCGTGGTGGGCGTCGCGATCACGAGCTCACTCCGCGCCGCCGCCTGGCGCTCGTGGTTGGCGCCCCAGCACGCCACCGTCCCGTTGGCGCGAACGACGCAGGCGTGGGCGCCGCCAGCTGCGATGTGCGCGACGCGATCCTCTTCGCAGAGGCCCTGCACGCAGTGTCCCGTCTCGCAGCGCTGACCGCAGCGGCCGCAGTCTTGGTCCGACGATCCGAAGTCGATGCCCTCGTCGGTCGTGTCGTCGCAGTCGTCGTCGAAGCCGTTGCACGCGTCCACCTGTGCCGCGCAGCGCTGTGCATCGTCGCTCGGTGGCGAGCCGCTCCAGCCCGGGAGCTCGCTCGGATCGACATCGATGGGCACGCATCCGGTGAGGTCGCAGCTCTGTCCGTCGGGGCACGGATGATCGATGCACGATGCGCTGAGCGACACGCGGATCATCCGCGAGCTCCCGCCCAAGAAGCGCGTGCGTACGACACGCACGAGCGTCACGTCCGCACCATCGCCCACGCGCACCGACGCCGTGACCTGGATGGTCACGTCCGACACGCCCTCGCGCTGCGGGACGACCCCGAGGGTGAGCGGAAGGCCAGGGGAGCCCTCGGTGCCGACGATGGTCTCTGCCCGCTGGCCGCGACCACTGCCGAACACGTCGACGACGACGCGACCCACCGTGAGGCGCTCCTCCGCGTCGACCACGACCACGAGCTCGGTGGGCTGTGCGCAGCCGACCGCGCCGACGACCGCAACCATGCTCGCGGCGAGCGCGGCCAGGCGTGGCAAGGCAGGGCGTGGCGAGGCGAGCGCGCGCATCAGTCGATCGCAATCTGTCCGGGAGGGAGGTTCCCCACGGTCGTCGGGCCCGGCTGCGTCGCGAGCACGACGCCCGTCACCACGCCGCCCACCACCACGGCCGCGCCCACCACCACGATCCAGAACACGGGATCGTCGGTGATCGGACGCGCGGGCGTCGTCGGTCCGGTCGTGCCGATCACGTCCGGCCCGTGCGTCTCGGTCGGTGGCGGGAGCGGCCGGGCGTCGAGGAGCACGTCTTCCGTCTGCCCCTCCTCGAGGGTGAACGTGGTCGCGATGGGCTCTTGCTCGCCGCGCTGCACGAGCACGGTGTGATCGCCCGGGTTCACTGGCAGCGGCTGCTCGAGCGAGGCCGTCGACAGCTCGTACTCGTCGAGGCGCACGACGTCGCCCTCCGCGATCCCGAGCACGCGGATGCGCGCCCGCGGGATGCGCGGCTCGAGATCGGCGAGCTGGGCCTCGGCGTCGGTGCGCATGCGCGCCGTCACGCCCTGCCGCTCCATGAGGAACATGCGGTAGGCCTCGACCGACTCGACCAGGTGGCCCGTCTGCGCGTACGCGCCTGCGAGGTTGAGCAGCGTCAGCGGTCGCGGGCTCAGCTCGTAGCTCCGCTGGAAGGCCTCGGCGGCCGCGTCCCAGCGCCCCTCGCGCGCCGCCGCCACGCCGGTGCGGAATTGCTCTCGTGCGAGCACCGACTCCGACGCGCGCTGCGCGCTCGACGGGCTCGCTGCGCACAGGATCACGAGCACGACTGCGATCACCCACGCATGCATCCACGCGTGCAGCGCCGACACAGACGAGTGAGGAGGCCGAGATCCCATCATGGGCACGTCCCCGAGCGACACGGCGTGCCCGCGCATCGATCGAGCTGGAACGCGGTGTCGCACGATTCTCCAGAGCTGCGCACTGGCCGCAGGGTGATGTCCATGTCGAAGCTCTCGGCGAGCGTCCCGGTCGGCCCGTCCCAGAGCTCCGCCACGAGCGCGACCGTCATACCCGCGGCGGGAGAGACCACGTCGCGCACCTCGAGGGCGCTGTAGTAGTTGCGCGACGACGCGTCGATGTCGTCGGCGCAGCCGATGGTCGACTCGGGGTCCCCGCACGCCGTCCGGAAGTAGAGGATCGTGTCGAGGTTCTCCGTCCCGGAGCTCCGACCGAGCACGTCCCACCGACCCTCGGGGATGGTGAACGACAAGATCCCCTCGTGGCCCTGCGTGCGTGGGGTGTAGCTGTCGACGTCGCCTTCGGGGCACTGCTCGAAGGGATAACGGAGGAAGCCCGCGCCCGGCTCGATGGTGACGCTCGCGTGCCCGACTCGTGTCTGCCCCATCCCCATGGTGAGCGTGACCGCCGTCGCCTCGGAGCACGCGGCCGTCACGGTCGCGCTCGGCTGACACGTGCCAGCGGAGCCACCCGTCGTCGCGCACTCGAGCTCACCCAGGCAGATCTGTGGCCCGCGCGGCCCGTCGCACGGCTCCGTGATCCCCACGAAGGAGCCGTCGGTTCGTGCTGCGGTGACGCTGCTCTCGCTCGGGACGCCTGCTGCGTCCACCGCACGCACCAGCACGGATCGCACGGCGTCGGGCACGTCCACCACCCCCAGCGTCGCCTCGAAGGTGCCTCCCACGCGCACCGCATCGATGCGCCGTAGGGCCTGGCCATCGACGCGCACCAGCTCGCCGAGCTCCCCCACGAACGCGATCTCGAGGCCCGCCACGTCGGTGTCGCCGTCGGGATCGGTCGCGTCGACCCAGAAGAGCACGCGATCGTCGAGGAACAGGGTCTCCGCGGACGCGACGTCGGGCGCCCGGTTGTCTCGCGAGCTCACGTCGACACGGACCTGGCCCGAGCCCTCTGCGTAATAGCCGACGAGGATCGTCAGGCTCTCGCCCGCCCTCGCGAGGACGGTCCCGTTCGCGCGCCGCTCGTAGCGGCCCTGCGCGCGCGTGTCGTCGAAGCACGCGAGCGCCACGCGGCTCGCATCGCACTCTCCCGAGAAGATCGCGATGACCGTATCCGTCGCGACCGCGGTCTGGTCGTTCGCCGTGGAGATCGTGACGGCGCGGTTGCTCGTGCCGCCGACCTCGTAGCGGAAGGCCTGCGCCGGCGTGCTCGCGAAGCCCGAGTACGTGGTGCCATCGGGGCAGCGGATCGGCACGACGGCGGTCGCGAGGCGCGGATCGAGGTCCACGGCCTCGCCGTCGCGGATGGATGCGGGCGCGCCACACGAGGGCGGCACGGGCAGCGAGCCATCGGGCGGCTCGCGAGGCGGCCCACCACCGCATCCGGCGCTCACGAGCGCGAGCGCGAGCGCAGTCGTCACGCTCCTTCGCGAGGAGCGAGGCGTAGGCAGGCGCGAGCGCGGCGAAGGAACCGACACCGATGGGAGGATCGCGGGACGATCGTGCGCCGTCAACGCTTGACCCTCGTTCGCGGCCCGACCCATCCTCCCCCGCTCATGCCCAGCCAAAGCCGCGCCACGCATGCGGGCACGGTGCCCTTCGGCGACCGCCTCCGCATCGAGCGCTACCTGCTCGACAACGGCCTCGAGCTCCTCGTGCTGCCCGATCCGAGCGCCGCGATCGTGTCCTATCACTCGTGGTTTCGCGTGGGCTCGCGCGACGAGGCGCGTGGCAAGACCGGCCAGGCGCACTTGCTCGAGCACCTGATGTTCATCGCCACCGAGCGCTTCGCCGAGGGCGAATTCGATCGGCTGGTGGAGCAGGCAGGCGGTGAGAGCAACGCCGCGACGTGGGTCGACTGGACCTACTACTACGAGAACCTCCCGGCCTCCGAGCTGCCTCTCGCCATCGATCTCGAGGCCGAGCGGATGAGCCGGCTCGTGCTCGCAGCGCCCCGCGTCAAGAGCGAGAAGAGCGTGGTCCTGAGCGAGCGCCGCGATCGCGTCGAGGACGACATCGACGGTGCCGTGTCCGAGGCACTCTACGCCGCGGCGTTCGGTCGCGGTCACCCGTACGGATGGCCCACGATCGGCTGGGAGCGCGACATCCGAGGCTTCACGGCGCGCGACTGTGTGGGCTTCTATCGCAAGCACTACGCGCCCGATCGAGCGACGCTGGTCGTCGCGGGCGACATCGATCCGCGCGCCGTCGCGCGTCGCGTCGCACGCGCCTACGGGCCGATCCCCGCGTCCGGCGCCGCGCGTCCGCTCGTGCCTGCCCCCGCGCGTCCCTCGCAGCGATCGCGCACGCTCCGGCTCCGCACGCCCACCGAGAAGGTAGCGCTCGCATGGCGTGCGCCGCGCTTCGCGGATCCCGACCACGCGGCGGCCGTCATCCTCGGCCAGATCCTCTCGGGCGGACGCAGCGCGCGCCTCTACCGCGAGCTCGTGCAGTCGACCGAGCTCGCCACGGAGGTCCGCGCGAGCGTGGCGCCGTTCGAGCACCACGCGCTCTTCGACCTCTGGATCTCGGCGCGCGAGGGCGTCCGCATCGATCGTGCGCTCAGGCTCGCGGAGCGAGCGATCGCTCGCCTCGTCGGCGAGCTCGTGTCCGCAGAGGAGCTCGACAAGGTGAAGAACCGCCTCGAGCTCGGCTTCCTCGCGGCGCTCGAGACGATCCCCGGCAAGGCCGAGCAGATCGGCTTCTCACGGCTCGTCGCCGGCGATCCCGCGCACGCCTTCCGTCGCCTCGAGGAGTACCGACGCGTGAGCCCCGCCGACCTCCAGCGTGTCGCCGCCGCGATCTTCGGTGGGCCTCGCGTGACGATCCGCGTCGAGCCGCGCGTCACCCGCAGCTCGCACCGAGGGGCGGCCTGATGCGCCGCACCCGGCCGATCTCCGAGACGCTCGCTTCGGGGGCGCGGCTCCTCGTCGAGACCGATGCCTCGATCCCGCTGGTCGACGTCGATCTCGTCGTAAGGGGCGGCTCGGTGCACGATCCCGTCGCCCGTGATGGGCTCGCGCGTCTCTACGCGCGCTTGCTCCGCCGTGGGACGAAGCGTCGCGCGCTCCCCTCGGCGCGAGCCCTCGGTCCCACGAGCGCCGATGCGCTCGACGAGGCGATCGAGAGCCTCGGGGGCGCGCTCGCGATCGACGTCACCACGAGCGCCATCCGCTTCCACGGCAGCGTGATCCGTCGCAACCTCCAGCCGTTCTTCGCGCTGATCTCGTCGATCTTGCTCGCGCCGGCGATGCGACCCGCCGATCTCGCGTTCGTGCGCCGCGAGGCGCAGGCGGAGCTGGTCGCACAGCTCGACAGCGATCGGTGGCTCGCCTCCCGCGCCTTCCGACATGCGCTCTTCGCGACGCACCCCTACGGGCGCAGCAACACCGGCACGCCCGAGACGCTCGAGGCGATCACGCTCCGCGAGCTGCGCGCCTTCCACGAACAACGCCTCCGCAGTGGCTCCGTCGTCGTCGCCTTCGCTGGCGACGTCACCGCGGAGAGCGCGCGCGAGCTCGTCTCGACCTACCTCGCGGACCTTCCCCGCGGCGAGGCGGTCGAGCTCGAGCTACCCGAGCCGCGCAGCCCGCGCGGCGTGCGCGTCGTGCTCGTCGACAAGCCCGATCGCACGCAGACGCAGCTCTTCGTGGGCACCCTCGGCGCGCGCATGGGCGAGCGCTCGTTCTATCCATTGCTGGTCGCGAACACCGTGTTCGGCGGCACCTTCAGCGCGCGTCTCGTCCGCGAGGTGCGCTCGGAGCGAGGCTGGAGCTACAGCGCGCAGAGCCGCCTCTATGCCGATCGCGCGCGCGACGCGTGGGTCGCGTACACGCACCCCGCTGTGGAGCATGTCCGAGACTGTCTCGCCCTCGAGCTCGAGCTCGTCCAGCGCTTCGTCGAGGGAGGCGTCCGCGCCCGCGAGGTCGCCTTCGCGAAGTCGTACCTCACCAAGTCACACGCCTTCGATCGCGACACCGCTGCCAAGCGCCTCGAGCCGCACGTCGAGGCGGCCCTCTTCGGCCTGCCGCTCGGGTTCTTCGAGGGCTACCCCGAGCGCGTCGCCGCCGTCGAGGCCGAGGCCGCCTCGGCGGCCGTTCGCACGCATCTCGGCGGCCCCTCGGGGCGCGGCACCGATCTCGTCGTCGCGGTGCTCGGGCCCCGTCAGCCGCTCGAGCGTTCCCTCGCGACCGTGCCTGGCGTGTCCTCGCTCCACGTGGTGCCCCACGCCGAGGTCGCTCACCTCTGATCGGCGAGGAAGGGCAGCGTCGGCGACGGCGCGGCGATCTCGATCCTGGCGCGTCGCGTGAGCGCGTCCGTTCCGTGGAGAGAGGTCTCGGGCCCTGAGCGCACACGTTACTCGGCTGACACCTCGGGCTGAGACCCAGCGCTTCTCCGGGGGATCTCGCGTGGCACATCGGTTGCCCCATGCCCCGCCCGCCGTCTCCCCGCCTGCCTCTGGCGTGCGGCCGGTGACGGTGCTCTTGGCTTGTCGTGCTCGAACGTTCCCCGCTCCTGCGAGCGCTCCCCCGGTCCGGGTTGACAGTCCCGGCTCCGTGGGTCCTACTCGCGCGCCTTCGCGGTCTCGCCGCGAGGTCGTCACGCGTGCACGCGCGTGTGGCGGGACATCCGGATCCCCCGATCTCCCGATCCTCGATCCTCGATGTGGCGGCGCGAATCGCGCCTCGCTCGACCGACATTCGAACCGCTCGTCCCCCGAGATTCTTCCGACCTCATTTCCGCCATCTCGTGGCCTCGGTCCGCAGCCCGTCGGTCCGACCGTTTGGAGAGCCCGTGACGCACCTCAAGTCGCTCAGGTCGATCGCCCTCCTCCTCGCTCTCGCCAGCCCGCTCTTCGCGGCGGGCGTCGGAGCGCAGGACACCACCACGCCGCCCGCGAGCGATCCCAGCGCTGCTCCGGCCGAGGCGCCCCCGACCGAGGGGGAGGCCGCGCCTGCCACCACCACTGCCAC
>JAIBCE010000238.1 GCA_019694315.1 Sandaracinaceae bacterium
CGAGCTCGAGGCCCGCCTCCTCAGCGCGCTCGCCGAGCTCGCGCTCTCGCTCCTTCGCGACCTCCGCCACAAGCCCACGGTCGAGGTGCTCGAGCAGGTTCGTGACCTCTTCGAAGCGATCGAGCGCTCCGAAACGCCTGCGCACCTGGTGAGCGCGGTGCTGCACTACGTGCTGCACAACACGGACGAGATCGAGCAACCTACGGTCATCCCCTGGGTCAGCGCGATCGGCCCCAAGACGAGGAACGAAGCCATGCGAAGCATCGCCCAGAAGCTCATCGACGAAGGCCGGCAGGAAGGCCTGCAAGAAGGTCGACAAGAAGGCCGACAAGAGGGTCGACAAGAGGGTCGACAAGAAGGTCGACAAGAGGGTCGACAAGAAGGTCGACAAGAAGGTCGACAAGAAGGCCTGCAAGAAGGCCGACAAGAGGGTCGACAAGAGGGGCGCGCCGAGCTCGTCCTCAAGCAATTGCAGCTGAAGTTCGGGGCGATCGGCCCAGCCGAGCGTGCGATCGTGGAGGCCGCCGACCTCGACGCCCTCGAGCGCTACGCCGAGCGCGTGCTCCACGCACAGAGCGTCGCAGAGGTGCTCGGCTGACGGGCCTCGTGAGCCCAGAGCCAGGGGGCGTTCGCGCTCGTCGCGCCGAGGAAGGCAGAAGTCTTGCCGGGGACGCGCGGGCTCGCCGTGTGAGGGCGCGCGAGCGAGGACGCGCGAGGATCTCCTCTTCTGTGCTCCTTCCCATCGAAGCAAGAGCCGCGACTCGGCCGTGCTCGCGACGCGTCGTCGTCGACGCGCACCTGTCGGCCCTCGTGCTCGATCGGATGAGAATGGGGCGTCCTCACGCGGCGAGTGCTGGCGTGCATCCTCACGTCGATCCCGAGGCGTCTCCGGCATGTCCGAGCAGGGCGTCGGCGCATGCGCGCCAAGCGCGAAACCCCTTCTGAAGAGGGTCGAGATGAGCGAGCTACGTCGTCGACGATCTCGCGAAGACGAGCCCGCAGGAGCTCGAGGCACGCTTGCTCACGGCGCTCGCCGAGCTCGCGCTCTCGCTCCTTCGCGACCTCCGCCACAAGCCCACGGTCGAGGTGCTCGAGCAGGTTCGTGACCTCTTCGAAGCGGTCGAGCGCTCCGAGACGCCTGCGCACCTGGTGAGCGCGGTGCTGCACTTCGTGCTGCACAACACGGACGAGAACGAGCAACCTACAGTCATCCCTTGGGTCAGCGCGATCGGCCCCAAGACGAGGAACGAAGCCATGCGAAGCATCGCCCAGAAGCTCATCGACGAAGGCCGGCAGGAAGGCCTGCAAGAAGGTCGACAAGAAGGCCGACAAGAGGGTCGACAAGAGGGTCGACAAGAAGGTCGACAAGAAGGCCTGCAAGAAGGCCGACAAGAAGGTCGACAAGAGGGGCGCGCCGAGCTCGTCCTCAAGCTGCTGCAGCTGAAGTTCGGGACGATCGGCCCAGCCGAGCGTGCGATCGTGGAGGCCGCCGACCTCGACGCCCTCGAGCGCTACGCCGAGCGCGTGCTCCACGCACAGAGCGTCGCCGAGGTGCTCGGCTGACGGGCCTCGTGAGCCCATCGTCGCGCCGAGGAACGAAGAGGCTCTGCCGCCACCCGCACCCGACGAGGTCGGGGCGTGCGCAGCGTCGCGACGGCCCGCATGATTCGCATATGGCTCCCCTCGCACGCAGGCTCGCACTCCCCCTCGGCCTGGCGATGCTCGGCGCCGTGGGTACACCAGTCCGCGCGCAGCCGACGCACTGCGAGGCCGCGCAGCCTGGCGAGGGGCCGTGGCCCGCGATCGGCGAGCCTGCCGCGGGCGCGGACGCGACGCCGATCACTCGGGGCGAGGCGCGCCGCGTGATCCGCGCGTTTCGCGGCCACTGGTCGCACGTACCGCACGGAGCGCGCGTCCTGCGCCTCCTCACGGAGTGCATGATGGCCTCCGAGCAGCACTTCACCGTGCGCCGCGTGACCCGCGCGGACATCGCGCAGACGCTACGTAGCCCAGCCGCCACGCTCGTGGGCAGCCCGGATGCGCTGCCGGAGCTGCCGTGGGCGTGGGAGGTCTACTGGGGTGGTGCCTCGCGCCGACTCCCCCCCTCGGGACCGATCAGCGCGTTCCTCACCCCCGATCTCGCGCACCTCTTGGCCGCCGTGCAGCACCTCGAGGGCTGAGCGCCGGCCTCTCGGTCCTGCTGCAGTGATTGCATCGAATCCACGGTCGCGTATCGCGCGAGTAGCTGTCCCAGACCCTCCCAATCGAGTACCCCTGCCCGCAGCGTTCGCCGAACCCGGATCGAACTTGCGGGCAGTGGCCCTAGGCTCTCATGCCATGCGCCCCGCCTTGATCGCTCTCGCCCTCGCAAGCGCGGCGCTCGCGCAGGATGGGCCGAGCGGGCCCCTCCACACGGACGATGGCCACGTGATCCGAGCGACGCTCGCGTCCGGTGCGATCGTGGACTTGAGCGGTCCGATGGATGCGTCGATCGAGGGTTCGCGCGCACGCCTGCGGCACGGGAGCGGCCTCCATGCGAGCGCCCGCCTCGTGGACGTGGAGGTGCAGCTGGCGAGCACAGTGAGCGTCGCCGCGGGCAGCATCGAGCTCTCCTGCGGCGCCGCGATCACGGCCCGCACCGCCAGCCGCGGAGGCGTCCGCATCGACGCCCGGGCCCTCTCCGTGCGGCTGCGAGACGTCGAAGTGCCGCGCGCGTCGATCGCCCTGCGCGGCGCGACCCGCCCGGCCAACGCGATCTGCAGCGCGCCGCTTCCCGAGCGCTTCTCGGCCCCCGAGCGACGGACGACGGCGCGCACCGTTCTCCGCCGCACCGCAGCAGGCCCCCGCTCGGCGGCCGAGATCGAGATCGGCACGTACGTCCTCCCCGGGCCAACGGTCGATGGCTGGACCGAGCTCGCCCTCTGGGACTCGGGCATCCTCGTCACCGGCTGGGCGCGCGACAGCGAGCTCGAACCGCCCTCGACACCCCCGCGCGCGAGCGGAGGCATGGGCATGGGTGAGGGCCTCATCGGGCTGTCTAGCTGCCGCGACGAGGACGCGCGCACGGTCACCGCACCCGGTCGGCTCGAGCTCTACGCCAGCGCCCAGGCGCGGACGCCGATCGCGACCGTGGAAGTGACCCCGGGCCTCGAGCTCCGGCCCGGACGTGGGTCTCGCGTGGCGTTGCTCGCGATGCCCGGCGTTCGCCGCATCGCGCGCTGCAATCGACCGATCGCGTGGGTGGACGGCGGGCTCGTGGAGGCCCCCCCCGAGCGCCCTCACTGACGGAGTCGTTGGTGCGACGAGCGACTCGCTGCGCCAATCTTGGTCGCGCACCCAAGATTCCGCGATCGCTGCGGATGCCGATGGGCTCGTCAGTCGCTGCGATCGGCTCCGCCTCGGGTGCATTGTTCGGACGGATCCGCCCCGAGCACTCCCGCTCTCGCCTCGAGACGGCGCGGCGGGGCGCCTGCGCTCGCGCGTGGGTGTCCGAAGCGAAGGTAGAGCACTGGCGTGACGAGCAGCGTGAGCACCGTGGAGCTGGCGAGACCGCCGAGGATCACCACCGCCATCGGGTGCTCGATCTCGTGTCCCGGTGCCTGGCCCGCGGCCACCAGCGGGACGAGCGCGAGGCCCGTCGCCAGCGCGGTCATCACGATCGGCGTCAGCCGCTCCGAGGCGCCGCGCGCGACCAGCGTGACGCCGAAGGGCACACCCTCCACCTCTTCGAGGTGACGGAAGTGCGAGACGAGGAGGATGCCGTTGCGCGCCGCGATGCCGATCACGGTCACGAGGCCCACCAGCGTGCCGATCGACACCACGCCGCCGGCGAGCCACGCCGCGGCCACGCCGCCCACGAGCGCGAACGGCAGGCCCGCACACACCAGCGCGACGAGCCGAGGGGCCCGGAGATCGACCAGCAAGACGAGCACGATCGCGACGACGGCGAAGAGAGCCGCCACGCCGAGCCTCTGCCGCGCGGCGGCGCGGGCTTGGTGCTCGCCGAGGACTCGCACGTGGTGGCCTGCGGGGAGCGTCGTCGCCTCGATCGCGCGATCGATGTCGGCGGCCACCGCGCCCAGATCGGCGTCGGGAGTGAGGTCGACGATCACGTCGAGCTTCCGCGAGCCCGCGTCGTGCGCGATCGTGTTGGGCATCGCGCCCAGACGCACGCTCGCCACATCGCCGAGGCGCACCAGGCGACGCTCGTCGACCGCGAGACCGAGGTCGCGCACCGCCGCCACATCGACGCGCACCGAGGGTGGGCTCCAGACCACCACGTCGAGCGGCTGCGCACCGCGCACGATCTGCCCGACGGTCTCGCCGGCCACGAGGGTCGACGCGCGCGCGCTCACGAGCGAGGGGTCGATCCCCAGCGCGCCACAGCGCTCGTGATCCACGCGCACCTCGAGCTCGGGCACGAGCACCTGGGCCTCCGGCCGCGCGTGCGCCACACCGTCGATGCCCTCGACGCGCGCGGCGAGCTCGGCGCCGCGCTCGCGCATCGCGGCGAGGTCCGACCCATAGATCCGCAGCACGATCGCGCCGCTGCCGCCGCTCAGCACCTCGCGCATGCGCTCCTGTAGGTAGGTCTGCACGTCGCGGTAGACGCCGGGGTAGCCGTCGACGATTTCGCTCACACGCGCGCGCGTCGCGGGCAGATCCGCCTCGGGATCGACGCTGATCCAGAGCTCCGCGAAATTCGGTCCGACCACCTCGTCGGCCACCTCCGCGCGACCGAGGTGGGCCCCGAAGCTCCGCACGCCCGGCACCTCCAGCAGCTCGGCGCGTGCGAGATCCGCGCTGCGCCGCACAGCCTCGAGCGAGGTGCCCGGCCGCGCGATCCAGTGCATGAGGAAGTCGTTCTCCTGGAAGGCAGGCAGGAACGAGTCACCCATCGACGCGAAGCCCACGCCCGCCGCGATCACACCGAGCGCCGCCACGGCCATCACGGCGCGTGGACGCGTCAGCAGCCCGTGGAGCAGGGGCGCGTAGGCGCGAACGAGCACCGCGGCCAGCGGCGCGCGCGAGGCGTGCGCGTCGCGACGAAGGAGCAGGAGCGAGAGCACCGGCGTCACGGTGAGCGCCACCGCGGTCGAGGCGAGGACGGCGAGGCCGTAGGTGAGCGCGAGCGGGCGGAAGAACTCGCCCGCGATGCCGTCGAGGAAGAGCACCGGCACGAAGACGAGCATCACGACGAGGCTCGCGTAGACGATCGCGCTCCTCACCTCGAGCGAGGCCTCGAGCACGATCCGCAGCACGCGCGCAGGCTCGACCGGAGCGCCCGCCCCACGCGCGAGCGCGTCCTCGTGGAGGCGACGATGGATGTTCTCCACGTCGATGATCGCGTCGTCGACCACCTCCCCGAGCGCGATCACCAGCCCGGCGATCACCATCGTGTCGATGGTGCGCCCGAGCGCGGTGAGGACCGCCGCGGCCGCGAGCAGCGAGAGGGGAATGGCGGTGACGCTGACGAAGGCGGTCCGCAGATCCCAGAGGAACACGCCGAGCACGAGCACCACGAGGAGGCAGCCGATCCCCATCGCCCCGCCGAGGTTCGCGAGCGCGCGCTCGATGAAGCCCGCAGGGCGGAAGATGGTCGCGTCGGCCTCGACGCCGGGCAGCGCGGGGGCGAGCTCCGCGAGCGCAGCATCGATCGCGTGCGTGATCTCGAGCGTGTTGCCCTCGGGCTGCTTCTCGACGATCAGGAGGAGGCCCCCGCCGCGCGTCACGAGCGCGTCGCCGATGGCGGGTGGCGCGTCCTCGACCACGTCGGCCACGTCGCGCAATGCCAGCGTACGCCCCGGCGAGGGAGCGAGCGGCAGCGCGCCGAGCGAGGCCGCGTCGGACACCGACGGCACGTGCAGGACAGGGATCCGCGTCGTGGGCGAGTCGAGGAAGCCGCCGGCCCGCGGCGCGAGCGCCCCACGTGTCGCGGCGAGCACGCGATCGAGGGAGACGCCGTGGGCATGAAGGCGATCGGGGTCCACACGCACCTGGAGCTGTCGATCGCGCTCGCCCCAGATCGCCACGTTGGCGACGCCGGGGATGGTCATGAGGCGAGGACGCACCACCCAGCGCGCGAGGTCGGTGAGCTCGAGCTGCGAGCGCGTGCTCGAGAAGAGACCGATCTTGAGGATGCGGCTCGTCGAGCTGAGCGGCGCGAGCATCACGGGCGGGCGCGCGACGAGCGGCAGGCGTACGCGCGCGAGCCGCTCGCTCACGAGGGCGCGGACCTCCGCGAGATCCGTACCGGAGCGGAAGAGCAGTACCACCGACGAGAGGCCCAACACCGAGCGCGAGCGCAGCTGCGTGACGCGCGGCATGCCCGCGAGGACGGCCTCGATCGGCGTCGTCACGAGCACCTCCACGTCCTCGCTCGAGAGACCGGGCGCCTCGACCTGGATCTCGACGCGTGGAGGCGCGAATTCGGGAAACGCGTCGAACGAGGCGTCGGTCACGAGGCGCGAGGCGGCGAGAACGAACGTGATCGCGAGACCGACCACGACCCAGCGGTGCGACAGACAGGCGTGGACGAGGGCGCGCATGCCTCAGTGACCCGGCGGGAATTCGGCGCCGAAGACGTCGGCGGCACCCTCCGACAGCACGCAGACGCCCTCTGCAGGACCGCGCGCGAAGATCACCTGATCGCCCGCGGTGCGGATCGGATCGATGCGCGTCCGAACGAAGCTGTGCTCGTCGGTGCCGCAGACGTAGACCCACGACGCGCCCGAGGCGTCGAGCACCAGCGCCCCCGCGGGCACGCTGCGCGCGGCCTCCTCGAGCGCGAGGGGCAGCTCCACCAGCACGCGCTCGCCCACCTCGAGCGAGGACTCCGCCGCGAGCGCGTAGTACCGATCCACCGTCCCGCCGAGGAGATCGGCGGTGGGCGGCCCCTCGAGTGGCGTGGCGACGAGCGGCGTCGTGTCCGCGCTGGCGCCGAGCGGACGCACGAGCGCGGCGGCGCTGCGATCGAGGCGAGAGAGATCGCCCGCGTACACCGGCACACGCACCTCGAGCGCCTCGACCGCGACGAGCTCGACGAGCGCTGCGCCCGCCGCGACCCCCTGCCCCTCCACCACGGTGCACGCGCGCACGACTCCGTCGAAGGGCGCACGCACCGTGATCGACACGTCGGCGACGAGCGGATGCGCGCGCGTGGCGCGGGCCCGCGCCTCCGCGGCTGAGAGATCCGCCTGGGCGAGATCGCGCGCCGCGGTCGCCTCCTCCACGAGCCGCGCGCTCGTCGCGCGCTCCTCCGTGAGCGACGTGAGGCGATCCACGCGAGCCTGCGCAGGTGCCAGCGCTGCGCGCGCCGCGGCGACGTCCCGCGCCGCGCGAGCCCTCACGTCGCGCTCGATCACCGTGATGGGCGCCACGTGCACGAGGACCTCCCCCGCCCGCACCCGCGCTCCGGGCACAGGCGCTCCGGGCACAGGCGCTCCGGGCACCGGCGCTCCGGGCACCCGCGCTCCGGGCACAGGCGCTCCGGGCACAGGCGCGCCAGGCACCGGCGCGCCAGGCACCCGCGCGTCGCCGCCGCTCGCGAAGCGCACGATGCCCGCGACCGGGGCCGTCAGCACGACGCTTCGTCCTGGCGGAACGAGCACTTCGCCCCCCACGAGCCTCGTGCTCGGCACCACCGCACGCGTGACGGTGGCCGTGCGCAGCGCCAGGCGGGCGGCGGCCTCGGGCGAGAGATGCACGGTCGCGAGCGACGACTCCGCCACGGCGCCCTCGACGTGCGAAGGCGCAGGGCGTTCGGGGCCAGCGCTCGTGCCCGAGCCGCTGCAGGCGAGCGCCCCGACGCCGGCGAGCACGGCCATCGCAACCATGGCGAGACGCGCGTGGCTCATGACCTGCCCCCGTGCAGCCGCGCACCGACCGCGCGCTCGAGCTCGGCCTCCGCGCGGCGCGCCTCGGCCACGAGCTCGGCCTCCCGAAGACGTGCTTCGCCGAGCTGCCGGAGCGCGTCGAGCGCGACGTTCTGTGTCTCTTCGCCGATCGCGAAGCCCCGCGCCGCCACGCGGTGCGCTTCCTCGAGCTGCGGAAGCACGGTCTCGCGAAACGCGCGGAGTGACGCCTCGGCGCGCATGGCCCGCGCGTGCGCCTCGACGACCTCGCGACTCACCCGCACGCGCGTCGCCTCGAGCAGCGCCTCCGAGCGGCGCGCCTCGGCCTCGGCGCGACCGATTCCTCCCTGGTTCGCCGAGAAGATCGGGAGCTCGAGGCGCGCGCCCAGACGCATCGCGAGCGTGTCGGGCTGCGTCCAGTGCCCCTCGATCTGCGCCGCCAGCGCGATCACACGCGATCGCTCCCATCCCGCGCGCGCGGCTGCCGCCCCCATCGCGAGCTCGCTCGCCTGCACGTCGGGACGGCTCGCGCGCGCGCTCGCGAGCAGCGCCTCGAGCGTCGGGAGCTCCTCGGGCTCGTGTGCGAAGCGCGCGTGGAGCACGCGATCCGCCTCGAGCCCGAGCAGGGCAGCGAGCCGTGCGCTCGCGATGCGCACATCGTGCTCTTGGACCTGCACCGCATCGAGGCCGGCGCTCGCTTGCGCCTGCACGAGCGCCGCCTCGGCCGGGCTCACCTCGCCCGCCTCGGCGCGCGCACGCGCGATCGACGCGAGCTCCGTCCACGCCGCCGCGACCTCGCGGACGATGACGACGCGCGTCTCTGCGAGGACCAGCTCCGCATGCGCGAGTCGAGCGTCGCGAACCACGTCGAGCCCGCCCTGCACGAGCGACTCCGCGATCGAGGCGAGCGCACGCGCGGCCGCCTCGGTGCGGAGCGGGATCTGCCAGAGCGACTCGAGAGGCGCGAGCAACGTCGCGAACGCGCTGATGGGCCCGAGCGCAGCGGCGAGCGTGATCTGCGGGTTCGCGGGGCGCGAGGCCTCGTCGAGATCGGCCCGCGCGGCGTCGATGCGCGTGAGCTCCGCGCGATAGGTGGGGCTCGCCGCGAGCGCGAGCGCGGCGACGTCCGTCTCGTCGAGCACGGCCCCCACGCGCACGACCTCCTCGCCGCCGCTCGTGCCCTCGAGCCCACGCGCGTCGAAGCCACGCGCCTCGAGCGCCGCGGAGACCCAGCGCCGATCACGATCGCTCCCCGCGCAGCCGATCGTGGCCGCCAGGGCGAGCGCGAGCGCATGCACGCGCGGGCATCCGGGGAGGAGCGCACGTTGGGAGCGGCCACTGGCGGGGGAGCTCACGGCCCGGTGCTACCAGCCCATCCCGAACGAACGCCGAACGGCGCGACAGGCCCACGTCACGCCACCTCGAGAGGCCCTGGTATCGTCGCGGTGTGCGCGTGTTGCTCGTCGACGACGACCTCGAGGTGCGAGATCTGCTCGTGCGCGCGCTCGAGCGCGATGGCCACTCCGTCGTCGGCGTCGGCTCGATGGCAGAGGCGCGCCACGCCCTGGAATTGCGGGAGATCGACGTCGCGGTCCTCGATCTCGCGCTGCCCGACGGGCTCGGCGACGAGCTCACCCGCGAGCTGCGCGCGGCGCGTTCGCACCTGCCCGTGCTCGTGCTCACCGCGCACACCGAGGTGGCGCACCGCGTGGCGTCGCTCGACGCAGGGGCCGACGACTTCCTCGGCAAGCCGTTCGCGGTGGCCGAGCTCCGCGCGCGCGTCCGCGCCCTCGGGCGGCGACGCGGCACCAGCGTGGCGGCGAGCATCGTCACCATCGGCGACGCCCGCATCGAGCTCTCCTCTCGACGTGCGTCCCGCGCGGGACGCGCCGTCTCCCTCACGCCGCGTGAGTGGTGCGTGATCGAGGCGCTCGCCACGCGCGCCGGCCGTGTCTGTCCGCGCGCGAGCCTGCTCGACGAGGCCTGGGGCGAGGCCAGCGAGTCCGCGGCCGCGAGCCTCGAGGTGCTCGTGGGGCGCATCCGGCGAAAGCTCGGAGACGCCGTGATCCGCACGGTGCGCGGCGAGGGCTACGTGCTGGAGACGAGCTGAGTGCGTGCCAAGCTCGCGACGCGCATCGCGTGGGCCGCAGCGCTCGTGGTTCCGCTGTCGGGCCTGCTCGTGGTGTTCGTGGCCTGGACGCTTACCCGCTCGATGGCGCGCGATGGAGAAGACACGCGCCTTCGAGATGCGGCGGGGGTGCTCGCCCGCGAGCTCGAGGCACCAGGCGCCGAGCCCGGCGCCATCGCCGTCGACGAGGCCGACGAGCTCGTGCACACGGGGATGCGGGTGGCCGTGGCCGAGCGCGGCGCGCGCATCGCCGGCGATCCCACGCTCGGCATCGTCGAGGCGGGGCAGTGCGAGGATCGCGGCGCGCGCCGCGTCTGCGGCGTCGCGGCCGGCCCATGGGTGGCGCTCGTCGGTCGAGACCGCGAGCGCGTCGAGGACCCGGCCGCGCTCGTGCTCGGCGCGGGGCTCGTGGCCGTGGCGCTGACGAGCCTCCTCGGGGGCCTGCTCGCGTGGGCCCTCGGGCGTCGGCTCGCCGCGCCGCTCACGCGCCTGCACCACGCGGTCGCTGCGGTCAGCACCGAAGATCTCCGGCGCGTCTCGCTCGGCGCGGACGAAGGCGTCGTCGAGATCGACGAACTGCGCCACGCGCTCGCGCGCTCGTACGCGACGGTCGGAGAGGCGCTCGAGCGCGAGCGACGCGGCGCGCGCGACGCCTCGCACGAGCTGCGCACGCCGCTCACCGTGCTGCTCGGCGAGCTCGAGCTCGTGGCCGAGCGCCTCGACGCCGACGATCGCGACGCGGTGCGCCGCGCGCGTCGCGTCGCCGAGCGCCTCGCCGTGCTCGTGGAGCGCCTCCTCCTGCTCGCGCGTCCCGGCGCGTCCATCGTCCGCGAGGAGGTAGCGCTCCGCGACATCGTCGACGATCTGGAGGCGGCGCTCCCGCCGGCGGCGCGCGCCCGCGTGCGCGCGGAGGGCGACTGCACCGTGCACGGCGACGCGGCCCTGCTCGGCGCGCTGCTCTCGATCGCGCTCGAGAACGCGCTGAAATTCTCGACGGGGCCCGTGCGGATCACGCTCTCGCACGACGCGGACCACGCACGCATCACGGTGTCGGACGAAGGCCCCGGCCTGTCCTCTGCCGATCGAGAGCGCGCCTTCGCGGCGTTCTTCCGCGGCGCCGAGGCGCGTGCGAGCACGGCCAGTGGCCACGGCGTGGGCCTCGCGCTCGTGGCCCACGCGGCGCACCTCGGCGGCGGCCAGGCCCGCTTCCTCGACGTATCGCGCGGCGCGACGCTCGAGGTCGTGCTGCCGATCGCCTCCGCATCCCCTCTGCCCTGAGAGATGCGCGATTCGCTCGATGAGTGAGGTCGTGTCATCGATCTCTTCGATGGGACGAGTCGCCGCCACGCACGCCGCCCTTCGCCGGATGCGTCCCATGCGAGGGAGCACGTGGCGGGGCCACGAGCAGGACCGCGGCCACACGCTTGCGCGCTCGCACGAATCGACCCAGCACGGACGAGGCGCATGCACGGCTCCTCTTCCCTCGTCGTCGATCTCGCGCTCGTCCTCGGCGTCGCCGCGCTCACGAGCCCGCTCGCACGCGCGCTCGGTCAGTCCCCCGTGCTCGGCTACCTCGTCGCGGGCCTCGTGGTGGGCCCGTACATCCCCATCCCGCTCTTTGCCGACGTGCACCGCGTGGAGGGCCTGGCAGAGCTCGGCGTCGTGCTCGTCATGTTCGCGGTGGGCCTCGAGCTGCGCCTCGGCAAGCTCGCGCGCGTGCTGCCGACCGCCGGGCTCACCGGCGCGGTCCAGATCGGCTTCCTCACGTGGTGCGGCGTGACCCTCGCCAGCGCGCTCGGCTGGTCGTCGCTCGACGGCCTCTTCCTCGGCGCGAGCCTCGGCATCTCGAGCACGATGGTCGTCTCGCGCGCGCTCGGCGAGCACGTCGAGACCGACGCACGAGAGCACATCCTCGGTGTGCTCGTCGTGCAGGACGTGCTCGCGGTGATCCTCCTCGCGGCGATGACGGGCGTCGCCGCGACCGGCACGGTGGAGGCCGAGGCGGTGACGGCGGATCTGCTCCGCCTGGGCGGTGTGCTCGTCGCGATGGTCGTGCTCGGCCTCCTGCTCGTGCCTCCGCTCGTGCGTCGCGTCGCGCGCCTCGGGAGCGACGAGGTCCTCGTCGTGGTCACGGTGGGCGTCTGCTTCGTGCTCGCCGCCATCGCCTCCGAGCTCGGGTACTCGGTGGCCCTCGGTGCGTTCGTGAGCGGTGTGCTCGTCGCCGAGTCGGGCCTCGGCCCTCGCGTCGAGACCCTCGCGAGCTCCATGCGCGACGTGTTCGCGGCGATCTTCTTCGTCTCGATCGGCATGACCGTCGATCCCGTGCAGGCGCTCCACACGCTCCCTCTCGCGCTGCTCGTGACCGTGCTCGTGATCGTGGCGCAGCTCGTGGTCGTCACGCTCACGGGCCTCGTGTCGGGGCTCGGCCTGCGGCGCTCGGTCACCGCCGGCCTCGCGCTCGGTCAGATCGGCGAGTTCTCGTTCATCCTCGCGGGCGTCGGCATCGCCGCGGGCGCGGTGCGGCGCGAGCTCGACGTGCTGCTCGTGCCGGTCGCGGTGCTCACCGCGTTCACGACGCCGCTGGCGCTCGGGGCCGCCTCGCGCGCGGTGAGCTGGACCGATCGTGCGATGCCCGCGCCCCTGCGCCGCACGCTGGGCCTCCACGAGCAGTGGGTCGCGCGCC
>JAIBCE010000239.1 GCA_019694315.1 Sandaracinaceae bacterium
GGTGCCCGTGGGAGTGGCAGTCTCGGTGCCCGCGGGAGTGGCAGTCTCGGTGCCCGTGGGAGTGGCAGTCTCGGTGCCCGTGGGAGTGGCAGTCTCGGTGCCCGTGGGAGTGGCAGTCTCGGTGCCCGTGGGATGGGCAGTCTCGGTGCCAGTCGCAGTGGTCGTCGTGGTCTCGGCGGCTGGCGGTGTCGCGGCCGGCGGATCGGGGGGCGGCGGGGCGCCGTGCACCGCTTGGTCCCCGCAGCCGAGCGATGCGCCCGCGAGCATCGCGACGAGCGCGATCTCGGAGGCGAGCCCGAGGCCCCGACCCATCGAGCGACGCTCGCGTCGTGTCGTGCGCTCCATGGTGATCACTCTCTCCCCAAGAAGACGACGGCGCCGCCCGCGGGCACGCTCAGCGTCGTGCGCGAGCCCGAGAGCGTGGCGGTGCCGCTGCCGGCCACGGCCTCGAAGCGGGTCGCACGACCGCGCACCGTGGGAACGAGCCCATCGATCGCGCGCCCGCTCACGTCGCCGCCGCGGTTGATCGCCACCACGGCCACACTGCCGTCCACCTCGTTGGCCCACGCGACCACGTAGAGGTTGGCCTCCGCGAGGAGCGGGACGCGTCGACCGCGACGCAGGGCGGTGGACTCGGCCCGCGCGCGGCCGAGCGCGGAGAGGTGATCGCGCAGCGCGGCCTGCTCGCTCGAGATCGTGGTCTCGCCCATCATCGCCACGCTCGAGAGCGCGCCCGTCCACGCCATGTCGCGTCGGTTGTCGGGGTCGTTGCCGCCCGCCGTGCCGATCTCGTCGCCGTAGTACACGAAGGGAATGCCAGGCATCGCGTAGAGCGCGGTGAACGCGCGCCGGATCCGACCGAACGTGGCGGCGTCGGTGGGCGTCGAGGCGAGCGAGCCGCACGCGCCGCCAGTGGGCCAGCGGCAGTCCACCGCGGGGCTCATCGCCGCGCGGCTCGCGATGCGGTTCGAGTCGTGGGTGCCGAGGAAGCGCACGTGGAGGCCCTCGGGGCGATACCGGGTCTCCATGTCGCGCACGACGGACTCGAGATCGGTGAACGACATCGTGTCGGTCACGAGCCCGTACTGCATGCGGTGGTGCGACGGAAAGTCGAACTGCCCATCGAGCCCGAAGTCGCCCACGTAGCCATCGATCCACGCGTAACCGTTGGGATACGTGTCACCACAGCCGTAGTCGGCCGTGTCCCACTGGCCCACGGCGGTCTCGCCGACGAGGTAGAGGCGCTCTCCGCCCTGCTCGAAGCGGCGATGGAGCGCGGTGCGGAGGTTGTAGATGGAGCTCGTCTCCACGTGCTTGACCGCGTCGATGCGGAAGCCGTCGATGTCGAAGGCGTCGACCCAGTGGATCGCGTCGTCGATGAATTGCGACTCGGCCTCGGGAACACGCCAGTTGATGTCCGGCAGATAGCTCGCGAAGAGGCAGTCGAGCGGGCGCTCGCTCCAGCCACAGCCGGGATCCTGACCGCAGACGCAGCCCGTGCGGAACCAATCGGGGTGAGCGCCGAAGTACTCGTGCTGCTGGTGGATCTGGTTGTTGATGAGATCGAAGAGCACGCGGATCCCGCGGGAGTGCGCCTCCTCGATCAGGGCCGAGAGCGCTGCGTTGCCGCCGAAGCGAGGCTCCACCTCTCGGCCCCGAGAGGGCCAATAGCCGTGATAGCCGGCGTACTCGTGGCCATCGTCACGGCCGGGGAAGTGCCCCTCTGCCTGCTGGTTGATCGGCGACAGCCAGAGCACGTTCACGCCGAGCTCCTCGAAGTAGCCCGTGCGCATGACCTCGAGGATCCCCTCGAGATCGCCGCCGTGGAAGTCGGCGGGGTAGTCGACGGGCGCGCCCACCGGACCATCGTTGGTGCGGTCTCCGTTCGCGAAGCGATCGACGACGATCATGTACATGACCGCGTCGCGCCAGCTCCACGCCTGAGCCTCCACCCAGAACGGCAGATCCACCGGCTCCGCGTCACGCCCCATCGCGTCGGTCGCGCGCAGCGAGAGACGATGGCGTCCCACCGCGACGTCGGTGAGCGACACCGTGTAGTGACCGTGCACGTCGAGGCTCGCGCTCACGGGCGTGCCGTCGAGCGTGACGGACACGTCGCGCGGCACCGCCCCATCGCTCGCGACGCGGAGCTCGAATCCCGTCGTCACGCTGCCCACCGAGCGCGCCGCGTGGAAGGTCACCGCCACGGGGCTCGTCACCACGAGCTCGGGGCCCGCGTCGCACGCGGGCGCCACGAAGGCCGAGTTGATGCACGCGGCGTCGTAGCGCCGCATCGAGCTCTCGGGATCGACGATCCAGGCGTCGTCGACGACGAGCTTGTACGCGTACGTCTCTCCCGCTCGCAGCCCGTCGGCCGCGCCGAGCGTGATCTCGAAGACGCCGTCGCCGTCCGCGTCGGACATCGGGTGTCTCGTCCAGCCGTCGAAGTTGCCAGCGAGATCCACGCGCGTGCCGCCGCGCGACCAGCGGAAGGTCCGCTCGCAGCTGCGCACCGGCCAGTCCACCGCGCCCGCGTCGCCCATCCACGCATCCACCGGCACGGTCGGCGCGTCGGTCGGCGTGCCCGTGTCGAGACCCGGCGCGTCGACGTTCGCGTCGTCGCGCGAGACGTACGGGGCGTCGCGACCCGGCGCGTCCACGCCCGCGTCGGCCATCTCGCCATTCGCACATCCCGCGAGGCCCACGAGCAGCCCGCACGACGCTACAATCTTCGACTTCATACGGAGCGACTGTGGCGTTTTCCCGGCAGAACGTCCACGCGCGGAGCCCACGCATGCGATCGAGCCTTCGTCTCTTCCTCGGGGCCCACGGCCCCACCACGGCGCTCTTCGCCGCGATCGGTCTCGCGGGCTGCGGCGGCGATCCGATGCCCGACGCGGGCCTCGACGCGGCCGGGCTCGACGCGCCTGGCCTCGACGCCTACTCGGTGGACGACGCGTTCGTGCCGGGCGCCGACGCGTTCGTGCCGCCGGACGCGGGCGCCGACGTGACGCTCACCGACGACGCGGGCCCCACCGCGTGCCTCGCGCCGAGCACGCACGTGGCGGGGAGCGACGTGCTCGATCACGCGCTCGGCCGCGCGACCCTCACGATCGAGGGCGATCGCGACGCGTGCCTTCGGCGCTACTCGCTCGCGTCGACGGGCGCACGACGCGACATGATCCCCGGCTCGCCGCGCAGCTTCGCGGAGCGCGACGGAGATCCGACGCTCCGCACCGGCCACGATCTCTTCGACGCGCTCTTCGCCATGGCGATGGAGGAGTCGCACGAGGCCTCCGTCGGCTCGATCCAGGACTACGCCTTCGACATGGGCGCAGCGTTGCCCTGCCCCGAGGGCGGTTGCTTCGAGACGGGCCGCCTCTGGACCTACGTGTGGACACGCGACACGAGCTACTCGGTCGATCTCGCGCTCTCCGCGATCGACCCCGTGCGTGCTGAGAATTCGTTGCTCTTCAAGCTGAGCGAGCGACGCGGCGGCGGGGGCGAGCAGATCGTGCAGGACACGGGCACGGGCGGGAGCTATCCGGTCTCGAGCGATCGCATCGTCTGGTCGCTCGGTGCGGAGGCGCTCCTCGCGGAGCTCGAGGGCGCCGCACGCGACACGTTCCGTGATCGCGCCTATGGCGCGATCGTGCGCACGATCGGCCACGACCGCGAGGTGGTCTTCGACCCCGCGCGCGGCCTCTACCGCGGGGAGACCTCGTTCCTCGACTGGCGCGAGCAGACCTACGCGGGCTTTACCGCGAGCCACGTCGCGCCGATCGCCGAGAGCGAGTCGCTCTCGACGAACGTGCTCCACCTCCACGCGATGGAGCTCGCCGCGCGCCTCGCGACCGAGCGGGGCGACACGGCCGAGCACGATCGGCTCGCGGCCGACGCCGCGGCGCTGCGCGCACGCATCGCGGAGGTGTTCTGGAGCGACGAGCGCAGCGAGCTGCTCGCCTTCACGCCGAGCGCGCTCGATCGCGCGCCCGTCGACCGTGTGGACCTGCTCGCGACCTCGCTCGCGATCCTCGACGACGTGGTGGGCGCCGACGACGCGCGCGCCGCGCTCTCGCGCTATCCGCACTACGCGCTCGGCGCGCCCGTGATCGCGCCCCAGCAGCAGCGCACGGCCATCTATCACAACCGCGCGCAGTGGCCGTTCGTCACGGCCTACGAGCTGCTCGCCGCGCGCCACGTCCGCCACCCCGCGGCCGCGACGCACGCGGTGCGCACGCTGATGCGGGGCGCGGCGCTCTCGCTCTCGAACATGGAGAACTACGAGGTCCCCACGGGCCTTCCGTACCGCGACGACGGCACCTACTCGGGGCCCGTCGTCAATTCGCAGCGTCAGCTCTGGAGCGTGGCGGGCTACCTCGCGATGGTCTCGCGCGGTCTCTTCGGGCTCTCGTCGGAGCTCGATGGCCTTCACGTCGCGCCTTACCTCACGGCCGATCTCGTGAGCGAGCTCTTCGTGGGGCAGTCCGAGATCGTCCTCGATCGCTGGCCGGTGCGCGGTCACCGCGTGACGGTCGTGCTCCACCTGCCCGCCACACCGGTCGGCGCGGGCCGCGACCTCGAGGTGAGCGCCGTGCGCCTCAACGGCCTCGCGGCGGGTGCCGTGATCCCCTACGACACGCTCGATGCGGACAACCGCATCGACGTGGACCTCGTGGCCTCGAGCACGGCTGGCGCCACGCTCACGACGATCGACGAGGCCGACTACCGCGAGGGCTTCGGCCCGAGGACGCCGTCGATCAGCGCGCTCACCGCGGAGTCGGGGCATCTCCGACTCGCCTTCGATCTCGGCGGCGAGAGCGCGAGCGACGTGCGCGTGTCGGTGTACCGCGACGGCGTGCGTCTCGCGCGTGACCTCACCGACGCGAGCTACCTCGACGCGGGCTGGGACGCCTCGAGCGCGCGCACGCCCTGCTACGTGATCGAGAGCTGCTTCGCCTCGAGCGGCACGTGCTCGCAGCACTCGGGCCCGAGCTGCTACTGGGGCCCGGCGGTCGCGCGCATCGCGCACTACGACGCGAGCGCGTTCACGGCCACGGGCGGTAGCCTCAGCACGAGCCACGGCCGCAGCCACTACGAGCCGTGGGGCGCGCCGGGCGATCGGCTCGAGATCACGCACACGGCCACCCAGAGCGGCGATCACCTCGTGCAGCTCACCTACGGCAACGGCGCGGGCGGCCTCACCACGGGCATCACGTGTGTCGTCAAGCGCGTGGTCGTCGAGGACGTCGCGACGGGCACGGTGGTGTCGGAGGCGATCGTCGTCATGCCGCAGCTCGGCGACTGGGATCGCTGGGCCGACTCCACGATGGCGCGGGTGACGCTCGAGGCCGGCCACACCTACCGCATCACGATCCAGGCCGACGACACCACGGTGAACATGTCGAGCTTCCAGCACTTCGCGCGCTACACCGCGGGCACGGGCGGCAGCGCCCCGTTCGCCAACGTCAACGTCGCCGAGATCAAGGTGCTGGCGCTGTGACGCGCTCCCAGCCTCGGTCGCTGTCCTTCGCCGTGATCGTCGTCGCGAGCGTGCTCTGCGGACGCGTGCAGGCCGATCCTCCCGATGCGGGGCCTCCTGCGCACGGCGCGCCCGCGGAGGGCGACGACGCCGGGATCGTCGTGGCGCCTGCGCGCATCACGCCGATCGTGCGACGGCTCGTCTCGCGAGACGCCGATCACCAGAGCTGTCGGGTGCTCGCGTCGGTGCGCGACGAGGAGCGCTACCTCTGCGTGATCACCGAGTGCCCAGGCGGCTGCCAGGTCACGCACGTCGAGGTGACGATCGGCGTGCGCGGGAGCCGTGGTCGCGTGATCTCGCGCGTTCGACGGGACGTGGGCGACACCGGCGCGTGCGGCTGCTGCATGACGGACCCGTTCTGATGGCCCGTTCCGGCCATGTTCGTTCTGCGGGTCGAGCGCCATGATCCACCGAGGCCCTGCATGAAGAGGATGGCTTCGTTCGAGACGATCGACGGCCACCCGCGCTCCTCCACCGCCGAGCATCTGGCACCCCACCGCCCGAGGCTTCTTCATGCGGGCCCACCTCTTCGACCGTGGCTCGCGGTGGCGCTCGGCGTCCTCGCGCTCTGCGCCATCGCCAGCGCGACGCTCGCACATGCCGACCCGCCCGACGCGGGCGCTCCGGCCCCGACCGACAGCACTCCGACCGTGGCCCCTCCACGCATCACCCCGATCGTGCGCCGCCTGGTCTCTCGAACGACCACGCACGAGCACTGCCGGGTGCTGCCGTCCGTCGGCGGCGAGGACCGATATCTCTGCACGATCGTGGAGTGCCACGGCGCGTGCCTGTCGAGGCACGTGGAGGTCACGATCGGCATCCGCCGCGATCGAGGTCGTGTCATCCGCCGCGAGCGTCGCGAGCTGGGCGACATCGACGAGTGCGGCTGCTGTGACGATCCAGGATGAGCGCGCCGCAGCACGCTCCTCTCGACGTGTGCCCTCAGACGCGGTGCTCCGCATGCACGAGGGCCTGGCTCGCGGTGAGGCCGTTCCACAGGCTCACCAAGGCCCACACGTGGATGGCGAGACCGATGAAGTCGAGCTCTCCGGCGAACATGCTGACCAGCATCAGCAGCACGAGATCGAGGCCGTAGCCGAGGAGGACGAGGAGAAAGGCCCAGCGCTCGCCGTGGCGCGCCGGAAAGTAGAGGAGCCCCACCGCGAGCGCAGGGAGCGCCGCGAGCCCTGCGCCGAACCATCCGATCGCGGGCATCGCCGCCTCGACCGCGAAGCTGTGGCCGATCACCGCCAAGAGCTGCGACACGAGCAGCCCGAGCGCGAACGAGCTCTCGGAGCCCCCGAGCGTGAACGCCACGTTGACCAGGCTCAGGCCCGCGATCCACAGCATCCATTTGGCCGCGCGCCCCACCGCGGCCAGGTGCACGGCGCGACGCGCTTGCTCGAGGTCGCGCTGCGCCGCGAGCGGATCGATCATCACGGGCTCGCCGTCGACGTGATCGTTCGCGTCGCCGTGATCAGTCGCCTCGCCGTGATCGTGGGCGTCGGCGTGATCGGTTGCGTCGCCGTGATCAGTCGCCTCGCCGTGATCGTGGGCGTCGGCGTGATCGCTGGCATCGGCGTGATCGCTCGAATCGCCCAGATCGCTCGGATCGCCCAGATCGCTGCCGTCGGCGTGATCGCTCGAATCGCCCAGATCGCTGTCGGCGTGATCGCTCGAATCGCCCAGATCACTGGCGTCGGCGTGATCGCTCGCGCCTGCTTGGTGGTCGCGCCGTTTCGCTCGCTGCTCGCTCGGGCCGCTCGGCCGCGTCTCGTCGCTCACGCCCACCCTCCCGGAGATCCGGGGATCGCTCCCCGTCGTCCTTGGGGACGCTACAGCAGATTCACGGCGGAGGGGCGCCCCTCTGCTGGCGCTGCGCGCGCCGCGTGTGGGTCGTCACTCCCACTCGATCGTCGCGGGCGGCTTGCTCGAGATGTCGTAGACGACGCGGTTGATGCCGCGCACCTCGTTGATGATGCGCGTCGAGACCTTCGCCAGCAGCTCGTAGGGCAGGCGCGCCCAGTCGGCGGTCATGCCGTCCTTCGAGGTCACCGCGCGGATCGCGCAGACGTTCTCGTAGGTGCGGCCATCGCCCATCACGCCGACCGACTGCACCGGCAGGATCACCGCGAAGGCCTGCCACGTGTGCGCGTACTGCGGCTCGTAGCTCACGCCCGGCGCGCGCAGCTCCTCGAGGAAGATCGCGTCGGCCTCGCGCAGCACGTCGAGCTTCTGCTTGGTGATCTCCCCGAGGCAGCGGATCGCGAGGCCCGGGCCCGGGAACGGGTGACGCCAGAGCACGTGGTGCGGCATGCCGAGCGAGGCGCCCACCTCGCGCACCTCATCCTTGAAGAGCTCGCGCAGCGGCTCGACGAGCTTGAGCTTCATGCGCTCGGGCAGGCCGCCCACGTTGTGGTGCGTCTTGATCGTGGCGCTCGGGCCCTTGAACGAGACGCTCTCGATCACGTCGGGGTAGAGCGTGCCCTGCACGAGGTGCGTCACGTGCTCGCCGCTCTCCGCGATCTTCTTGGCCTCGGCGTCGAAGACCTCGATGAAGACGCGGCCGATGATCTTGCGCTTGGTCTCGGGGTCGCTCACGCCCGCGAGCTCCGAGAGGAAGCGCTCGCTCGCGTCCACGTGCACGAGGCGGAGCTTGCCCTCGCCGTGCTCGCCGACCGCGACGTGCTCGCGGAACATGTGCACGACCTCGGCCGCCTCGTTCTTCCGGAGGAGGCCATTGTCCACGAAGATGCAGGTGAGCTTCTGGCCGATCGCGCGCGCCACGAGCACCGCCGCCACGCTCGAGTCGACGCCGCCCGAGAGCCCGCAGATCGCGTGTCCGTCGCCGACCTGAGCGCGGATCTTCGCGATCGTCTCCTCGATGAACGAGCCGGGGGTCCAGTCGGGCGGCAGGTGCGCGACGTCGAAGAGGAACGCGCGGAGCATCTCGGCGCCGCGCGGCGTGTGCACCACCTCGGGGTGGTACTGCACGCCGAAGATCTTGCGCTCGTGGTGGGCGCACGCGGCGAAGGGCGCGTTGGGCGAGCTCGCGATCGACACGAAGCCGGGCGGCAACGAGGCCACGCGGTCGCCGTGGCTCATCCACACGTCCACGTGCTCGCCCTGCGTGAAGCCGGCGAGGATGCCGCGCGCCTCGTGCACCTCGATCTTCGCAGGGCCGTACTCGCGCTCGCCCGCGGGCTCGACCTTGCCGCCGAGGAGGTGCGACGTGAGCTGCATGCCGTAGCAGATGCCGAGCACCGGCACGCCGAGCTCGAAGACGCCGCGATCGACCGAGGGCGCACCTTCTTCGAAGACGCTGGCGGGACCGCCCGAGAGGATCACGGCGCCCGGGCTCTTGGCGCGGATCGCGTCGATCGACATCGTGCAGGGGTGGATCTCGCAGTAGACGCGCTGCTCTCGCACGCGTCGCGCGATGAGCTGCGTGTACTGGGAGCCGAAGTCGAGGATGAGCACCAGCGAGCGCGTCATGGCGCGGCTTGTACGGGCTCACTCCGGCCCTTGCAACAGCCCAACTCGCCCCCTCGAGCCAACCATCGGGCGAGCCAGGCGAGCCCGCCGCAAGCGGTCCCCGTGGGATGACGGAAAAAGAAACGGACCCCTCGAGGGAGTCCGTTCCAGATCTTCGTCCCCCAACCGAGCACCTGCGGGCGAGCCAGGCGAGCCCGCCGCAAGCGGTCCCGTTGGATGACGGAAAAAGAAACGGACCCCTCGAGGGAGTCCGTTCCAGATCTTCGTGCCCAACCGAGCACCTGCGGGCGAGCCAGGCGAGCCCGCCGCAGGCGGTCCCGTTGGAATGACGGAAAAAGAAACGGACCCCTCGAGGGAGTCCGTTCCAGATCTTCGTCCCCCATCCGAGCACCTGCGGGCGAGCCAGGCGAGCCCGCCGCAAGCGGGGCTGGGGCCCCGCGCGCAGCGAAGCGAAGGCGCGAGCGCAGCGAGCGGAGCGGGAGGGGGCCCCACGAAGTGGGGGAGGGGGCGCACGCCCCCTCAGGCAAACTCAGCAGTGACGGCCGCGACCCGCCGGATCGTTCGGATCGCTGTCGCTGCACGCGCGGCTGCCGCAGCCCGGCGGATCGCGCGGATCGCTGTCGCTGATGCCACGGCCACGGCCGTTGCCCGCCGGATCCTGCGGATCGCGGTCGGTGCAGTTCGGGATCGCCTTGGCGGTGCTGGTCACGCCCACGGCGGCCACCGACGCCGCGAGGACGCCTGCGCCGAGGACGCCGAAGGTCCCGCGGCGGCCCATGTTCGTGGTCGTGATCTCTTCGTTCGACAGCGTCTTCTTCTTCTCGTCGCTCATGCCTCCACCACTTTCTCGTCGCCCCGCGGGCCTCGGGCCCCACCCGAATCGCCGTGGGCTAACGCACTGTAGGCGCGTGACGAAACGCTCATCAACCCTATTCACTGAGAACGTCTCTCAACGAATCCCCACGAATCTGGCCGTTTTCGTCGCTCAGCCCACCGAGCCGCAGTCGTAGGTGGCCTCGACCGCGTTGTTGTCCTCGATGCACTCGTTGTTCTCGCCGGATCCGTCGCCGCCGTCGTCGGCTCGCACGAAGAACGGCAGGGCCATCCCGAGCTCCTCGGCCGTCAGGGTCACGGTGGCGCTGACCACCGTCGAGCTGCCCGGCGCGATCGCGGCGGTCGTTCGCACGGTCGCGAGCGCCCGCCCGGGCATGGCGAGGGTGCCGAGGTAGAACGTGACGGGCAGCCCCGGCGCGACCGTCACCGCCCCGTCGTTGCGGATCGTCGCGCGGAGCACGAGCGACTCGGGGCAGCCATCGCCATCGGCCATCGGCGTCGTGGCGAGGAGATCGGGCGCGTCGAAGCTCTGCGCGTTCTGGCGGAAGTTGTTGAACCGCGTCCAGTTCACGATCTCGTGCGTCGGGATGCCGAGCGTCTCGCGCACGTTGGTCACGTGGTAGCCGTGCTCGTTCCACACGCGCCGCGTGCCGACCCAGTTGTCGGCCGCGTCGCGGAACACGCGGATGCCTGCGCGCAGGCCCGTGTAGCCGGGGATGGCCGCGCAGCGGTTCACGGCGGCGTTGGCCGCGAAGACGATCTCGGCGTTGCCGTCGGCGTCGACGTCGACGATGAGCGGGTACTCGATGAGCGTGTGCGAGTTCTGCTCGACCTGCGCGAGCACGGTCCCGTCGAGGCCCGAGTACACGCGCATGTAGCACTCGTCGTTGTAGACGACCTCGGCGCGGCCATCGCCGTCGAAGTCGAACACGCTCGAGCCGGTGATGTTCGAGCTCGCGTCCTGCGTGGTCTGGTGCCAGAGCACCTGCATCGCGCCATCGGGATCGAAGACCGCGTACTCGGTCGAGCCCGCGATGCCGATCTCGGGCAGGCCATCGCCGTCGAAGTCGGCCACGGTGGGCGGCCCGCCGCGTCCCCCACCCGGCATGGCGACCGGGCCCCAGAGCACGGTGCCGTCGAGGCCCGCGCGGATCGAGACGGAGCCGTCGTGCACGACCACGACATCGGCGGAGCGGTCGTCGAAGAAGTCCGCCACCGCGACGTAGCCATCGACGAGGGCGGCGTTCTCCCAGAGCACCGTGCCGTCGTGGTTCCACACCGCGTTGCCTGCGACCACCTCGAGCTCCGGGTCGCCATCGACGTCGTACACCGCGGTGAGCGGCGAGCGCGGCGTCCCCGAGCAGCAATTCGAAGCGGCGCTCGAGCGCATGTCCCACTTCACGACGCCGTGGTCGTCGAGCACGGCGCCGCCGATCACCACCTCGGCGTGACCGTCACCCTCGAGGTCTGCGATGGACGGCGCGCCGAACTCCACGCGTGCGGTCCACGCGCTTCCGTCCATGCGCGCGCTCTGCCACACGAGCGCGCCGTCGGCGTGGAAGGCCGCCACGCGGGCGGTCGTGCAGGGGCCCACCGCGCTCACGATCTCGACCGTGCCGTCGCCGTCGAGATCGCCCAGCGCCACCCCGAATTCGGGGCAGATCACGGGATCGACGACGCTCGTGAGCTCCTCGCCGGTGTCGCCGCGCACGATGCGCAGCACGCCTGCGCCGGTGTACGAGCCCGCCGCCGTGTAGGTGTGGAAGACGACCTCCGGCACGCCGTCGCCCGTCACGTCGCCCACGGCCGGCGCCATCATCACGTGCACCGAGTCCGGCGCGATGGTGCTGCCACTCCAGGCCCACTGCTCCTCGGGCGTGAAGACGCCGGGCGGTGGGTGGTACTCGCAGCGAGCGGGCCCGCGCGGCAAGCAGCGACCGAGCGAGGCATCGCAGAATGCATCCGCGGGGCAGTCGAGCTCTTCGGTGCAGGGATCACCCGGTGTGGTGCACGCGTCGGCGATGCAGAGATCACCCGACGGACAACACGTGTGCTCGGGCCCACACCGGAGCGTGCTGCACGCCGGCAGACACACGGTGTCCTCGACACACTCCTCGCCGCCCATGCAGCACATCGCGCCGCACCGATCGGCGGTGGGGCAGGACCACGCGTCGGGCAGAGGCCCCGTGTCGGGTGAGGACGGGCTGTACGCATCCGGTGCGAGCACGCAGTGCCCGTCGGTGCACTGTCGTCCGGCACCGCACTGCGCGCTCGAGGTGCACGTCTCGCTCGTCGGTGGCGGGCTGCCGCAGTCGCAGCCCGCGAGGGAGACGAAGAGGAGGAGCACGAAGGTCGAGGGCAGAACGCGCATCGCCGAAGCGTAGCGCCCTCGCCATCGTCACTTCTTCTTCTTCTTCTTGCCGCTCGTCCGCGCCTCGGGCGCCTTGTCTGCAGTGGCGTCGCTCGTCGCGTCCTTCGCGTCGGTGCGGGCCTCGTCGGTGCGGGCCTCGTCGCGGGCCTCGGAGGAGTCGGCGTGCGCGTCGCTCCTGGCGTCGCCCTTGGCGTTGCTCTTGGCGTCGCCCTTGGCGTCGCTCCTGGCGTCGCCCTTGGCGTCGCTCCTGGCGTCGCCCTTGGCGTCGCTCCTGGCGTCGGCCTTGGTGATGCTCTTGGCGTCGCCCTCGTCGTCGTCCGCGTCCTTCTTCACCTCCGCGGGCGCCTCGGGCTCGGGATCGCCCAGGCGCACGGGGCGATACGGCTTCTTCTTCCAGGC
>JAIBCE010000240.1 GCA_019694315.1 Sandaracinaceae bacterium
GCTCACCTCGGTGCGCGCACGGATCGGCCGCGACGCACGCACCTGTTACAGTCGGGCATGCCTCGACGTGAAACGACGCGAAACAGCGTTCCACCGCCGCCGATCGCGCTGAGCGCGGCGCTGCTCGCGGGCGCCCTCGGCAAGCTCGGCGGCGCGGTGCTCGTGCTCGACGCCGAGCTCGCCGTCCGCGCCAGCTCGCGCGAGGCCGAAGCGCTCCTCGGCGCGCCCATCGTCCTCGGGATGCGCGGCGTGGACGTGCTCTGCGGCGATCGCCTGGATCGGCCGGTCGCGCAGGCGCTGGCGCACGGTGAGGCCGTCACCGCCACCGTCGTGCGTCCCCGCGTGGACGGCTCGCTCCAGCACCTCTTCGTGCGGGCGCACCCCATCGAGGCGAGCGAGGCGGGCCCGTCGCGGACGAGCGGGAGCCCCGGCTTCGTGCTGACGCTCGAGGAGGTGGATCCCAGCATCACCGGCGACGCGCCCGAGGTGCTCGCGGGGATCGCGACGCGCAGCCCGCGCATGAAACAGCTGTTTCGCGTGATGAAACGCGCCGCGCTGCGCGACGCGACGGTGCTCGTGCGGGGCGAGAGCGGCGTGGGCAAGGAGCTCGTGGCGCAGGCCGTCCACACGCTCTCGTCGCGGAGCAAGGGGCCCTTCCGCGCGATCAACTGCGCGGCCCTGCCACCCGCGCTGCTCGAGAGCGAGCTCTTCGGTCACAAGCGCGGCGCCTTCACCGGCGCGGTGCGCGATCACGACGGCTTCTTCCGCGCGGCGCACAAGGGGACGCTCTTCCTCGACGAGATCGCGGAGATGCCGATCGAACTCCAGGCCAAGCTCCTGCGCGTGCTCGAGACACGCACGATCACGCCCGTGGGCTCGCGCGACGCGATCCCCGTCGACGTACGCATCGTGGCCGCCACGCACCGCTCGCTGCGCGAGCTGGTGGCCGAGGGGCGCTTCCGCGCCGACCTCATGTACCGCCTGCGCGTGGTGCCGCTGCGCATCCCGCCGCTGCGCGAGCGGCCCGAGGACATCCCCTTCCTGGCCACGCGGATCCTCGAGGATCTCCAGGCGAACGACGCGGGGCGGCCCGATGGCGTCGTGGCGATGATCGACGAGGAGGCGCAGCGCGCGATGCGCAGCTACGCGTGGCCCGGCAACGTGCGTGAGCTCCGCAACGCGCTCGAGTACGCGCTCGTCGTGGGCGAGCGCGACGTGATCGGCCTCGCCGATCTCCCCGACGAGATCGTGCACGGCGAGGGCTCCGAGACGATGTCGGCGAGCCTGCCCGACGCGGAGCCGCGTCCGCGAGAGGAGCCCCCTGCCGATGCGGCCGATCGCGCGCGGATCGTGAGGGCGCTGTCGTCGAGCGCGGGACACCTCGGCCGCGCCGCGCGGGCCCTCGGCGTGAGCCGCACGACGCTCTGGCGCCACATGAAGCGCCTCGGGATCGAGGGCTGAGCCAGCAGCTCCACACGAGCCTGACCAGGTCCGAGCCGACGGGGCTCGGGGGCCGATCTGGGGCCAATGCCCCAAGCGCGCCCCGGTGCGGCTCCGAGCCGACCTCGGATATGATCATCCCATGGCGCTGCGCTTGGCTGTCCCCACCGTGCTGTTGAGGTTGGTGACGATCGGATGCGTCGAGACGCACGCCCCGCTCACGCAGCTCGTGATCCAGGTCGTGCCCAACGCCTCGGCGAGCGCGCTCGACGTGGAGATCACGACGCCGACGGGCGAGCGACACCACGCGATGACCGCTTGGCGGGCGGGGGATCCCACGCCGAGCGCGGGCCTCGCGTGGGTGTCGGGCCCGCTCGAGCCGGTGCGCGTGCATGCGAGCACGACGGGCAGCGGCGGCAGCGCGGAGGCGCAGGTGATCACCGGCTTCGTGGCGGGCGAGTCGCGCGTGGTCACGCTCGTGCTGAGCGACACGTGCGTGGGGGTCCGCTGCGCCGACGACACGACCTGCGTCGCGGGCGCGTGCGTCGATGCGAGCGTGCCCGCGAGCTCGCTCCCGACGTGGACCGGGACGCTCCCCGAGCTCGACGGCGGCGCGCTCGACGGCGGTGGGCTGCCCGGGGATCGCGATGCCTTCGTGGCGCCGGGAACCGACGCCGGAATCGACGCCTTCGTGCAACCCACCGACGCTGGGGTCGATTCGCAGGTTCCCGATGCGAGCCCCTGCACGTGCGCGACCGTCGGCGACGAGTGCATCTCCGGCCGCTGCTACGGCGCGAGCTGCGACGTGCTCCACCCGTGCGGGATGGGCTACGCGTGCGACTCGTCCTCGCGCTGCGTCTGCACCGACACGACGATCTGCGGCGCCCGTTGCGTCGCCGACACGAGCTGCGCCATCGACCAGCGCTGCATCGGCGGCACGTGCGTGCCGCGCGTGAACGAGTGCTACCCGCCCTTCGGCTGCGATCCGGGACAGCAGTGCCGCCTCGACGCAGCCGACTATCTGACCTGCGTCGCGCCGTCTGGTGCGAGCACCGGCTCGAGCTGCACGCAGGACGACCAGTGCTTCTCGAACGTCTGTTACATGGGCGTGTGCCTCGACCCGTGTGACTCGAACGCCGACTGCGGCTCGGTCCAGGTCTGCGTGGCCTCCGCGAGCTCCAGTGCCGGTGGATGTGTCCCCGAGGCGAGCTCCACGTGCATGGCCTGCCTCGGGGGAGGCTCGCTCTGCGTCGAAGGCCACTGCGCCACCGCGTGTCGGTCGAACGCCGACTGCGATCCCATGGCGGCCTGCACCGACCGGCGAATGATGGGAACGGGCCTCCTGCTGGAGTGCACACCTCAACCGCGTGACTGTGGCCCCGAGGACGTGGAGCTCTCGGCACCGGGAGGAACGACCTGCGTGCGCGGTTTCTGCGCGACCGGGATGGACTGCCCGACGGGCTACGTCTGTGACGCGTTCGCGAGCCTGGGGCTCTGGAGCGAGCTGCCGCTCGCCTCGGCCTACGGTCTCTGCCGGAGAGCGATGTGACCGCGCTTGCGCTCGAGCCGGGACGTCGCATCGGCGACTTCGAGATCGTGAGCCCGCTCAAGTCGGGCGGCATGGCCACGCTCTTTCTCGGCCGCAAGCGCGGGCCCGCGGGCTTCTCGCGACACGTCGCGATCAAGGTCGTGCACCCGCACCTCGCGGTGGACACGTCGTTCGTGCAGATGTTCCTCGACGAGGCACGGCTCTCGGCGCGGATCCGTCACCCGAACGTCGTGCACGTCGAGTCGCTCGGCGAGATCGACGGCGTCTACTACTTGGCGATGGAGTACGTGCACGGCTGCACGCTCCATCACTTCCTTCGACGCCTCGGTGAGCAGAAGCGCCGCCTCCGACCCGAGCTCGCGGCGTACATCGCGATGCGCGTGGCCGATGGCCTGCACGCGGCGCACGAGACGCGAGGCGACGACGGAGAGCTCCTCGGTGTCGTGCACCGCGACGTGTCGCCCCAGAACGTGCTGCTCGGCTACGACGGCCACGTGAAGCTCATCGACTTCGGCGTCGCGAAGGCGCGCGGCCGTCACTCCGAGACCCTCAGCGGCTCGCTCAAGGGCAAGATCCGCTACATGGCCCCCGAGCAGGCCTGGGGCCGCGACGTCGATCGTCGCACCGACGTGTACTCGCTGGGCGTCGTGTTCTGGGAGACCCTCACGTATCGGCGCCTCTTCAAGGCGGACAACGATCTCCAGGCGCTCGAGGCGGTCCGCGAGCCCAAGGTCGCTCCGCCGAGCACGATCGCGAAGGACGTGAGCCCGCAGCTCGACGCGGCGGTGCTGCAGGCCCTCGCGAAAGAGCAGGGCGTGCGCTTCCAGACGGCGCTGGCGTTCCGGCGCGCGATCGCGAACGCCACGGCGGAGCTGCCGCGCGTCGAGGCCGAGGATCTCGCGACCGTGCTCGCGCAGGTCATGGCGAGCGACATCGAGCGCGAGCGTCACCTCGTTCCCGACGAGGTGTCGCGCGTCGAGCTCGCGACCCGCAGCGGGGCCGAGAGGCTCACGTTCACGCAGCCGAGCCAGTCGTCGCTCGAGGTGCCGATCTTCGACGACGGCCCGGATCCGGACGCACCGCTGCCCGTCGGGCGTGCCGCACCGCCACGGTCTCCGCTGATCGCAGCGGCCGTCGTGGGCGTGGGCCTGGCGGTCGGCGGCGTCGCCATCGCGCTGGCGCTCGCGGGCATCGCGTGGAGCCGTGGGAGCGCGACGTCGATCGACCCGACGATCGGGGCCTCGACGATCGAGGCGCCGCCCTCCAGCGACACGCCGCCCTCCAGCGACACGCCGCCCTCCAGCGCCACGCCGCCCTCCGGCGCCACGCCCTCGAGCGAGACTTCGCCCTCGAGCGAGACTCCGCCCTCGAGCGCCACGTCGGGGACGGGCGCGGCGCGACCCGCACCACAGCCGACCCCACGCGACGAGCGTACGACGCGCACGGAGTCCCGCACGACCGGACGGAGCTCGCCCCCAGCGGGCACACGCGCGCGCTCTCGAGGGCCCACCTCCTCGCTCGCGTCGAGCCCACCGAGCGACGACGCGCCGCACGCGCGCCCGATGATCGAGCAGGTGGAGTTCTGATGCGGCCGCTCGTGCAGCTCGGGGCGATCGCCGCGACGATCACAATGCTGCTCACGGGCAGCCCGCTCGCGGCCCAGGATGGCGGAGGCCCCGCGCTCGGCGCGCGCGACCGCGTGCTCGCGCGCGAGCTGTTCCGGCAAGGGATGCTGGAGAGCCAGCTCGGTGAGTGGGACGCCGCGAGAGAGACGTTCACCCGGCTCCATCAGCTGACCCATCGCGTCGAGGTGCTCCTGAACCTCGGCACCGCGCAGAGCGAGTCCGGACACGTGGTCGAGGCAGCCGACAGCTATCGAGCCTTCCTCCGCGATGCGAGCGAGTCGCTGCGCCAGCAACACGGTGCGAGCGCGACGGCAGCGCTCGAGCGCGCCACGGCGCGCATCGCGCACCTCACGATCGGAGCGCAGCTCTCGGCGCAGCTGCGCCTGGAGCTCGACGGCGAGGCGCTCGAGCCCTCCGAGCTCGGCATCGAGCTCCCGGTCGATCCGCGGGCGCACGAGGTGGTCTTGCGGGACGCGACGGGGACCGTGCTCGATCAGCGACGGGTGACCCTGGGTGATGGAGAGCGGACGCGCATCGAGCTCGCCACGCCGGAGCCCCCGGAGCGCTCCGAGGAGGTCACACCGCAGGAGCTCGCGTCGCGCGCGGATCCCGAGCTCTCGCCCGTCACCACCGCGCCCGTCGACGCCTCCCACGGCGACGACGCCTGGCTGATCGGCCTCGGCGTCGGTGGCGCGGCGCTCGTCGTCGGCGGCGTGGTCCTCGTGGTGGTGCTCACGCTGCCTCCCAGCGAACCCGCTGGCTACTCGGGATCCCTCGGTGCGTTCACGAGCGACGCGTCGCATCCCTACACAGGAACCCTCGGCACGTTCACGGCGCGCTGACGAATCGCGCCGCCAGACGTCCGCGTCGCGACGTTTCATCCTTGTTCCATCGATGTTTCACGCGCGACGGGGCGCGAGAGGAGGTCCATGTCCGACGAGAGTTGTTTCACGGGTCCCACCAAGCCTGGCTTCGGCATCTACGATCTCGCGTTCGACGCGAGCGGCGCGCTCTACATGCTCGACACCCCGGGCCTCGCGGCGCACCGACGGGGAGAGAAGAAGCCCGCGACGCTGGGCGGCCCGGAGCTCGGCGGCACGCGTGGGATCGCCGCCAGCACGGACCTCGTGGCCGTGGGCACGGAGAGCTCGGTGGTGCTCCTCTCGGGCGGAGGAACCGTGCTCACCACGATCGCGGGACGCCCCAGCGGTGTGGCCGTATCGGCGGATGGCCAGCGCGTCGCCATCGGCCTCGGTGCGCCAGGCGACGTCGAGCAGCGCGTGGAGGTGCGCGATCGTGCCGGCGCGCTCGTGTGCGAGGTGGGAGACGAAGCAGTCCGCAACGGCACCGAGGGCCTCGCGTTCACGACCGACGGCTCGCAGGTGCTCCTCGTGGCGGGCGGCCGGCTCGTCACGATCCAGGTCGCGAGCGGCGAGGTGCGCGTGGGGCCCGCGCTGCGCGACGAATTCCAGCTCTCGGCGCGGCGCATGGCCGTGCTCGGCGACGCTGCGCTCGTGATCTTCGCGGGTCGAGGCGCGCAATGGTTGGTCGGCGCCGCGATCGTGGATCTCGAGGGACGGCCTCGCTGGATCGGCGGCGAGGCGGACGGCGCTGCGGCGAGCCACGCGCTCGGCCTCGCAGCGATCGTGAAGGGCGCCTCGGTGGAGCTGCGCGATCCGAGCGGTGCCCTCGTGCGCAGTGCGTCGCGAGCGAAGGCCACCCACGTGCTCGATGGCGTCGCGCTCTCGCACGACGGCTGGCTCGCGCTCGCGAGCGGCGCCAAGAGCGGAGCGCACGCGAAGGCAGCCGAGCTCCTGCGCGTGTGATCGTGGTCCCCGTCGCGTCGCGATCAGGGCGTGGTCGGACCCGCGACGAGCCTTCCGTCGGGCGTGAGCGCGAAGATCTTCACGGGCTCGGTGCGCGGCAGCGTCACCTCTTGCGCGATGCGCCGCTCGTCGGCCGTGCCAGGGGCCACGATCACGGTGAGCGTGCAGACCTGATCGCGGAGGTTCTCGCGATCGCCGCGGATGAGCTGGAAGCGATACTCGCCGTCCTCGCGCTCGCCGATGCGCATGGCGACGAGGCCATGCGAGACGGCGCCGAGCTCGGCCGGCTCGAAGGGCTGGAGGGGATCGAAGGTCGGGTGTCGTACGCGCAGGGTGATCGCGTCGTCGGGGTGATCGAAGGTGATCGCCACGAGCATCGCGGGCGGGTCACGGAGCACGCCGTTCTCGCGCATGCGCCGGCGGGCATCGGCGCGCAGCGCCTCGTCGTCGGCCGTGGCCGCGAGCTCGCTCAGGCGCAGCCAGCTCCAGAGGCGCGCGCTCGCCGCGGCGCCCGCGTCGTCGCCCGGATCGGTCGACTCCGCGAGGCGCTGCTCGAGCCGCAGGGCCTCGTCGATGCGGCCCGCGCCCGCCGCCGCGCGGGCGAGCAGGAGCAGCACCTCGCCGTCGTCGGGGCGAAGCACCGAGAGCGTTCGGTATTCGCGGTACGCGTCGTCGTACCAGCCGTGGGCGCGATAGAGATCGCCCAGGCGCTGCCGCGCCCAGGGATCGAGCGGCGTGTGCTCGACGATCTCCGAGAAGACACGGCGCGCCTCGGCCTCGTCGTTCTGTCGCAGCCAGAATTCGCCGACCTCCGTGCGGACCTTCGCATCGCTCAGCGGATCGGCGCGGAGCTCGCGCGCCACGCGTCGGGCCTCGGGCAGCGCGCTCGTCTGCTCGAGCAACGAGAGCAAGCGCAGGCGCAGGTCGAGATCGTCGGGCGCGACCTCGAGCCAGCGACGCACGAGGCGCAGCCGCACCTCGGGGCTCGTGTTGGTCTGCCAGAGGCGCGCGAAGACCAGCCACTCGACCTGGGGCTCGAGGCCCAGCACCGAGCGCACGTAGCGCACCTGATCGGGGCTCGAGACGAAGCGGAGGATCACGCGGTGGAGGTAGGCGCGTGCGGTCGGATCGCCCGACAGCGCGCGGACGAGCTCGACCTTGCCCTGGAGCGACGGGAAGCGCGCGAGCGCCAGATCGAGCAGCGTGCGACGCGCGCGCCACGTGGAGAGCTCGCACTGCGCGCGCGCCTGGCGATAGATCTCGAGCACGGCGCCGAGATCCGAGGGCACGTTGTCGAGGCGCTCCTGCCAGAGCTGCCTCCGCACCTCGAGCGGCTGGCTCGACGCGGTCGAGCACTCACGACGGCCGCCGAACTCGCGCTCGGGCACCTGGAACGAGAAGGTGTGTGTGACGGTGACGGTCGCGCCCTCGGTCGCAGGGAACGCGAGGCCCCGCACCTCGGTGGCGACGCAGTGCTCGACGTCGTCGTCGGAGAGATCGCTCGAGGCGACACGGCTCTCGCGCACCGCGCCGTCGGGGCCCACCGTGACCTGGACGGTGACGTTGCCGCGGAGATCGGGGCGGACGATCGCGCGGCGCTCGTAGCACTGACGCGGACCGCGCTCGCCCTCGCGCAAGGTGCGCTCCGCGGCCGCCAGCGCGAGCCCCGCGTCGCCGCTCGAGGCGCCCGACACGACCGTCGCCGGCACGCGTCCCTCCCACGTGCTCTCGGGCGCCGCGAGCGGGGCCGCGGCGCTGCTCGGAACGCGACGACGCCACCCGTCGGCATCGCCGAGATCGATCGCGCGGACCGAGCCCGCACCGCCACCGAGGCTCCACGGCGTCGCGATGGGATCGCGGTCGAAGTGGTAGACGATCGGGATCGGCACCGTGGCCACGCCCCCGAGCGCGAGGCTCGTCCAAGGCGTGACGATGCCGAAGCGAATGCCGAGATCGACCAGCGCCTCGCGGCCTGCGTCTTCGTCGATGAGCTCCCCCAGACGTGCGACGGCCCAGCGGCGGCGCACATCACCATGATCGTCGAGCGTGCTCGAGACGGCCTCGAGCGTCTGCTCGAACGCGCGGCCATCGCGGCTGCCGCGGATCGTGATCGTGCGCGGCAGGGAATCGCCGGCCTGCCGACCGACGAGGCGGAGGTGAGAGCCCACGGGCAGCGTGAGCGGTCCACGCGGGTACACGCGCTCGATGCCCTCGCCGAGATCCACCGTGACGCCGCGCAGCGTGGGCCTCGCCGCATCCGCGAGCATCCCCATGACACGGCGCGAGGCACCCTCGCGATCACGCACCTGGGCCGCCGCCTCGCCGAAGAGCGCGCGGAGCAGATCCACGTTCGCGGTCTCGCCGATCGCGAGCCCGAAGAAGCGCGGCGGAGCATCGATCGACGCGAGCACCGCGCGGATCGCGGTCGCATCGAGCGCGCCCGTCGTGGGCAGCGCATCGCCCAGGTAGAGCACCGCGCCACGAGGGCGACCCGCCACGAGGCTCGCGGCCTCGCGGAGCGACTGACCGAGATCCGTCGCGCCGCCGAGATCGACGCGCGCGATCGACGCGAGCATCGCCTCGCGCGTCGCGTCGTTGGCGACCGTGAGCTCCTCGGTGCCGCCCTCGGGCACGTGCGCGCGCACGTCGGCCAGCCGCAGCGTGACGCGATCGTCGGGCGCGAGCTGTCGCAACACCGACTCCACCACCGCGCGCGCGACCTCGAGATCCTCGGGATCGGTGGCCCCCGAGACGTCGAGCAAGAGCACGAGCTCGAGCGGCGTGGGCGCGCTCGCGTCGGGCGTCTCGAGCGCACCGAGGCCTTCGGTGGGGATGTCGAAGAGCGCGTAGGCCTCGCGTCCCTCGGCCGGCGTGTCCTCGAGTCGACCGACGCCCGAGCCGATGCTGTAGATGTGCGCCCCCGTCGAGGTCGGCGCGGCCGCGTCGAAGAGATCGAGCACGAAGTCGGCCTGCGGACGCGCGTCGGGCACGCGCAGCACGACGTGACCGTTCTCGGTGACCGCGCCCATGCCGGCCCGCACCGGGCCGCCTCCGGCGCCTGCGAGATCCACGTCGAGCACGAGCTCCGAGAGCAGCGGCGGCTCTCCGTCGCCGCGCATCGGGTACACGTACGTGCGCCGGTTGCCGATGCGATCGAGCCACTCCGTGTAGCGCAGGCGCACGGCCACGCTCGCGCCCGGCATGATCGGGTGGATGCGCGCGCGCAGACGCTCGGGGCCGTCGTAGGCGAGGCGCGCCTCCTGGAGCTCGGGGCCCATCCAGAGGAGCGAGTAGCTCGCGCCGAGGCCCACCGCGGCGGGGGTCGCGCTCTCGAAGCCGTTGCCGCGATCGATCTCGAAGCTCTGCACGATCGCACCGCGCGGGATGCGGATCGCCCACTCGCCCTCGAGCATGTCGGAGCGCGCGTTGAAGAAGATCTGTGTGATCTGGGTCGTCGCGAGGTCGCCCGTGATCGCGACGCTCACGTCGTGGCTGCGGATCGGCAGCGGCGAGCGCGCCACGCCGATCTCGTCGAGTCGTCGGCCCGCGAGCACGCCGATCGGCTCCACGGTGCGGAGGCGCGTGCGCGCGGGGTCGGCGAGCCCACCCGTCCAGTCGTCCCACATGGCCTCGGGCGCGAGCGTCGGGGCCTGCCCCGCCGTGGCGCGGAGCGACTCTCCCTGCGCGACCGTGCCCTCGGCGCCGTCACCGCTCGCGCCGACCGCGGTGTAGGCGACCTCGCCAGAGCCCACGTAGACGCTCGTGACGCCCTCCGAGATCGCGACCGCGAGCGTCGCGTCGTGCGCGACGAGGTGGAGCGCAGCGGTGTCGATCACGGTCTCGTCGCTCTGCGAGGCGTCGATCCAGATGCGACCCGACTCGAGCTGGACACGACCGAGCTCGAGCGTGAGCGCGCTCGAGCGATCGACGAGCGCCCACGCACCGGAGTCGAGCGAGAGCGAGCCACGACCGTCGGCGCCCGTCTCGACGCGCTGTCCGGTCTCGACACGCAGCGGGCCCGCGACGGCCTCGCTGTTGCCATCGCGCGACAGGGTCATCGTGCCGCGCACGAGCTCGGCGGTGGCCACCGTGGCCTGCGGTGCCGACGACGACGGCGGCGCGCTGCCGCAGCCGGCGAGGGCGACGGACGAGCACAGGGCGATCGCGCACGCGGCAACCGAATTCGAGCCGAGCCCCACCGAAAGGACAGTCACGTCAAAGTCCCCGTAGAACGCCTTGAAATACGAGAGGTTACGAGGCGTGGAGTGACCCCGGGTCATCGGGCGCCTCCGTTCGCGGTGCGGAGGGAGGGGGCGTCGTCGTCCTGGCGCAGGGCCTCCGGGCTCGGGCTCGACGGCGTGAGGGTTCGTCCCGAGAGCGTCCACGCATACGCGCGGTGCTCGGTGTCGAGGGTGAGGGGTACGACCTCGATCTGCTCGTCGGCCTCGCCTTCGTTCCACACGATCACGATGCGCGCCGCGATGCTGCCGAGGCGGTCGCGCACGTTGCGGCGCACCTCGATGCGGTAGGGCGCGTCCTCCTGCTCGCCGACGTCGAAGGCCTCGATGCCGAGCTCGCCGTAGAGGTCGTCGGGGCGCGGTCGACTGAGTGTCAGGCCGGGATGAGCCGCGAAGAGCTGGACGTTGGCGTCGGGATGCGACCACACGAGCGAGACGCGCACGCGACGGTCCTCGCCGGTGGCGCTCGCGACTCCCCCGCGCAGCACACCGCTCCTGCGCATGCGCACGAGCAGGGCGTCGAGATCGTTCTGCGCGTTGCGCTCGCGCGCGTCCTTGCGCAGCTCGGCGAAGCGAACGCTCGACCAGAGCTGCGCAGCGCGCGCCACACCCTCGGTCGCACCACGCTCGCTCGTCTCCATCACGCGCTGCTCGAGGCGAAGCGCCTCGTCCACGCGACCCGCGCCTGCCGCGGCCTGCGCCAGGAGGAGCAGCGCGGTGGGATCGTCGGGACGAATCGAGACGAGGGTCTCGTACTGGCGATACGCGTCCTCGTACCAGCCGTGCGCGCGATAGAGGTCGCCCAGGCGTCGGCGCGCGAGCTCGTCCATCGGCTGGAACTCGACGATCTCCGAGAAGGTCCGGCGCGCGTCGTCGTCGAGGCCGAGGCGCAGGTAGAGCTCGCCGATCGCCGTGCGCACGCCCGGGTCCGCGAGCGGATCGGTGCGGAGGCGCTCCGCGAGCCGGCGGGCCTCGGGCACGCGGCCCTGCACCTCGAGCTCCTCGAGCAAGCGGAGCTGGAGCTCGAAGCTGCCCGGCGTCTGCTGCACGAGCTGCCGCAGGGCACGAAGGCGCGCCGCCGGCGTGGTGGCGCGCGCGAGCACCTGCTCGACCAGCGTCCAGTCGACACCCGTGCTCAAGCCGAATGCGCTCCGCACGAGGCGAAGGTCGTCGGCCGTGCGCACCCGGCGCAGGATCGCGCTCCGGAAGAAGCCGCGCGCGCTCGCGTCGGGCAGGTACGAGTAGAGCTCCACCATGCGCGGGAGCGCGCCCGCGCGATCGAGCATCACCTCGAGGAACGCGCGTCGATCGCGGCTGCTCGTCACCTCGCAGTGGCGGATCGCCTCGCGGTACGTCTCGACCCAGCTGCCCACGTAGTCGCTCTGTCCGAGGCGCTCGGTCCAGAGCGCGCGACGGTCGTCGATCGAGTCGTGCGAGGCATCGCTGCAGCGCTGCCGCTGGTGCTGCGCGCTCGTCGTGATCGTCGTGATGATCGTCGTCCGCGTCGAGCTCGAGCGGTCCATGTCGGGCTGATCGGTGTTGCCCTCGTAGTCGTAGAGCACGCCCCTGGCCGCGGCGGAGCCGTGCTCCGTCGCGATGGACTCGGCTCCCTCCGCGCGGTTCGCCTCGCGCGCCGTGTGCGCTCTGCCGATCCGCAGCGGCCCCGCCGCGGGCCGTGCGCCCGTGGGCTGCGACCTGCGCGCAGGGGCGAGGTCCGCACGCGAGTCGTCGTCGTAGCCCGCGAAAGGATCGGCCAGCGCGCCACCCGATCCGCCGCCCCCGCGACCTGCGCCTCGCATCGCGAGACCGCCCAGGTCTCCCCCCGCAGCGAGCCCATCGCTCGGCATCTCCGGGGTGGCCGGCGCAGCGGCCGCCTCGGCCGTGGTCGTCGCAGGCGTCGTCACGGGCGCAGGCGAG
>JAIBCE010000241.1 GCA_019694315.1 Sandaracinaceae bacterium
ATCTCCGCGAAGGAGATGAAGACGCTCAACATCGAGAGAGAACCCTTCCATGGCGATTGGAACTACACCGTTCGTCCGCGAGCGGCCGCTTGAGAACCGAGACGGTTATTCATACGCGGGCCCTTAGCGCATCTGCGCGAGTGATTCGTGGGTGTTCACGCTTCGGAACGTGGTCAACGTGCCGAGTTGCAAGGAGGTCCGGGTATGGCGGAGCCGTCGGACTCTTCGCGAGGAGCTTCCGTTGCACGAGGAGGGCGTCATGAGGGCCGGTTATCTCGTTTGGGCGTTTGGGTGCATCTGTTCTCTTGTTCGACCGGCGCCGCGGGGCGCGTCATCCCCACGACGACGCCGCCGAGGGTGACCAGCGAGCCCGCGATCACGAGCGCGCCCGGCTCCTCGCCGAGCCACACGAAGACGACGAGCGCGGCGATCACGGGCTCGGCCGTCGTGGCCAGCGCGACGTGCGTCGGGCTCGCGTGCCGCAGCGCCCAGGTGAGCGCGGTGTGACCGACGAGCTGCGAGACGAGCGCCGTCGCGGCGACCCATCCGAGCGACGCGAGGCTCGGAGGCTCGGGCCACTCACCCGAGCTCACGCCGCGCAGGCCGATGGTGATCGCCAGGCACACGGCGCCCACCAGCACCGCGACCGACGAGAACGAGACCGGCTCGAGGCGCGCCTGCTCGCGACGCACCACGAGGAGGATGCCAGCCATCGCCACCGCGCCGATCAGCGCGAGCGCGTCCCCGAGGAGCGCACCCTCGCGCGGCCCGCTCGCGTCGGCGCTCCCGATGAGCAGCGTGCCGGCCGCCGCCATCGCGAGGCCGAGCCAGAGGCGTGTGCTCGGTGCGTCGCGACCGCGGAGCCAGCCGAGGAGCGCGAGGAGCAGCGGCGTGGCCGTGACGAGCGTCACCGATGCGGCGACCGTGGTGAGCGAGAGCGAGGCGACCCACGTGCCGAAGTGCACCGCGTAGAGCAGGCCTGCGACCGCGGCCCAGCCCAGGGTGCGCGACGAGAGGAGCCCTCTTGCGCGAGCGCGTGGGATCGAGGGCGAGAGCAGGATGGACGCGAGCGCGAGGCGAACCATCGACGCCAGGAGCGGATCGATGGGCGCCGCGAAACGGAAGAACGGCGCCGCGAAGCCGATCGCGAGCGCGCCGATCGCGAGCGCACCGAGGGTTCGCGCCTCGAGAGGACCTTGCGTGCCCGGGCCCTCGGCCACCTGGCTCATCGCTGGGTGGGTCGTGGCCCGGAGAAGCGCGCTCGGAGCACGCGCGCCTCGCGCTCGCAGCGCGGAAAGAGGCGACGCGTGTCCTCGATGGCCTCTTGCGACTCCTGGATCGCGGCCTCGATGCGCGCAGCCGCTTCGGTGGGCACCGAGTCCGCGCCACCGCCGGAGGCCTCGAGCAGCTGCGCCGTGGCCTGCGCGTGCTGGTCTTCGGCACGGATCTCGGCCTCGTACGCCTCGGCGCACGCGTCGCGCGCAGAAACCACGTCCTCGTTCGTCAGCACGAGGGAGCGCAGCGCAGACACGGCCTCGCGACGCTCCTCGAGGGGCGCATCGAGATCGAGCGCGTCGTAGCGCGTGAGGAAGAGCATGGCCTCGTTGCGCGCGCGGTCCTCGCACGCAGAGAGCAAGAGCGCGCCTCCGAGCGCGAGGAGCGAGAGGCGAGAGGCCCACGCGAGAGAGATCCGGGCATGCCGTGCGATCACCGGCGGACTCTTGCAGGCACGAGCCGGAGAGGCCAACCGGCGGAGATCGCGTGCCGCCAGGTGCCCGCGACATGTGGTCCGCGGTGCCCCGGCCGGAACCCCGAGAGCCACGCGTTGTCTCCGCGGCATGCGCTACCCTCGCGCCCCGATGCGCCTCGCGATCTCTCTCCTCCTCACCTCCCTCTGCCTCGCCGTGATCGGCTGCGGCGGCTCGAGCCGCGGCGACGCCACCCAAGAGGGTGCGACCGGCAGCACGAGCACGAACGACACGACGAGCGGCGGCGAGAGCACCGCGCCACGCACGCTGTACACGACGACGCCCGTCCCGGTGCCGCAGCCTGCGGTGCCGCGAGATCGGCTCGCGCAGCCCACGCAGGACATCTGGATCGAGGTGGAGCGCGCGATCGCCGAGCGGCCCCCCGAGCCGCCGCACGCCGCCGACGAGAACGCGCTCACCGCGTGGTACGGCGACGCGTTCGCGCCGTGGCTCCGCGGGCGTGTGGATGCGGGCACTCGCGCCGAGGCGCATGCCAACGATCTCGAGGGGGCGCCGCCGTGGGAGCGCGGCGTGGCCGCGGGTCTCCTCGGCTACTTCCACGAGCAGACCGCGGCCGAGGCGCGTGGCGCGCCGATCCCCGCGTCGATCGCCGACGATCCCGAGCTGCTCGCGATCTACAGCCAGTCGCTCGACGGCGCGCTCATGCCCCTCGTGCGACGCGCGCTCGAGGCCTACCGCTTCTGCCTGGCGGCCTTCGACGAGCTCGCCGGCGCGTCCGAGGGCCCCGCATGGCAGGAGTGGCGCGACTTCTGTGAAGACCGCGGCGAAGAGCTCGTGCGCGTCTACACGCGTCCCGAGGCGGATGCGCCGAGCAGCAGCGCGAGCAGCGCGGGCGCGACGCAGCAAGGAGCCGCGCAATGAAGCGCAAGGCCTTCGGGGGCGGAGGGCTCACGCACCTCAGCCACGAGCAGCTCGAGCGCTTGCTCAAGCGCGTGCACGACGGAAGCCTCGTGTGCCCCATCACGCACCCCACGCTCCTGCGCGCGGGCATGCCCGATCTCGTGGATCAGGTCGGCCACCTCACGGGCCTCGACGCGCGCGCCGTGCAGGCCGTGCTCGTGGCCGTGATCGCCGAGCGTCGGCACGAGGCCGAACGAGCCGCGCGCCCGTCGTGAGCGTGCGCGAATTCGCCCACGAAACAGGGTGAATTCGCGTTCTTTCCGTGAGCTTCAGCTTCTGCCGGTCACGAGGCGCAGCGCCTGCACGGGGGCCAGGGCCACGAGGTGGCCGCTCTCTTCGGCGACGTACATCCAGCCGCGCTCGTCGACGTGCAGCGAGTCGGGCACGAGCTCGCACGGAGGAGCAGCGCCGATCGCGGACCCGTCGCGCGGACGCAGCACGTGCACCGCGGCCGAGGGCACGAAGAGCGCACCGCCGCGCACGAGCGGCGTGAGCTTGCGGGGCACGTCGTCCGTCACGGGGTTCGAGAGAACGCGGGCGAAGAGCGTGTCGCCGGTCTGCGGATCGAGCGCGACGAGCTTTCCGCTCGAGGCGTTCACGTAGATCGCGTGGTCGGTCGAGACCATGCCGCCGCCCGTGCCCACGCCGGGATCGGGGATGGCCCAGCGCAGCTCACCCGAGGCGGGATCGTGCGACGCGAGCACACCGCGGCGTGCACCCGTGAGCGAGACCACGAGGTGCTGGTCGAGCATCTGCGGCGCGGCCGCCACGGGGCCCGCGAGCGGCTGGCGATAGACGAGCTCACCCGTCGGGAGATCGATGCCGTAGAGCGTGGCGTCGCCGCGCCCCGGCTCGCCCGAGACGGCGATCGCCGTGGGCCCGTGCGTGGTCGGCGTGAGGCAGAGCTTCGCGGGCACCGAGCAGCGCCACACGACCTCGCCGCTCACCACGTCGATCGCGTCCATGTGCGCGTCGCCGTTGACCGCGAGCACCAAGCGCCCAGCGCGACGCAGGCGGAAGGTGCCGGGCGAGCGCGCGGTGTAGCGGAAGCGCAGCTCACCCGTGCGGAGATCGATCGCCGCGAGACGATCGCGACCCTCGGCCACGAGCCCGATCGGCGGCATGTTGCCCCCGCCCACGAAGACGCCCATGGGCGCGCCGCCCACGCGGGGCGCGAGACGCACGCGATGCACGAGCTCGCCCGTGGCGATCTCGCGGATCTCCACCGTGCCGTCGGCACCGAGCCGCACGATCGTGCTCTCGGCGAGGAACGCCGACTGCGCGGGCCCCTCGTGCTGCCAGAGACACTGACCGTCGTCGCGGTGCAGCGCGAGCACCCGCCGCTCGTTCGAGAGCACCAGCCGATCGCCGCAGAAATACGTGGTGGTCGCGTCGAGGCCGTCGATCACCACGTTCCAGCGCGACGCGAAGCGGAGCGAGCCCGGCGTCCTCTCCTCGCGTGCGATGGGGCGCGGCGGCTCGCTCTCGAGCGCCATCGTCATGCTGCGCACGCGGTCGGGGTCGTCGTTGGTGAAGCCCACCTGCTTGGTGCGCGCGCGGACGATGCGGCGCAGGCGCCGCACCTGTTCGCGCAGCGACGCGATCCGGAGGTTCCGCCCCTGCGAGCGGTCGACCGTGACGAGCGCGCGCAGCACCTCGGCCGCGACGCGCAAGACGGGCATGCACGCGTCCTCGATCGCGAGCGCGGGGATCGTGATCGCGCCGTCGTCCTCGCAGCCGAGGGTGAGCGCGACCTCACGAGCGTCCTTGCGATCACGCCGCACGCCCACGAGGAACGAGCCCGAGCGGAGGCGCACGTGGAGCGCGCGATCCTCTTCCCACGCGGTCACGAGCGCGCCGATCGCGCTCACCATGCGCTGCACCGCGAGGAGCACGGGACCGCTGCGCACGAGCGTGACGCGACGCCCACGCACCCAGGCCCAGAGCTGCCCACCGAAGAGCATCGCGTGCACGTCGGCGTGCGAGACGCCGTCGCGCGGGATCTCCTGCGAGGGGAAGATCGCGGCCTCGAAGCCGAACGCGAGGGTCTCGCGCTCGCCCGGATCGTCGAGCACGCCGCCGCGCTGGCGCGTGGCGGACACGCCGGTGTCGCGCTCCTCGACGATGTCGAGCTCACCCGCTCGCGCGAGCAGGCGCGTGTGCGCGCCGGGCTCGATGGCCGAGAGCGCCCGCCCCGTGGACGCGAGCGCGGCCTCGAGCGGCACGCGCCGATCGAGCACGAGCACGTCGGGCGCGGCCTCGGTGTGATAGAGGCTCACGAGCACGCTCGCACCGCGACGAAGGAGCGCCATCTCGAGCGGGACGCCCGCGAACGGCACGAGCGCCTTCTTCCGCACCCCCTCGGCCATCGCGACCAGCGCCGCGAGGACGTCGCGCGGCGCAGGCAGATCGAGCAGCTCGAGGTCCGGATCGTTGGCCGCGCCATCGCTCCGGCCGAGCGCGACGCGCGAGCCTCGACAGAGCGCGTCGGGCGTTCCACCGAACAGCGTCTCGAGCCACTCGGCGATCGCGTGGGCGCGACGCGAGGGCTCCGACGCCCCTTCGGGGTGGGCCGGGCGAGCCAAGTCGGCGGGTTGGAACCGACGTTCTGCGCCCGAGGGCCGGCGCAGGTGCGCATGCAGCGGGATGACCGTCATCGACGCGACGAATCCTCCCGCCCTTCGGAGGGACGCTCCAATTTTCAGCGACGATCCGGGCCATCGGCGGTTCTCTTGACCGCGGCGCGTTTGCGCGAACGGCGGGCCGAGCCTCGCTCTCTCAGATCGTCACGCCGCCGGTCGCGGGCGGAGGGCTGGGGCTCGAGGGCGTGGTGCCCGCGCCGCCGGTCTCTGCGAGCGCGCGATCGATCGCCTGCGCGTCGAAGCCCTGCATCACGCGTCCGCGGATGTCGATCACGGGGATGCCGTTGGGCGTGATGCCCGCGGCGCGCGCGCGACGGATCATGTCCTCGCGCGCGCCCGGCTCGCTCTCGATGTCGCGCTCCACGAACGCCACGCCGCGCGAGCGAAGGTGGGCCTCGGCCTGTCGACACGCGCCGCACCACGAGGCTCCGAACACGACGATCTCACCGCTGGCCGCAGGGCTCGCGGCGCTCGCGACCTCGCGGGCCGCGCGGGCACGCGCCTCGAAGGCCTCGCGCGGTACGCGCCGCACGCTGTAGCGCCCCTCGGCGTCGGGCGTGCGCAGATCGGCGACGAAGACGGACTCGGCGTCGCGCTCCTCGGGCGAGAGCGAGAGCGAGTCCACGCGGACCTCGGCGCGTGCAGCTTCGGGCACGTCGGTCCGACGCTCCGCCGTGTGGGCGCCCTCGGCGTCGAACCACGTGAGCATCAGGCCCTCGAGGTCGCCGCACACGGCGAACGGGGGATCGATCACCTCGCCCACGCTCGCGAGATCGCCGACCGCCGCTGCCTGCCCTTCGGTCGGAGGCGCGTCGTCCCCGCCGCAGCCCGCGAATGCGAGGACGGACACGAGGCACATGCAGAGCCCGATCGATGCGCGCATCACGCCCGAGGATAGCGGCTCGCTCCACCCTCCGCACGACGGCCCTCTGGCCAGAGAGGCAGGCACCCCGCGGGCGGTCTCCCAGCGCGGGCGAAGCCCGCAGCCCAAACTTCCGAATCTTCGCGCCGCGCGAAGATTCTCGGAAGAAGTCGATCAGCGCCCTGCGCGCTGCCACATGTCGCGAACGTAGGCCTCGACGCGATCGAGCGGCTCGCGGAGCGCGCCCGCCATGGGCCAGAGCCGGCCCATCTCGCGATCGAGCGACTGCGAGAGCACCGCGATCTCGGCCTCGAGCTGCTCGTTCTCGCGGTCGAGCTGCGTCTGGAGCTCCGCGACCTGGCTCGCGAGGACCTCGTGCACCGCGGCCTTCTCGCCGTAGGCCTGATCGACCGCCGCGAGCTCCCAGAGCACGCCGTCGGCCTCGGTCTCGCGGCCCTGCGAGCGGAGCTGCATGCGACGCGCCTCGAGCGCCACGCGCTGCGCGGCGAGCCGATCGAGCTCACCCTTCTCGTGCGAGAGCTGCGCGGCGAGCTCGTCGAGCGTGCGCCCGATCGTCGCGCGGAAGTCGCGGGCCTTCTCCGAGACGCCCTCGAGCGCGCGCTGCTCGCGACGTGCCGCGGTGGCGCTCTCCTCCAGCTCCTCGAGGGCGCGCGCCGCGAACGCCATCGCGTGATCCACGTCGGGCGGCGGCGACTGCGTGAGCACCAGCTCGTCGAGGCACGCACGGAGGCTCTCGAAGCGCTCGCGCCAGCGACGCGTGCCCGCGAGGCCGTGCTCGCCGCTGAGGCTCGTGCCCGAGACGTCCGGGCCCGCCGTGATCGGCGGCGGGTGCACGCTCTGGGGATCCTCGATGTCGATGTCGATCGAGAGATCGTCTCCGGGCGCGACGGGGATGGAACGACGGTTGTAGTCGGCGGTGATCGGTCGACCCGACACACCGGACACCGGGTTCTGGAGGGTGCCCGTCGAGGGCCGCGGCGGCTCGACGACGATGGGGATCGAGGGCTCCGCCGTGCTCGATCGCTCCGCGGTGTCCGAGGGCTCCGCGGTCTTCTTGGACTTCTTGGTCGTGCGCGCGGGCTCCGGCGCCGACGGCGTGGCGAGGTCGGGCGGTAGTGCGATCGGGATCTCCGGCAGCGGCGCCGCGACCTCGGCGGGCGTGGGGGCCACCGAGACGGGCCGCTGCCCACCCTTGCCCGAGGGCTCGGGCCGCGCGAGCGCGCCCCACTCGAGCTCGGAGCCGAGCCGCTCGCGGCACGCGCGCAGCTCCTCGAGGAAGTGGAACGCGTCGCGGAAGCGCTTCTCGGGCGTCTTCTCGAGGCAGCGCAGCACGAGCTCCTCGATCGGCGCGGGCAGGCCCGGGCGCCGCAGCGACGGCCGGATCGGCGGCTCGGTCACGTGCTTGATGAGCAGATCGCCGGGGTACTCGTAGTCGAAGGGCAGCGCGCCCGTGACCATCTCGTAGAGGATCACGCCGAGCGAGTAGAGATCGCTACGCCCATCGATGTTCGCGCTCTGGATGTACTCGGGCGCGATGTAGCCGGGCGTGCCGAAGATCTGCTGGCTGCCCGTGAGCGAGGGCTGATCGGTGAGCTTCGCGATGCCGAAGTCGAGGAGCTTCACGAAGTCGGGGCGATCGCGGCGCTGCACGAGGAGGAGGTTCTCGGGCTTGAGATCGCGATGGATCACGCCCATTTGGTGGGCGCGCGCGAGCGCGCTCGCGGCCTGCTCCGCGATGTCGAGCGCGCGCAGCGGCGGAAACGGCCCCTCCCCCATCGCCTTGAGGAGCGACTCGCCGGGCACGTACTCCATGACGAGATAGAGCAGGCCATCCTCGGTCTCGCGGAAGTCCGAGATCTCCACGATGTTCTCGTGGTTGATGCGATTGACCGCGCGCGCCTCGCGGATGAAGCGGTCGCGCTGCACCGGATCGCTCGCGAGATCACGTCGCAGCGTCTTGATCGCCATCAAGCGATCGATGAGCACGTGTCGGGCGAGATAGACGCTCGACATGCCTCCGGATCCCAGGCGCTGGATCAGGCGGTAGCGCCCGCCGATCGTGCGGCCGATCAGCGGATCGACCGGAGGCTTGCGCACGGCTCAGGCCCCACCGTCGACGTTCGACGCTGCATCGACCGTCGCGGGCGCATCCGCCGTCGCGGGCGCATCCGCCGACGCGGGCGCGTCGACGGGCGCGGCCGCGTCCACCGGCGTGAAGGCGTCGTCCACGGCGGCGGCCGCGTCCTGTCCCGCGTCGTCGGCGACCACGCCTTCGCACGTGGTCTGGCACGTGCCGCGCGGCAGGCCTGCGTTGCAGCAGTCGAGCCCACTCGCGCAGTCCGACTGGAGCTGACACGTGGAGCCGACACCCTGCGTGCAGCCGAGGGCGCCGAGCGAAGACAGCGCGAGAAGAGAGCAGACGAAGAGTGAACGAAGACTCACTCGGGCCAGCGAGCGAACGAACAAGGCAGCCTCCGAAACGACGGGTCGAGACGATAGCGTCTTGCGAGGGCGACCGCCATTGCCATCGCCCGCAAGCATGACCCTCTGGAGCACGAGCCGAGGGCTCGACTCGTCACTCGCGCTTGGACTTCGCGCGATAGCTCACCCGGATCGGGGTGCCCTCGAAGCCGAAGCGCTCGCGGAGGGCGTTCACGACGTAGCGCTGGTAGGAGAAGTGGACGCCCTCGGGCTCGTTGGTCACGACCACGAAGCGCGGCGGCCGCGTCTCGGCCTGCGTCACGTAGTAGAGGCGTACGGGGCGACTCTTGTAGGTGGGGGGCGGGTGCCGATCGAGCACTTCCTCGAAGAAGCGGTTGCACTCCGACGTGGTGACGCGCGCACGGTGCGAGGCGATCGCGCGGTCGGCGGCCTCGAGCACCTGGTTGGCGGCGCGGCCGGTCTTGGCCGAGAGCATGACGATCCAGGCCCACGGCGCGAAGGCGAGCGTCTCGCGCGCCTTCTGCATGGCCTGCTTGCGCTCCTTCTCGTCGAGGAGATCGCTCTTGTTGAGGCCCACCACGAGCGCACGGCCGCGGTCCACGACGAGGCCTGCGAGGCGCGCGTCCTGCTCGGCGATGCCCTCCTTCGCGTCCACGAGGAGCACGGTGCAGTCGCTGCGCTCGATCGAGCGGATCGCCTTCATCACCGCGATAGACTCGACCGCCTCGTCGATGCCGCGCTTGCGGCGGATCCCCGCGGTGTCGATGAGCACGTACTGCTGCTCGCCGTCGCGCGTCTTGCGGGTGAGGAGCGAGTCGATGGCGTCGACCGTGGTGCCCGGGCGCGCGTCCACGAGCTGGCGATCCTCGCCGAGCAGGCGATTCGTGAGCGAGCTCTTGCCCGCGTTCGGACGGCCCACGAGCGCGATGCGCCGTGCGTCCTCACCCCACACCGGCTCTTGCCCTTCGCCCGGCGGCGGAAGGGACGCGACGATGGCCTCCTCGAGCTCCACGAGGTTGCCGCCGTGCAGCGCGGAGATGGGGATGAGCTTGTCCATGCCGAGCGCGTAGAGCTCGGAGGACTCGAGCGCCTGCGCCCGCGAGTCGGCCTTGTTGGCCACGAAGACGACCCTCTTGTCGGCCTTGCGCAGGAGCTGGACGGCGGCGCGATCCGCGGGGGTGGGCGGCGTCGTGGCGTCGAGCACGCAGACCACCACGTCGGCCTCGGAGAGGGCGGCCTTCACGTGGCGCGCGATGCCCTCGCGCATGGGATCGTCGCTGTCGGGATCGAAGCCACCGGTGTCGACGAGCACGAACTCGCGGCCGTGGAGGAAGGTGTCGGCGTAGTGGCGATCGCGCGTGACGCCGGGCACGTCCTCGACGATCGCCAGGCGCGCCCCCGCGAGCCGATTGAAGAGCGTGCTCTTGCCGATGTTCGGCCTGCCGATGATCGCGACGACCGGACGCGAGCCCACGGCCCCCGCGGGCAGCGACTCACCGCGACGCCTCCGGCGCGAGAGATCGGCCGGTGCAGCGGTCTCGTCCGCGCGCTCGTCGATCTCGGGATCGGTCTCGGGTGCCTTCTTGCGAGCCATCTCGAACCCCAGCGCGGGCGAAGCCCGCAGCCAAGACTTCCGAGTCTTCGCGCCGCGCGAAGACTCTCGGAAGTAGTTGATCAGGGAAGCGTTCCGTCGCGCACGAGGCGACGGACCTTCTCCGCGTCTTTGGTCCAGCCCGGCACCACCTTCACGAAGGTGCGGAGGAAGACCTTCCGCTCGAGCAGCTCCTCGATCGCGAGCCGTGCCTTCTCGCCGATCTCCTTGAGCTTGGTGCCGCGGGCGCCGATGAGGATGCCCTTGTGCGAGTCCTTCTCGACGACGATCGTCACGCCCACGCGGACGAGCGCGCCCTCCTCGACCCACTCGTCCACGAGCACCGCGGTGCCGTACGGCACCTCCTCGCGCGTCGCGCCGAGGATCGCCTCGCGCACGAGCTCCGCCACGAAGTAGCGCTCGGGGCGATCCGTCACGCTGTCGTCGTCGAAGAGGAGATCGGTGCCGAGGTGTCCGCGCAGCTCGCGCACGAGCCCCGCGACGCCGCTCTCGCGGGTGGCGCTCAGCGGCACGAGGGCCGCGAAGCGCTTCTTCTTCTCGAGCTTCTCGAGCGCGGGCAGGAGCTTGGCCTTGTCCTTGACGCGATCGACCTTGTTGAGCGCGAGGATCACGGGCTTGCCCACCGGATCGACGAGCGCGAGCACGCGCTGATCGGCCGGTGCGAGGTCGCCTGCGCGAGCCACGTCGCTCGCGTCGACCATCAGCACGAGCGCGTCGACCGTCTCGAGCGCGCCCTGCGCCTCTTCGACGAGCACGCGACCGAGCACGGAGCGCGGCGACTCGAGGCCGGGCGTGTCGAGGAACGCGATCTGCGTGCGGCGCCCCTCGTCGTCGACGCCGTCGTGCACCCCGAGGAGCACCGTGCGCGTGGTGCCCGGCTTGGGCGTCGTGATCGCGAGCCGCTGGCCGACGAGCGCGTTGAGCAACGTCGACTTGCCGACGTTCGGGCGCCCCACGATCGCCACGCGCCCGGCGCGGACGTCGGTGATCTTGGGAGCGCGCTTCTTGCGCGGGCTTTTCGCGGTGGCGTTCATCGAGGGGGGCCGACGATAGCAGCCGCCCTCGGGGGGGCCACCGGCCGCGCCGACTCCGGAGATCACCCGATTGAAGGAGGCTCCTGGGTTGGGCAGGATATCGACGTGCCGAACGTGTTCGACGATTCGAGGTTCCCCCTCGTTGTCATCGAGGCGGTGGGGAGCTCTTCGGACGAGGACGTTCGCGAGCGTCTCGCGTTCCTCGAGAAGGTGCTGGCGCGGGGCTCGACCGGCGTGCTCGTGTTCGACTCGTCGGGCAACGCGGGCCTCTCGGCGATGCAGCGGCGCATGTGGGTGGACTGGCTCGCCAAGCACGACGTGGCGCTCCGTGAGCGATCGCTGGCCGCGGCGTTCGTCACGCCCAACGCCCTCGTGCGCGGGACGTACACGGCCGTGTTCTGGCTATGGTCCCCGCCGTTCACGCACGTCTTCGTCCGCACGCGCGAAGAAGCGATGGCGTGGGCGGAGAACCGGTTGCGCGACCAGGGCGCCGTGCTCCCCGGGGCCGCGCGCAGCTGAGCTCCGCTCGGAGGCCGCCACGTCTGCCGAACGAGGGGACGGTTGACCCCGAGGGCTCGGTCCCGGACAGTTGCCCGGCACCATGGGCCTCGGCTCCGTCATCCTCGGGATCTTCGCGTTCCTCCTGATGATCGCAGGGGTCATCTTCGTGTGGGTCCCGTTCCTCGGGACCATGCTCGCGTTCCTCTCGCCGATCCTCGCGATCGCGGGCGTGGTCCTCGGAGGCGTCGCGATGTCCCGTGCCAAGCAGGGCATGGGCGAGAGCGAGGGGCTGGCCACCGCGGGCCTCGTCCTCAACATCATCGCGTTCGTGCCCGCGATGCTCGTCGCGCTCACGTGCGGCCTCTGCAACACGATGTGCACGAGCGCGTTCGTCTCGCCGCCCGACCCCGCCCACACCTCGCCCGTCCCCTGGGATCGAGACGGCGGCGTGAACGATCCCCTCCAGGATCTCTTCGAGCCGCCCGACGCCGCCGTCCCCGAGCTCGTCGCGCCTCCCTCGACGGCACCGAGCACCCCCATGCAGCGCCAGGGCGACGAGACGCCCCTGCCCCCGCCCCCGCTCCCGCCGGGCCCGACAGGCGCTGCGCCGAGCACGCCACCGGCCGTGGCTCCGAGCGCGCCACCGAGCACGGCTCCGAGCGCGCCACCGGGCGCGGCTCCGAGCACGCCGCCGAGCGCGGCTCCGAGCACGAGCACGGCTCCGAGCACGGCCCCTGAAGCCGCCGAGGCGCCCGCGGAGCCGCGGTCCCCGCGTCGCCGT
>JAIBCE010000242.1 GCA_019694315.1 Sandaracinaceae bacterium
CGAGCGCGCGATCAGCGCGGCGTCCGTGATGCTCGATCCGGCGAGGGGCGCACGATGGGCCAGCACCTCGGCGCGCACACGCAGCTGCCGCGCGGCGTCGAGCTCGGCGATCCGCGCGAGCGCGAGCTGCGCGTAGTACGTGAGGGGCCTCGCGCGCACGAGCGCCTCGAGCCCCTCGAGCGCCTCGTCGCGACGGCCGAGCTCGGCGAGCACACGCCCTCGCCAGTAGGCGGCGCGCCCCACGATCCCCTCCGCCGACTCGCCCGTGCCCTCGGCCAGGCTCTGCTCGAGCTGCTCGAGCGCCTCTTCGCGATGTCCGCCGTCGCGCAGATCCCACGCGAGCTGGAAGCGTGCCTCGCCTCGCATGTCGCCGCCCTGGGCGAGGGCGCGCTCGAGCCGCTCGTGGGCCTGCTCGCGCTCGCCGCGCTCGAGCCGCGCACGCGCTGCGTAGACGAGCCCGTCATCGACGAGGCGATGGCTCGGCGCGACGTCGGCGATCGCCTCGAGGTGGAGGATCGCCCGGGGCGCCTCGCCCGAGGAGAGCGCCGCACGCCCGAGCGCATAGTGGGCCCAGGCGAGCGCGTCACGACGCGCGTCGATCTCTCGGGCCTCGGCGACGTGCTCGTCCACGGCCCGCGCGAGCGCGGGGGCGCACTCACCGATCATCGCGTCGAGGCGCTCGATCGCGGGTCCGTTGACGCGCCCTCGGTGCAGGGCCCGTCCCGACTCGAGCAGCGCAGCGCAGCGTTCGACCGAGCCGGGCTCGAGCCGCGCCGCGATGCGGATGTGCTCCTCGGACGCGAGGCGATGCTGCTGGGAAGACTCGAGGTAGGCCGCGTGCGCGCGCTCCTGCGCGAGGCTCGGCGTGCGCAGCATCGCGCGCTCGTCCTCGGGAAAGCTCGCGAGCAGCGCGTCGAGCGCGCCCTCGAGGCCCTCTGCGGCACGAGCACGAGGCGCGCTTGCCAGGAGATCGAGGTAGAGCCCGATCGCCTCGCGCCGCGCGGTGGAGTCGGGTCGCCGTGCGAGCAGGTCGCCGAGCAAGCGCGCGAGCGCGCGATCGAGCGGGAGAGGGAGGCTCGCCCGCATGGCATCCCGCAGCGCACGCTCGGCCTCGGTCGACGCCGTCGTGGCGACCTCGGCATCTGCGTCGTCGGCGTCCGCGCTCGCACGGGTCGCCTCCGCGGACTCCGCGGTGATCGCCAGCCTCGCGAGGCCGAGCGCGTCGATCGCGCGCGCCTCGTCGAGGCCAGGCCAGCGCGGATCCGTCGCGCCGTCCGCGAGCAGCGGTGCCACGAGCGCCCGCGCCGCCGCGGGATCGCTCTCCCACGAGCGTCGCGCGGCCTCGACGGCTGCCCACGACGAGAGCGGGCTCGCGCCCTGTGCGATGCGCTCGAAGCGCGCGCGAGCCGCCGCAGGATCGGGGTCGAGGCTCGCCGCCACCCAGCGATAGAGCGAGGCATCGTCGCCCGTAGACTGCTCGGCCGCGCGATCCGCGCGCGCGACCACCTCGGCCCCGTCGCCGGTGAGCGCAGCTCTGCGCATGGCCAGCACACCCTCGCTCGGCAGCGCGACCGACGCATCGGCCAGCTCGGGCTCCGCGTGAAGCGCCTCGACCGGCGCACCCGTCGACGTCGGAGGTGGGTTCGCCTCCGCATGACACGTCAGGCCCATGAGCGCGGTGCAGACCGAGAGGAGCGTCGCGTGGCGCAGCGGTGCACGCGCCCGCCGTGCGGCCACCGAGCCCGCGTGCCCACGACTGTCCGAAGAGCTGTGCATGACGCCTCTCGCCCGCGTGTACCGCGCAGGCACCGAGCGCCGGAAGAAAACGGCGCGCGCGAGGACAACGCGCGTGGTGCACCGCGCCCTTCCCTCACCGAGTCGGCCCTCGCGTCGCCTCCCGCGCGAGCCCTCGGCGCATCACGCCGAGACGTGCACCGCGTCCTCGACGATCGGCTGCGAGAGCGCCCTCGAGGCGGCCGCGCGAGCGAGACGAAGGGCCTCGCGCCCGGCCTCGAGCTGGCTCGGCCCCGAGCGGGGGAGCCCTTCGATCACGAGCGACACCAGCCCTTCGCGGCGCGGCAGCACGAACTCGCTCTGGCGTCGCCAGGGCGAGCGAGACGCGAGGTGATGAAAGAGCACCCGCGTGCCAGCCGGCAGTCCGGCGAGACCCGGTCGATCCCGAATGCCTCCGTCGAGGAGCCAGCGCCCCTCGCGGCGGACCGGCCGAAAGAGGCCGGGCACTGCGCAGGACGCGACGATGGCCGAGCCCAGCGCGCCCTCCTCGATCACGTGGGTCGTTCGCGAGAGCACGTCGAACGTGGACACCGCGAGCGGCACGCGGCACCGCTCGAACGAGCCCACGGGCAGCATGCGCTCGAGCCGCTCGCGGAAGAGCTCTCCGCGGAGCAGGCCTCCTTGGAGCACGCCAAAGAGCGGCCCCGGATCCCAGAAGTGCGAGCGCTCGAGGCTCACGAGCTCGGCCACCAGCGCCCCGGCCGAGAGCCCCGCCGCGTGCGCCCCAGCGACCAGCGCGCCCGCGCTCGATCCCGCGACGCGACACGGCGTGACGCCTCGGTCTTCGAGCACCGAGAGCAGCCCTGCGTGCGCGAAGAAGCCGAAGAAGCCCGACGACATCGCGAGCGCGAAGGGCCCCTCGTCGAGCCACTCGCCGAGCGTGCGCGGGCGCCGTCTCAGGGCCGATCCTCGCCGAGGACGACGTTGTCGATGAGGCGCGTACGGCCGAGATGCGCCGCGACCGCGAGGACCGCGCGGCCCTCGACGCGTTCGATCGGCGCGAGGCTGTCGGCATCGGCGACCGCCACGTAGTCGATCCGATCGAAGGCCGCCTCGACCGGCGCGCGCACCATCGACTCGAGCACGCGAGGGTCGCGCTCGCCAGCGTCGAAGCTCGCGATCGCCGCCCGCAGGCCGCGGACGATGGCGAGCGCACGCACGCGCTCCTCGGGCGAGAGGTAGCGGTTGCGCGAGCTCAGCGCGAGACCGTCCACCTCGCGAACCGTCGGCATCCCGTGCATCTCGATCGGGAGATCGAGGTCGCGCACCATCCGCCGGAGCACACACCACTGCTGGTAGTCCTTCCGCCCGAAGACGGCGACCGCATCGCCCACGAGTCCGAAGAGCTTCGCCACCACCGTCGTGACGCCGTCGAAGTGGCCCGGGCGGAACACGCCCTCGAGCACCTCCGTCACGCCCGAGACACGCACCTGGCTGGCGAAGCCCGCCGGATACATCGCCTCGCGATCGGGCGCGAAGACCCAGTCCACCCCGCGCGCCTCGCATGCCGCCGCATCGTCGGGCAGCGTGCGTGGATAGCGCGAGTAGTCCTCGTTCGGCCCGAATTGCAGGGGATTCACGAAGATCGTGACGACCACGCGCTGGGCCCCGCGGCGCCGCGCCTCGTCGATCAGCGCGAGGTGCCCCGCGTGGAGCGCGCCCATCGTCGGCACGACTCCCACGCGCTCGCCCGCGCGTCGCGCCTGATCACACACCGCGCGAAGCCGCGCCGGCTCGTGCAAGACCTCCATCGCTCACGCCTCGCGCGGGCCGTAGCCGCCCGTCGGCGCCGTGGCCGCGCCCGCTGGCGTCTCGACCCGGGCACCGAACGTGTGCTCCTTGGCCGGGAAGGTCCCTGCCTTCACCTCTTCCACGTAGCGGCGGCTCGCCTCGACGCCATCCCGGTAGAGCTCGGCGAAGCGCTTCACGAACTTCGGCTTGAGGTCCGGCGTGAGCCCGAGGAAGTCGTAGCTCACGAGCACCTGCCCATCGCAGCTCACGCCCGCGCCGATGCCGATCGTCGGCACCTCAAGCTCACGGGTGATCCGCGCGGCGAGCGCCTCGGGAATGCCCTCGAGCACCACCGCGAACGCCCCCGCTTCCTCCACCGCCTTGGCGTCGCGGAGCACGCGCTCTGCGTCCTCTTCCGACTTGCCCTGGACGCGGAATCCTCCCATCGCGTGCACGCTCTGCGGCGTGAGCCCCACGTGCCCCATCACGGGGATCCCCGACTCGACGATGCGCGCGATCGTCTTGGCCATCGTCACGCCGCCCTCGAGCTTGACCGCGTGCGCGCCGCCCTCGGCGAGGAAGCGCCCCGCGTTGCGCAGCGCCGTGATCTCGTCGACCTGGTACGTCATGAAGGGCATGTCGCCCACGACCAGCGCCCGCCCGCCGAGCCCCTGCGCGCTCGCCCGCGCGAGGCCGCGAGCGACGGCACGCGTGTGATAGAGCATCTCGTCGAGCGTGACGGGGAGCGTGGTGTCGAGCCCCTGCACGACCATGCCGAGCGAGTCCCCGACGAGCAGCACGTCGACCCCCGACTCGTCGAGCATGCGCGCGAACGTCGCGTCGTAGGCCGTCGCGACGCTGATGCGATCTCCCGCGCGCTTCATCGCGCGGAGCATCGGCACCGTGACCTTGGGGGGGCGCGCCGCAGGCTGAGTGGCAGGCACGCCAGGCACACCGGGACGGTCAGGGCCAGAGGCCCGCTTGGACTGGGTCATGGAGTCGCCCTCGGAGCCAGGGAGCGCGTCGGTCGCGGCCGGAGGAATTCCGGTCCACGCCACCCGAGGACACCGAGGTTGTAGCACGTGCGCCCCCGCACGCTCCCTCGACCCCGTCAGCGTCGCGATCGCTCGCGAGCCTCCGCGGCGCGCTCGAGCAGCTCGGAGACGAGCCGCTTCGTCGACGGCTGCTGGGTCTTGCCGAGGATCTCGCGGACCATCGTCTTGATGGTGTTGTCGCCCACACCGAGCCGCGGGCCGAGCGCGCCCCGAGGCGTGCCGTTCAGGAGCTCCACGAGGAGCTCGGTCTGCCGCGCCGAGAGGCCGTGCTCGGAGGCGTACGAGCGCACGATGTCGCCGAGCGTCACGTCCACGCGCACCTGCGCCTCGTGCGGCGCCTTGCCGAAGGCGACCAGCACCTCGACGGGCGCGGGCTTGAACACCAGCTGCGCGCCCAGCAAGAACGCGCGCGCCGTGAGCGTCGTGTCGGGCTCTCCGGTCACGACGAGGACCGGGCACGAGATCCCACGGGCCCGCATCCACGCGAGCAGCTCGAGGCCGTCTCCATCGGGAAGCCGATAGTCGAGCACCGCCCGCGACAGCTCGTAGGCTTCAACGAGCTCCTTGGCTCGGGTGACCGTGGCCGACTCCATCACCTCGTGCGTCGCCGCGAGGACGCGCCGGTACGCGGCGCGAACGAGGTCATCGTCGTCGACGAGCAGCAGTCGCTCCGTGAGGCCCTTGGAGATCATCGGGTGTGCAAGCCCGCCGCGTCGACTCGAGAGGGGTCGTCCCTACCATCCGGCTCCGCGCTCGGTCATCACCCCGCGGGGGTGATGATGCGAGCGAAGCGCTCGTTTCACCTCTCGAACACCAGCGAGCCTTCATCGAGTGCTTCGAACGTCGCGACGACGAGCGTGAGGCGACACGTCACACCTGGGGTGAGAACCCGAGCCGTGCTGCGATATGCTCTGCGACCTCCATGAGCATCGAGGTCGCCCTTCCCCTCGCCGCCGACCAGCTCCCCGAGAGCATCCGTCGCTTCTGTAGCCCCGACGCACCCGAGCGCGCGCGCCAGATGGCCGCCAAGGGCCTCGTCCCCGCCAAGGGCGGTGAGCTCGTGGCGGTGCTCTTGCAGCTCGCCGCCGACCCGTCCGCCACCATCGCCGACGCCGCGCGCGCGACGCTCGATGGCGTTCCCCCCGCGGTCATCGAGGCCGCGTGCGACGCCGCGCTGCATCCTGCCTTCCTCCACGCGCTCGCCGACCGGCTCCGGAGCAACGACGACCTGCTCGAGCGCCTCCTCGGCAACGCCGCCATCGATCACGAGACCGTCTCGAACATCGCGCGCACCTGCTCCGAGCGCGTGGCCGAGCGCGTGGCCCTCGACGAGCAGCGCATCCTCGCGGCGCCCCGCATCCTCGAGGCGCTCTACAAGAACAAGCACACGCGCATGTCGACGATCGATCGCCTCGTCGATCTCGCGGTGCGCAACGGCGTGCAGGTCGACGGCATCCCGACCTTCGAGGCCCACGCACAGGCGATCGCCGGCCAGCTCATCCCCGAGCCGAGCGAGGAGCCTCTGCCGAGCGATCTCATGTTCACCGAGGCGCTCGCGGCCGATGACGACGAGGACGCCGTCGAACAAGACGCGGCCGAGGGCAAGGAAGAGGTCCGCGAGAAGTTCAAGCCGCTCGCGTTCCAGATCGGCGAGATGAACTTCGCCGAGAAGCTCCGCATGTGCCTCATCGGCAACGCCGCCGCGCGCGCGCTGCTCGTGCGCGACTCGAACAAGATCGTGGCGATGAGCGCCATCGCCTCGCCGCAGGTCACCGAGGCGGAGGCCACGGGCCTGGCCAACAGCCGACAGGTCTCCGAAGAGGTGCTGCGCTTCATCGGCAACAAGCGCGAGTGGGTCGGCAACTACGAGATCAAGAAGAACCTCCTCTTCAACCCCAAGACGCCCGTCGGCATCTCGATGAAGTTCCTCTCGCACCTGCACGTGGCCGATCTCCGAAACCTCTCTCGGAGCCGCGGCATCCCCGCCGCGATCAAGACGGCGGCCGCGCAGCGCGTCGCCAAGAAGGGCAGCTGAATGTCGTTCTTCAAGCGTCTCTTCGGCAGCACCACGGAGACCGAAGACCTCGCCGAAGCGGATCGGCTGTTCGAGGCCAAGAGCTACTTCGAGGCACGCCTGGCCTACGAGAGGCTGAAGGACCGACGCGACGCGAGCGCGACCACCAAGAAGCACGCCGACGCGCGCATCTCCGTGTGCTTCGATCAGCTCGCGGAGGCACGCATCGCCGAGGCCGAGCGACTGATCAAGGATGGGGAGCTGGAGCTCGCGCGCGGTGAGCTCGAGACCGCGGCCGAGCTCGCGCGCACCGAGTCCATCCGGAAGCGGGCCGCGCGCATGCTCGACGGCGCCGAGCGGCGCGACGCGCGCAAGGTGGCGCAGCTGGATGTGCATGCCTCGGACGACGAGCGCTGGGCGATGCTCGCGGGCGCGTGGTCGGAGACGCAGCTCGAGGAGTACGACGAGTATGGGGAGCCCCTGCGCCGCGCGCTCTTGGCCATGGACGCCGGCGATCCGACCTCCGCGCGCCCCATCCTCGAGGAGCTCGCGCGCGATCACGAGGGCGACGGCGTCTATCTCTTCGTCGAGCTCGCCCGCGCGCGATCGCGCACCGGAGACGAGACCGGCGGCCTCAAGGCCCTCTCGCTCTTCCTCGACCGCGTTCCCGACGACGACCGCAGCGAGGCGCGCATCCACGGCTACGTCTTCCTCGCGCAGATCGCCGAGCGCGACGGCAACGACGAGAAGGCGATCGAGGAGCTCCAGCGCGCGATCGACGCGATGCCCGACGATCCACGCCCACTCCTCAACATGGGCGTGTTCCTGCGGACGCGCGGCGAGCCAGAGCCTGCGGTCACCATCCTCGAGGCTGCGCTCTCGCTGCTCGACGAGGAGCAGCCCAACTGGCCGGTCCACCTCGAGCTCGCGCTCGCCAAGCGCGACGCGGGCCGCCGGACCGAGGCGATCGAGACGCTCGAGCGCATCGTGCGCTACTTCCTCGGTCGCTCGCAGACCGACCTCCCGGCGGCGGTGGCGGTGCCCCTCGCCGAGCTGCACGAACAGACCGGAAACCTGGGCCGGGCGGCCGATCTGTACTCGACACTGGCGCGCGGGTCCGATCGTGAGAACCACGTCGTCTACCACCGCGAGGCGGGTCGTCTGCTCAAGCAGCTCGGACTGCGACAGGAGGCGCGCCGCATGCTCACGCGCGCGAGCGCGCTCGCCGACAAGAGCTCCGAGATCTCGCACGACATCGAGGACATCCTCGCCGAGCTCGAGAAGGACGAAGAGTGACCGCCGCGAGTGTCCGCCCCGGTTCGCCCATCGAGGCCCCCGCGCCGCCGAGCCTCGTCGATCCGCGCTCCGAGCGGCCTCGGTTCGGGACGTACCGCGGCGCGCTCGGCAGCTTCGATCTCTCGTCGCTGCGTGGCGCCCGCGAGCTCTTCCGCGAGAAGCGGTGGATCTACGTGATCCTCACCAAGGCGCCGTGGACCATGGCGCTCGCGGTGGTCGATCTCGGCTACGCGCAGACGACCTTCGGCTTCGCCGCACACCAAGAGCGGGGGCTCGTCGCCGATCTCCGCTCCGTGCCCGGCATGCCTGGCGTCTCGCGCGTCCGACAGGATGGAGTGCATCGCCTCGATGCAAGGCTGGTCGGTCCACGCACGAGCGTGCGTGTGCGCGAGCGTCGCGGCGAGGCGGTGCTCGAGGTGCGGGCCAGCACGCCCTCGCTCGAGCTCCGCGCCTCGCTCGATCTCGCCTCGGCCGCGCCGGCGATGACGGCGATCGCGCCGATCCGCGGCGGCGTGGTGGATGCCACCGAGAAGCGCTCCCTGGCGCCGGTTCGCGGCGCGGCGCTGGTCGCGGGCGAGCGTGTCGATCTCGATGGCGGGCTCGGCGGGTTCGACGTGACGGTGGGCCTGCTCGCGCGAGAGACCCAGTGGAATTGGGCGTTCCTGCAGGGCGCCGCGACGACGGGCGAGCCCATCGCCCTCAACCTGGTGCAGGGCTTCGTGGGCGCCCCCGAGTGCGCGCTCTTCGGCCGAGACAGCGTGCACGCGCTGAGCGAAGGTCGCTTCGAGCTGCCGGCAGGCCCCGGGTCACCACGCGATCGCGCCAAGCGCCTCGAGCCCTGGCAGATCCGCACCGCCGAGGGCGAGGTCGATCTTCGCTTCGAGCCCTTCGCGGTCCACGACGAGGGGCTCGACCTGGGCCTCGTTCGCTCGCGCTTCGTCCAGCCGATCGGCACGTTCTCGGGGACGATCCGACGGGGCGAGACCCTCTTGCGGCTCGAGCGAGTCCCTGGCGTGGTCGAGGATCAGGACGTCCGCTGGTGATCGCGATGAACGCGACGCTCGCGTCGCCGCCGGCGCGCGTGCGCGCTATCCTCGGGGCCATGGCGCAAGCGATCTGCCCGATCTGCAAGCGCTCCTTGGCGGCGGGCGTCCAGCGGGACGAGGCCAACGGAGCGTTCCCGTTCTGCTCGACGCGCTGCAAGCTGGTCGACCTCGGCGCCTGGCTCGACGGCTCCTATCGCATCCCCGGCGAGCCCCTCAGCGACGACCCGAGTGACGAGCTCCTCTCGAAGCTGACCTCTCACGACGGAGGTGACGCATGAGGCCGCGCTCACACATCGCTCTGCGCGGTCTCTGTGCCGCGTGCGTCGCATGGCTGGCCATGGGGGCGCTCGCATCGGCGCAGGACGCGAGCACCGGCAACGGCGCCGAGGGTGGCGTGACGACGGATCACGGCGCTGCTCACACGACCGCGCAGACCTCGACCCACTCGGGCCCGGCCCCCACCAGCACGAGCCCGGACGCCTCGACGGAGCCCGTGATCGATCCCGTCACCGCGCCCCCGCCGACGACCACGCACACCACCTCCTCGGGCGCTGCTGCGCCCACGGGTCGCGCAGCCGACGAGGAGGAAGAGGACGACGGCGATGGCCGCGACATCGACTGGCTCTGGCTCGAGGCCTCCGGCGGCGTCGCCGACGTGAACCTCGTCGCGTTCCAGAACCAGAACTTCGCCGACGTCGCTGCGGGCGCGTCCGTGTTCAGCCAGGTCCACGGCACGGGCCCGACGGTCGCGGTCGGCGCGGGCATGCGCTTCTGGTGGCTGGCGATCGGCGCGCGGGCGACCTTCTCGTTCTACGATCCATTCCACATCGGCACCCTCGGCGCGGAGCTCACGCTGCGCCTGCCCGTGCCCGTGGTGGAGCCGTGGATCCGGGCGGGCTTCGGCTACGGCTGGCAGGGCAATGCGACCTACCAGGGCAGCGCGAGCTCGTTCCAGACGAGCACGTATGGCTGGACCTTCCAGGCCGGCGTGGGCCTCGACATCTATCTCCTGAACTGGCTCACCGTCGGCGCGAGCTTCGGGCTGGACGTGCTCAACATGACCCGCCAGCGCGATCCCACGGCCACGTGCATGGGCGTGACCGACGTGTGCCCGTCGCAGAACGGCGACGCGCTCGGCGTCCAGCTCAAGGGCATCGCGACGCTCGGCCTCCGCTTCTGAGACGAGGCTGAGCTGAGGGACCGAGAACGAACCGAGATCCCGCCGAGCGCAGCGTGAGGCGCCAAGCGGGGCTGGGGCCCCGCGCGGAGTCACGAGCGTCAGCGAGTGGAGCGGGAGGGGGCCCCGCCTCGCGGGGGAGGGTCCGCATGGACCCTCCAGCCAACTCAGTCTTGTCGCGCCTTCGGCGCGGTGGGGGGAGTCGGCAACTCCCCCCATTCCCCCCTCCTCGACGCTCCCCAAGCCTCGCTTTCTCGCGCGCTCCTGGGGTTGCTGCGCAACCCCGCCGCGTGGCGTCCCCGACGGCGATTCTTTCTCCCTCTCTCAGGTGAGCCCGTGCACCCTGACGCGATTTCGACCGCCAGTCTTGGCGCGATAGAGCGCGTCGTCGGCGCGGGCCAAGAGGTGCAGCGGCTGGCCGATCTCGGGATCGGGCATGGTGGCCGCGCCCACGCTGATGGTGAGCGGGATCCGCTGCGCCATCGCGAGATCCTCCTTCGTCATGCGGCCCGTGTCCTGCGCGCGCAGGCCTTCGTCCCCCGCGGCCTCCTGGGCCATCGGCGCGCTGTAGACGAAGACCGCGCGCTCGACCGACGCGCGCAGACGCTCCCCGAAGTGGCGCGCCCCCTCGCGATCGATCCCCCGCGAGAGGATCGCGAACTCCTCGCCTCCGTAGCGCGCCAGCACGTCCTCGGCGCGGATCACGCGGAGCACGTGATCGGCGAGCTGCGCCAACACCGCGTCACCAGCCAGGTGCCCCCAGCTGTCGTTCACGCTCTTGAAGTGATCGATGTCGAAGAGGATGAGCGTGAGGGGCGTGTCGTGCCGCAGGGAGTAGGCGAACTCGCTGTCGATCCGCTCCTCGAGGTACTTCCGGTTGTACGCCCGCGTCAGCGGGTCGCGCAGCGCGGACTCGTACATGCGCGTCTGGAAGCGCTCGTCGACGTCGTCGAAGAGGGCGAAGCGCACGATGGTGGTGCCGACCTGGATCTTGTCTCCCTCGAAGATCTCGCGGCGCGCCTCGATGACCCCGCCGTTCACCAGCGTCCCGTTCATCGACCCCAGATCGCGCACGTGCCAGCGCCCCTCGACCAGCGTGAATTCGGCGTGTCGCCGCGAGACCTCCTCGCTGTTCACGCGCAGCGCCACGTCGCCCCGGCCCAGGATGGCGCCGTCGAGCAGTGGGTACGCGTGCCCTACGTTGTCGCCAGCGACCACGACGAGACGCGGACGATTGCGCTCGAGCCCCTCACGCGGAGTGAGGATCTCGGCGCGCACGCCGATGCGCAAAGTCTGCTCGTCTCTCGTTCCCCGCGTGCTCATGCCATCACACAACCCAGGCAGCGGTCGGACCGGACAATACACCGTCGGCGCGGCGGGAGGGGGCGTTTCGATGTGAGAACGACGCTCAGCCCTCGCGCCCGCCTCGGCCCGGCAGCCACGCCGCGGTCCTCGCCGCCCCGTTCGGGCCCCTCGACCGCTGGCGCTCGCAGCGTCATGGGCCTGCGGGCGCGGGCACCTCGAGCGCGTGCTCGACGAACGCGTACATGCGCACGTAGCGCTCGGTCAGCACGGAGACCGGCGTGCCGGCACCGTGGCCCACCTGCTGCTCGCGGTAGAACCACACGTGCGGATCGGCCTCGCCCGTCGCCTCTTGGAGACGTGCGGCGAACTTGGTCGAGTGCCCCCAGTAGACGCGCGTGTCGTGGTCCGCAGTCTCGATGAGCACGTGCGGCATGACCTGACCGTCGCGTACGCGGTGGTACGGCGAGTAGCCGTAGAGCCAGCGGAACTGCTCCTCCACCTCGGCGCTGCCGAGCTCCGTCGTCCAGATGTTGGCGGGCGGAAAGAGGTGGTAGCGGACCATGTCGTAGAGCCCCACGTAGCTCGCGGCGGCGCGGAACGCGTCCGGGGCGCGCGTGATCATCGCACCCATCAAGAGGCCACCGTTCGAGCCGCCGGTGATCGCGATCCGCGAGGGCGTGCTGTAGCCGCTCTCGCCGCCGAGCCAGCGGGTCACCGCCTCCATGTCCTCGAAGACGTGCTCCTTGTTGCCGAGGTTGCCGCCACGATGCCAGTCCTCGCCGAACTCACCGCCTCCGCGCAGGTTCGCCACCGCGTAGACGCCGCCGCGCTCGAGCCAGTAGAGCGGGTGTCGCGCGAACGCAGGGAGGATCGAGACGTTGAAGCCGCCGTAGGCGTAGAGGAGCACATAGGCCTGGCGATCGAGCGCGAGGCCGCGTCGGTGCACGAGCGACACGGGCACCTGCGTGCCGTCGCGCGATGCGACCCGCGCGGTCGTGATCTCGAACTGCGAGAGATCCACCGGACAGC
>JAIBCE010000010.1 GCA_019694315.1 Sandaracinaceae bacterium
ATCTAACAGGAACCGCGATCCCGCCGAGCGTAGCGCGAGGCGCCCAAGCGGGGCTGGGGCCCCGCGCGGGAGCATTCGCGTCAGCGAATGGAGCGGGAGGGGGCCCCGCCTCGCGGGGGAGGGTCCGCATGGACCCTCCAGCAAGCTCAGAGCCCCAACAGGAACCGCGATCCCGCCGAGCGTAGCGCGAGGCGCCAAGCGGGGCTGGGGCCCCGCGCGGGAGCATTCGCGTCAGCGAATGGAGCGGGAGGGGGCCCCGCCGTCCGCATGGACCCTCCGGCAATCACAGCCGGCGTCGCTCGCGTCGCGCAGCGGCGAGGAGCGCGAGGCCGCACGCATGACCGCCCTCGGCGCGGCCAGACACGCCCACGAGGAAGCTCGCGCCTTCCTTCAGCACGCACGGAGCGAGCTGGTTGTGCTTGGCGCGCTGCTCGAGGCGATGCACGACCACCTCGGCCTCGCTCGCGCTGGTCTCCGGCAGCACCAAGACGAGCTCGCGCTCGCCCGCGCGGAAGACGTGGTCGATCGTGCGCACGCACTGGCGCACGTTCGCGATCAGCGTCGTCATGAGCGACTCGGTGGCCTCGTCTCCGCCCGCGTCGCGCACGTGCTCGAGGTTCGTGCACGAGAGGGCCACGCACGCGAGCGCATGATCGAAGCGCGTCGCGCGCGTCATCTCGTACTCCAGCGTGAGCGGGAGCTGCGCCGCGCTGCCCGCCCGCTGCATCGCCTCGTCGCCGAAGCTCGAGTCCTTGTGCTGCATCCGCTCGAGGAGCGCGCGACGAAGCGTGTTGCGCACCCGCTGGTGGATCTCGAACACGCGGTACGGGCGCGCGAGATAGTCCTCGGCGCCGAGCTCGATGCCACGCCGCCAGATGGTCTCGTCGCGATCGCTCGCCGTGAGCAGCACCGGGATCGACGACAGGCTGTGATCGCTCTTGAGCAGCCGCAGCACCTCGAGACCGCCGAAGAGATCGGCCGAGCCGAACGTCTCGGGCAACGTCTCGCGGAGCTCGCGCACGTCTCGCTCGCCCAGGGGCAGCGAGGCGACCTCGTCGTCATCGGCGCTCGGCAGCGCCACGTCCACGAGGACGAGATCGGGACGCTTGCGCGCCACCGTCTCGAGCGCCGCACCGCCGTCCATCGCGGTGAGCACCGTGTGCCCGGCGGCCTCGCAGATCTCCTGCAAGAGGCGAAGGTTGAACGGATCGGACTCCGCGATCAGCACCAAAGCAGGCATCAGCTCTCCCCGCGTCGGCGCCCGACGTCGTCGAGGCCGTAGGCTTGCACTTTGCGAATGAGGTTGCGTCGGCTGATGCCCAGCGCATCTGCCGCTTTGGTCTTGTTGCCGCGCGCCTTGCGCAGCTCGTCGCCGATCATGCGGCGCTCGAGGCGCTCGACGGCGTCGGGCATCGACACACCCGGATCCAGCGAGAACGCATCGGCGGCGGGCGCTGCGGGCGCATTCGACGGGGGCACGGTCGCAGGGACGACGGTGGGCGTCGTCGGCGGCGCAGGGGCGGCCGTGACGACGACCGCGGGCGCGACGCTCGGCTTGGGCAGCACGCGACGCCGACCGATCGACGGGCTCAGGAGCTCGTCGTCGATGATCGCGTCGTCGCCGGAGAGCACCCACAGGCGCTCCATCTCGTTCTCGAGCTCCCGCACGTTGCCGGGCCACTCGTGTCCCACGAGGCGCTCGATCGCGCGCGGCGTGCGCACCTTGCCGCGCTTGTCTTTGTCCTTGTCCTTGTCGCGACCGCCCGCATCGCGCTTGGCGAGGCGCGCGAGGAAGTGATCCACGAGCACCTCGACGTCGCTCTGCGAGCCATCGGGGTTGCGGCGCTCGCGCAGCGGCGGCACGCGGAGGACGACCACGTGCAGGCGGTAGTAGAGGTCCTCGCGGAAGGTGCCCTGCTTCACCATCGCGCCGAGATCACGGTTCGTCGCCGCCACGATGCGCACGTCGACCTTCTTGGTCTCGGTGCCGCCGACCGGCATGAACGTGCCCTCCTGGATGACGCGCAAGAGCTTCACCTGGAGCGACGGCGACATGTCGCCGACCTCGTCCATGAAGAACGTGCCGCCGTCGGCCACCTCGAAGAGACCGGGCTTGTCGGCGACCGCGCCCGTGAAGGCGCCGCGACGATGACCGAAGAGCTCGCTCTCGAGGAGGTTGTCGTTGAACGCGCTGCAGTTGGTCGCCACGAACGCCTTGTTCGCGCGACGCGAGCTCTGGTGGATGCTCTTGGCGACGAGCTCCTTGCCCGTGCCGTTCTCCCCGAGCACGAGGACCGTCGCGTCGCTCTGCTTGATGCGATCGAGCATCTTGAAGAGCGCCAGCATCGGCGGGCTCTTCCCGATGATCACGGCGTGCGGCTTCGGCGGCTCCTCCTTGCGGGAGAAGAAGCCATCGAGGTCACGCGAGGCCGCTGCGAGGGCACGCTCGGTCGCCGTTTCGTCATCGGGCGTTCCGGAGACATCCACCGAGAGCCGTGCACCAGAAGATAGGGAAATCGTCTGCGTCATCCCCGCTCGTCCGAGGATCAGGGGCTTAGCACGCAGCCACGCGCAGAGCCCGTCGTTCGTGCGACGACGCATCGCGTCGCAGGCGCGGTTTGCTAGGCTCGAATGCGTTGCGACCGCCCTCGAAGACCTCGCCCGAAGGCCATCGAACCACACCGCTGCGCCCGCTCGAGCCGAGCACGCGACCACCCGCGGACGTTCCCGTGGTCGTCGTGCTGACCGGGCCGCAGGTGGGTGAGCGCGTGTTCTTGTCGGGTCCCGTGACGATCGGCCGTGATCCCGGCGCCACCCTTCGCCTGCGCGATCCTCGCGTGGGGATGATCCACCTGCGCCTCGAGCCCTCGCCCCACCCCGAGCGCTGGCACCTCGTCGACGCGGGGGCGGGGCCCACGGAGATCGCAGGGCGCCCCCTCGTGGCCCACGGCAGACAGCTGGTCGGTGCGCGCGAGGAGATCCGCGTCGGAGACACGCTCCTCCGCGTCGAGCTCCACGACGAGGTCGAGCAGGAATTCGACCGCGTCGTGGTGGAGCGCCTGCACAAGGACGAGCTCACGGGCCTCTACTCGCGCCGGAAATTCGAGGAAGAGCTCGCCGCGCGCCTCGAGCTCGCGACCAGCCCGGTGGTGCTCGCCCTGCTCGACATCGATGGCCTCAAGCGCGTGAACGACGCCCACGGGCACCTCGCGGGCGCTGCCGTCATCGCGCATGTCGGTCGCACGCTCGCGCGCACCCTCGGCTCGCGGGGTGTGGCGGCGCGCCTCGGAGGCGACGAGCTCGCCGTGCTGTTCACGATGCCCCTCGAGGAGGCGATCGCCATCACGGAGTCGCTGCTCGAGGCCGTGCGGTTCTCGCCCTGCGTCCACGAGCAGTATCGGCACCAGGTCACCGTGTCCGCGGGCCTCGCGACCCCGCGGCCCGACCCGGCGCTGACCATGCGAGCAGCGGACGGCGCGCTCCTCGAAGCCAAGCGCCTCGGGGGCGACCGCCTCGTCGTGGCCCGCTGAGCCGGCTGGCCTCGGCGGTGCACCGTCGTCATGCTCGCGGCCGCGCCATGACCTTCTTCTGGTTCGTCCTGCTCGTGGGCGTGCTCATCTTCGTGCACGAGCTGGGGCACTTCGTCTGGGCGAAGGTCTTCGGCGTCAAGGTGCTGCGCTTCTCGCTCGGCTTCGGGCCGCGCCTCTTCGGCTTCACGCGCGGCGAGACCGAGTACGTGATCGCCGCCATCCCGCTCGGCGGCTACGTGCGCCTCCTCGGCGAGCACCCCGGCGACGTCGTCTCGAAGAAGGACGAGGGACGCTCGTTCGCGGAGCAACCGCTCTGGCGTCGGATGATCATCGTGCTCGCGGGACCGGTGATGAACCTCGCGTTCCCGCTGCTCCTCTACTTCGTCGTGTTCCTCGGCGAGCACGACATGTCGCCGGCCGTGATCGGCACGGTGCTGCCCGACGCGCCTGCCGACGGTCACCTCCAGCCTGGCGATCGCGTGCTCGCCGTGGATGGCGTGGAGGTGCGGACCTTCTACGAGCTGATGCAGCGCGTGGAGGGCTCCATCGGCGTGCCGCTCGAGCTCACCGTGGAGCGACGGCGGCAGCAGGTGGAGGCCACCGTCACGCCGGTGCGGGCGGTCGAGACGCGCGCGCTCGGGATGACGCGCGAGGTGGGCCGCATCGGCGTGAGCACGCGGAGCCCGCTCGCGGTGATCGGCATCATCTCTCCGGCGAGCCCCGCCGCCGCGGCACGCCTGCGCAGCTTCGATCGGGTCATCGCCGCGGGTGGACGACCGATCGAGCGGTTCGCCGATCTCGTGCAGGTGCTCGAGCCCAACCGCGGCGGCACCGTGCCCATCACGTACGTGCGCCCGCGCCGGATCACGGGCGGGCTCGCCGACGTGCTCGAGCTGTCGTTCTACGAGCCTCACGTCGCCACGCTCACGCCCGAGCCCGGCCCCGGCAGCGGCATCGTTCGCGCGGGCATCGAGTCGTCCGATCTCTATGTGTCGGAGGTGCGGGCTGGCTCGCCCGAGGCAGCGATCGGCCTGCGCCCCGGCGATCGGCTCCTCGAGCTCGATGGCCAGCCGATCCGCCTCTTCGCGAGCTTCATCGAGACGCTCCAGACGAGCGATCGCACCGAGCACGAGCTCACGTTCCGGCGCGCCGATCAGGTGATCTCCCGCCGCCTCGCGCTCACGCGCGAGCAGGGAGAGACCGAGTACGGCGAGCGCTTCGATCGCTTCGCGATCGGCATCTCGCACTGGGCCCCCACGACCACCGAGGAGCCGGTGACCAACCCCTCGCCGCTGTCGTACGCAGCGCGCGAGTCGATCGCGGCCACGTGGGACATGATCGAGCTCACGGTCACCTCGGTCGTGCGCCTCGTCCAGGGAAGGCTCTCGGTGCGCAGCCTCGGCGGCCCGCTGTCGATCCTCGAGGGAACGCAGACCGCGGCGAGCGGCGGCCCGCTCGACTACCTGGCCTTCATGGCCTTCATCTCGATCAACCTCGGCCTCCTGAACCTCCTGCCCATTCCGCTCCTCGATGGGGGCCACCTCCTCTTCTTCCTGATCGAGGCGATCTCGCGGCGGCCGCTCGAGGCACGCGCGAGGGAGATCGCGAGCCTCGTGGGCTTCGGCGTGCTCGTTCTCCTCATGGTGCTCGCGTTCAAGAACGACGTGGAGCGGCGCTGGCCCGACATCGTCGAGACCTTCGAGGCGGACTGACGCACGCGGAGCCCGGGCGCGCGAGTCGAATCGGCGGTACGAACGCGTCCTTCATGCGAGGCCGTCCTTCCCGCTCCCACGAATTGCCCGCGACCACGGGTCGTGAGCTCGCCGCACGCGTGCTCTTCCGCGTGCTCGACGAGGACGCCTGGGCCTCGCCCACGCTCGACGCCGAGCTGTCGCGCGCGCACCTCTCCCCGAGCGAGAACGGTCGCGCGACCGATCTCGTCTACGGCGTGCTGCGCGTCCTTCCGGCGCTCGAAGACGCCATCGACGCGCATCGCCCGCGTCGCGATCCGCTCGAGCCCTTCACGCTCGCTTGCATGCTCTGCGCGAGCTATGAGCTCCTGCACACCGCCGAGAAGCCGTGGGCGATCCTCGACGAGACGGTCGGCCTGATTCGGCGCATGCGGGCCGAGGGCCTCTCGCGCTTCGCGAACGCCGTGCTCCGCAAGATCGCGGCCGCGCGCCCCGAGGCGCCCATGCGCGCCAGCCGGCTCGTCCTGCCGCGCTGGCTCGAGGAGCACCTCGCCCTCGATCTGGGCGCGGAGCGCGCGCGCTCGTTCGCGGGCGATCGGCCCGTGCCGCCGCCGATCACGCTGCGATCGCGCCGCGAGCGGGACGCGATCCTGACGGCCATTCGCGAGGCTCGTCCGGACGCGACGCTCACGCTGGGCGCACTGAGCGAGCACGCGATCCTCACGCGAGGCGTGGGCGACCCGCGGCGCCTGCCGGGCTTCGATCGCGGTGACTTCGTGGTGATGGACGAGGCGAGCCAGCTCGTGGCCGAGGCCGTCGGCGCCAAGAGCGGAGAGCGCGTGCTCGACGCGTGCGCGGGGCGTGGCGGCAAGACGCTCGCCATGCTCGATGCGATGGGCGCAGGAGGCGAGCTCGTCGCGTGCGACGATCACCCCGAGAAGCTCGCGCGCATGGACGACGAGCTCCGCCGCCTGGGCCACGCGCCGTCCAAGGTGGCGCGCCACGCGGTGGATCTCTCGGTGGGCCTGGGCAAGCTCGCCGTGGACAGCTTCGATCGCGTGCTCGTCGATGCGCCCTGCACGGGGCTCGGCACCGTGCACCGCCGTCCCGAGATCCTCCTCCGCGTCGGCCCCGAAGACGTGCCGCGCATGCAGGAGCTGCAGGAGCAGATCCTCGCCCGCGCCGCCGAGCTCGTGCGCCCGGACGGCCTCCTCGTCTACGCGGTGTGCTCGCCGACGCGCGCCGAGGGCATCGGCGTCGTCCAGGCGCTCCTGTCGCGAGGAAGCTTCGGTCGACACGCGAGAAGCTTCGAGCTCTTGCGCGAGCCCGTGGGCCCGATCGCGCCCGACGACGACGGGATGATCCGCCTCGGCCCGTGGTGCGATCCGAGCGCGAGCTGCGACGCGTTCCAGATCGCCAGGCTGCGACGCCGACGCTGAGTGCCTGCGCGCCATCGGCGCGCGCTCGGGGGCTCAGGCGCCCCGAATCGATTCTCTCGGTCCCTCATTCAGCTGCGGCGCTTCTTGGAGATCGGGACGGGCGGCGCGTCGTGCCCGTCGCCCTCGACGAGCGGGCTGAAGAAGTTGTCCTTCTTCAAGTACTCGTCGACGCGGAACGCGAACTTGTAGCTGGGCGCTGCGCGCTGGTTGCAGTCGGTGCGCTCGCAGAAGCGGCAGCTCGTCCCCACCGGCACGGCCATCCGCGCGGGGTCGACGAAGGGCATGTCGTCCGCGTACGCGAGGTGCTTGGCATCGGCAGCGTGGGTGCCGAGCCCGATCGCGTACACGGTCCCGCGCGCGAGCGAGCCCGCGAGCGGCTCGGCCACGACCTTCGCGAAGCAGAAGTACACGCGGCCGTCCGGGAACACCGAGTACTGGCGATGGATCGCGTGTGGCGTGAGGAAGGCCGTGTGCACGACCCACTTCGGACAGCTGCCCGTGCCGTGCGGGAAGCGGAGGCCCGTGGCCGCGTAGCGCTTGCTGATGTTGCCGGCGACGTCGACGCGCTGGAAGTGGAACGGCACGCCGCTCCGACGGGGATCGCTCAGGTTGCAGAGGCGATGCGCGACCGTCTCGTAGCTCGTGTCGAAGAGCCTCGCGAGATGCTCCACGTCGTAGCGCGTGCGCTGCACCTCGCGGAAGAACGGGCCGTACGGGAGGAGGATCGCGCCCGCGACGTAGCTCGCGAGGTGGATCTTGAGCAGGCGCGGCGTCTCGGCGTGTCGCGTGTCGGCGCTCGCGACGATGGGCTCGTGGAGCTTCTCCTCGTCGAGCAAGCGCAGCCCCACGGCGTGGGCGAGCTGGAACATGCGACGGTGCTCGGGGAGGTCGTGGCTGAGCGTGAGCGAGCCGCCGCGCGGGTCGAGACGTCGAATGACGCTGCCCTCGTGCTCGGTGTCCTCTCCGCCGAGCGTCCTCACCTCGACGCCGAGCTGCCCCAGCACGCCGATCAGGCCCGCCTCGCTCGGCCTCTCGCCGAGCTGATGTCGTGCGCGCAGCGCATCGGCGCGCTCCTCGAGCGCCTCGAACCAATTGCGCCGCGCCTCGAGGAAGTCGGTGACCTCGTCGAACGGTGTGTAGTCGAACGCGAGGGTGCCCGCGCCCTGGCCCTCGCGCTCCTTGCGGGCCATGTCCGTGAGCAGGTTCTCGAGCTGGAGGCGCGAGTTCTTGTAGAGGTTGAAGAGCGCCGTGATCGTGTTGGCCACGCGGGGCTCGGCACCGAGGCGCGCGAGATCGTCGCGCGAGAGCGCGAGCGTGCGCAGGAGCGGCTCGTCGAGCAGGCGCGCCAGGCCCTCGTCGATGTGCAGCTCGCCCAGGCTCTGCATGAAGTCGTCGAGCTCCACGCCGAAGAGCTCGAGCGCCTGCACGAGGAGCGGCAGCTGGAGGGGGCGCTTGCCCGTCTCGATGAGAGACAGGTACGCAGGTGAGACGCCGAGCTTCGCGGCCACCTCGGCCTGCGGGAGCTCGCGCGCCTGGCGCAGCTCGCGGAGCTTGCGGCCCATCGCTTCGGGGCCTGGGCCCGGAGCGACCTGTAAAGCGGTCATGGCTCGTTCATGGCTCGGAATTCGCGCGTTCGCCAGCGATCCCGGCTCGGGGCGGAGCGTGGAAGAGCGGTCGCAGTAAACGAGTGAAGGAGCCGTGCGTCCTCACGGCAGCACCCAGCGCGTGACGGTCGCGCTCGTGCCGAAGCCACCGAGCGCATAGACGGCGCTCGCGTCGGCGGCCAGGGCTCGGATGGGCGAGACGTTGGTGCAGTCCCAGCGGCCCGTCGTCACGTCGAGCACCTGGAGCTCGCCCCGCGTGGCGTCGGCGAACGCGCGCACGAAGCGATGGGGGACCACGGCGGACGTCGGGACCGGATCGAACACGAAGAACGGGCGCGGGGCCGCGAGCGTGCGCCACGTCGCGAGATCGACGTCATAGACGTCGACGACCTCCACGCCGAAGCTCGCCCCGCTCAAGTACGTGCTCCCGTCGGGGAGCGTGCGGCCCGTGAAGAAGACCTCGTGTCCGAGGATCGCCGCCGCCGTCCCCGCGAAGAAGTGCGGCATCGCGACCGTTGCGGTCGTCCCGCTCGCGCAGTCGATGTCGAAGAGCCGATCGGAGGCGAAGTCCATCCCGTACATGAGGTTCCGGACGCCGCCGCCGAAGTAGGCGTGCGTCGCGCTGGACGCGCCCGAGAGCGACGTGAACGGCTCGGGCAGCACGGCGGTCTCCGCGACGTGCGTGGCGATCGACACGAGGTCGATCGCGGTCGAGCCGGTGCCCGTGGCGTTGTAGGGATCACCACCCGCCACGATCAACCTCCCCGCGCAGCTCGTCATCGCACCGCCCGCACGGGCCTCGCTGCTCGTCACGCCGAGCGCGCCGAAGACGCCGGTGGACACGTCGTACGTGACGATGTCGCGCAGCGGATCTCCCCCCGGCGTGCTCCAGGTTCCGCCGGTGAGATACACGACCGAGCCCTCCGCCACCGCGCTCATGCGGAGGCGAGACTCGGGGAACGGCACGTGGGCCCACGTCCCCGACGCGACATCGAGGACCTCGAGCGTCCCACCTGGGCCTGCCATGCGGTTGGTGACCGTGTTGAGGATCACGTGGCCGGCCGCGACCACGAGCACGCTGGTGCTCGGATCGACTCCCGTGGCGGGCCAGGTGTCCGCGGGCGATGGCAGTCCGCCCCCACAGCTCGCCGTGCCCATCGCGGCATCGACAGGGCCCGTGTCCACACCGAGCCCGCCCGTGTCGAGGGTCGCCGCGTCCGGCCCTCCCGCGTCGATCGGGCCCGCATCGGGACGCTCACCGCAGTAGCCCTCATTGCAGCGGAGCCCGCGCCGGCAGTCGCGATCGGTGTGGCACTGAGGCCGGCAGCGCCCCGCCAGACACGACTCCGCGTAGCCGCAGTCGCCGTCGAACACGCAGGGGACGACGCCCACATCGAGACAGGCATTGCCGGCGGGGTCCACGACGCAGCGCGCGCCCCCGAGGCAGTCGCGATCGGTCTCGCATGCATTCACGCACTGCTCGAACCGGCAGACGAGCGAAGGCGGGCAATCCGTCGCGAGCGTGCAGTGGGTCTCGGTCGGCAACTGGCACACACCGAGCTTGTCGAGGTCGAGCACACAAGACTGCCCTGCTCCGCAGTCCTCGCTCGTCGCGCACTCGTTGCGGCAGTACCCCAGGCGACAGACGAGCGGCGCGTCACACTGACTGTTGATCTCACACTCGCCACCCAGGCTCGCGCGACGAGGCGGGAGACAGCCCGAGACGAGGGCGCCGGAGGCGAGCAGCGCAACGGCGAGGGGCGCGAGGGCCGCGAGCCCGAGCTTGCCGAGTCGCCTCATGGCATGCCTCCCGCCGCCAGACTGGCATCCTCCAGACTGGCATCCAGACTGGCATCCTCCAGACTGGCATCCTCCAGACTGGCATCCTCCAGACTGGCATCCTCCACACCGGCGTCGACCGAGATCCCCGCGTCCACGAGCTCCTCGGGGTAGACGCAGAGGCGTCCCGTCGCGACCCCGTTCGGCTCGACGAACGCGCGATCGACGCAGATGGCCCCGAAGCGGCAGTCGAGGTCCGACCTGCACTCGAGGCGACAGCGGCGATCGGCAGCGCACACGAACGAGGTGCTCGTGGCCTGGCAGTCACTCGCGTACACGCACGTGCGGTTGGAGGGATCGAAGCAGCCGCGCGTCCCGCCCCCCCGATCGACGCAGAACGACCCCAGCGGGCAGTCGCGACACGCCTGGGTGGCATCGGCGCAATTGCACTCGTTCGTGCACTCTCCCATCGTGCACACGAGCCCGGCGGGACACTCGCTGTTGTTCACGCAGTGGGTCTCCGTCGGGAGCTGACACGCACCGAGGCCCGCGTCGTCCACGAGGCAGTCGAGGCCCGCGGCGCAGTCGCGCGAGCTCGCGCAGTCGCGGCGGCAGTAGCCGAGGCGGCAGACGAGGGGCGAGTCGCAGTCGCTGTTCAGCTCGCACTCCTCTCCTTGCGAGAGCCCGTACGGCGAGGGCAGACAGCCGGCGAGGAGCACCTCGGTCGCCGCGAGGAGGCTCACGGCGATCCACCCGAGGAGCGCCGACGCGCCGCGACCCCTCCGAGGCGCCAGGACCGGCAACGTTCTCATCAGAGTCCTCCTCTCGAGGTCCACGGCCCGAGCCGGACAGACGCCGACGCTGCGCGCCGGATGGCCTCGTCCGAGGGCGAGTCCGCGAAGATCCAGGCGCCGATCGGGATCGCGATCGCCGCGCCCCCGAGGAGCGCCGCGCCCACCCCGTAGTCGACGTCGGCCACGCCCGCAGTGTCGCGTGCGAGGTTGTCGAGCTCGTTGAGCCTCGTCACGGGACACGAGGGATCCGCCCTGCACGCTGCGAAGTCCGCGGCCGCGCGATCGTGGGCTGGAGCGGCAGCGGCGGCGCCGTACGCGATGGTCGAGAGCCCCGCGACGGCGAGCACGCCACCCGCGATCATCGTGACGACGCCCGCGAGCCTCTGAGCCTCGGCGCCGTCGTGCCGCGACACGAAGGCCGCGTCCTGCCAGCGGAGAAGCGGGGCCTCGACATGCTCGGCCCCAGCGACGAGCGACACCTCGCCCTCCCACGGCTCACGCTCCTCCAGGTCGAGGCCGAGCCTGTGCCGCCCCTCGGGCACGCGCTGGACACCGCCGCGAGCCGCCTGGCCGTCGATCGTGAGAACGCCCGGAACCCGCGGAATCTCGAGGCGCAGCGTCGAGAGCGGGGCGTCCGGATCGGGCTCGAGCGTGAGCTCCAGGCTCTGATCGGTGCCACCGACGATCTGCACGGCGCGACGCGCGGTGAGGTAGCCAGGGCGCTCCGCCACGAGGCGGTGCTCGCCAGGGGCCAGCGCCACGCTCGAGGACAGCGGCGTCGTGCCCACCTCCACGCCATCGATCGTCACGCGCACGTCGAGCTGTGCGCTTCGCACACGCAGCTCGCCCGACGACGCCGCGTCGAGCTCGAGCGGGATCGCGATGTGTGTCTCGGTCTCGCCTGCGAGGCGCAGCGTGCGCTGGGCTGCTGCATAGCCGGGCGCGCGCAGCTCCACCGACACCTCGCCCGCCGGTACGCGCAGCGGCGCCGCGAGCGGCGTCTGCCCTCGAGGCTCGCCATCGATCACGACGCTCGCGCCCGCCACGGGCGACTCGATCCACACGCTCGCCACGCGCGCGTGCAGCGACGCGACCATGGCCTCGGCCTCGGCGCGGCGTGCCGCGGAGATCGCCTCCGACGCGAGGAAGCGCTCGGCGTGCTCCAGCGCGCTCACGGGGTGCCCGAGCTCTTGCTCGACCCGCGCCAGGTTCCACTCGAGCAGCGCCTGGCTCTCGAGACGGTTGGCCTCCTCGAGCTCCGCGAGCGCGGCCTCGAGCTCTCGTCTCCGCTGCGCCGGATCTCTCGCGTCGAGGGCCGCCTCGAAGCGCTCGACCGCGCGACGCACACGCTCGCGCGCGGCCCCTCGGGGATCGCCCGAGGCCCGCTGCGCGTACGCCACGCTCAGAGGCCACACGAGCAGCGCCGCGCTGCCGACGAGCCCCGAGACGATGCTTGCCCTCGATGCAAACGACAGCCGCCTCATGGCCCGCCTCCATAGATCTCGTCCGGGCCCGCGAGGCCGCCGTGATCGTCACGGGAGCGGCCGCCCCTCGGGCGACGCGCGTCGAGCCCCGCGTCCGCCGGCTCCTCCTGCGCACGGCCCACCGCGTGCGCGGCGCTCGAGACCGCCGCATCGAGCGACACCCACGCATCCGGCGACGAGGCCGCATCGTCGGAGCCCAGCGCTGGCCCGACACTCGTGCTGGGCGAGAGCAGCGTGAGCAGGCCCAGCGCGAGCACGCCGGCCGACACGGTGCCCACACCGACCCAGAGCCCCGCGCGCGACGACGGTTGCTCGGGCAAGGGCACGACGGCCTCGCGCGCCTCCTCGATCGGCGGCGCCATGGAGCGAGGCGTCGCGACGGGCACGAGCGCTGCACCGCCCGGCCCGATCGAGACGGCCGTCTTGGCGAGCGGATCGGGCGCCTGCTCGAGGGTCTCGAGATCCCGCTCGAGGGTGCGCATGTCCTGGTACCGATCCTCGGGACGACGCGCCATCGCGCGCTCGACGACACGCGCGGCCCGCGGATCGAGACCCGGCACGAGCGCCTCGATCGAGGGCGCGCTGCCCTGGAAGATGTGCGCGACCAGCTCGGCGAACGAGCCAGCGACGTAGGGCTTGCGACCCGAGAGGGCCTCGTAGAACACCACGCCGATCGCATACACGTCCGCGCGACCGTCGGCGGCGTTCGCGTTGCCGATCTGCTCGGGCGCCATGTAGAGCGGCGTGCCGAGCACTGCGTTGTCACCGGTGATCGCCTGGAGCACCTCGCCCTGTCGGAAGCGCGCGATGCCGAAGTCGAGGATCTTCACCGTCTCGTCCACCTCGTCCACGCGCGTGACGAAGAGGTTGTCGGGCTTGATGTCGCGGTGGACGATGCCCGCCTCGTGCGCGAGGGCGAGGGCTCCGCACGCCTGACGGAGCAGGCGCGCGATGCGCGGCAATGGCATGGGACGCCCTCCGAGCAGGTCCTCGAGCGGCCGCCCCTCGAGCAGCTCCATGAGCACGTAGTGGCTGCCATCGGGCAGCGTTCCGGTGTCGATGGTCTCGACGACGTGCGGGCTCCGGAGCCGCCCCGACACCGTCGCCTCCCGCAGAAAGCGCGCGAGCGCGTCGGCGTGGAGCTTGATCTCGGGGTTCATCACCTTGAGGGCGCGCTCGTGGTGCGTGCCGAGGTGCGTCACGCGGTACACCGTCCCCATGCCGCCGCGACCGATGACCCCGTCGACGCGGAGCTTGTCGAGAAGGATCGTGCCGAGCAGCGAGCTCGGCGCGGCGGCGCTGCTCTCCGGGGTCGGGTCCACCTCGCACGAGCCTAGTACGTCGGTCCAGAAGTTCGATCCGGATTCGCTGTTCAGTCCGGCGCGAGCGGCCGACGGACGCGCCGGCCTCGGTCGTCACCCTCGACTCACCGTTGCCCCGTGGCGCGGTCGTCGACGGCTTGCACGCGGCCTCCGCCTCCTCCTCCGCGCTCCCGTGGCGCGCCCGTGGCGACCTCGACACCGGAGGCGATGGAGAGCGCGGTCGTGCTCCCCTCGCCTGCCTCCATGATCTGCCCTGTGGCTGCCCCGCCGCTCTCCCACCTCCGTGCACGATCCAAGGCCCGCATGAGCTCGGCGTGCCGCTGTGCGGCGCGTGCCTCGTCGGAGTCGCCCCCGACGTCCTGGTCGTGCGCGTTCTCCTCGCTCCGCGCGATCTCCAGGGGAGGTGCCTCGAGAGGCGAGGAGCGCAGCCCCTGCGCGTCGAGCGCCACGACCTCGAGGACGCTCCCCTGCGGCAGCTCGGCGCGCTCGAAGTGCGGCTGCTCCGTGGTGCCGATCACGGCGCCGTCGCAGCGCACCTCGTACGAGATCACCGCCACGTTGTCGCTCGCGGCCGTCCATGTGAGCGCGACGGCATGCGCCTCGCTCGGCACGTGCACCACGCGCGCGTCGGGCGAGAAGTGAGGTGGTGTGCGATCGGCGAGGGTGATCTGCGCCGCGATCGGCTCGCTCGCATGGCCAGCCGCGTCGAGGGCGCGGATCGCGATGCGCGGTGACGTGAGCTCGGGCACCCCGGTCAGCGTGTGGTGGCGCTCGGGCCCGCGCGCGACCTCGGCGCCGTCGACCTCGACCACGTACGCGGTCACCGCGCGATCGTCGGTGGCCACCGGCCAGCTCACCTCGACGCGATCTGCCTCGGCACGTAGCTCCGGGACCGCGCCCTCGTCGAAGCGCGGCGGTGTCGTGTCGCTGCAGCCGAGGAGACAGAGCGCCCCGAGCGCGAGCCGAGCCGTCGGTGCATCCCGCATGCGCGCGCAGCTTAGCCGAGAGCGGCCGCCGCGGGACGACGAGCCCGCATCGCCGGCTCCGCAACGATGCGCTCGAGGGCTTGTCGTGAACGGGCGAGGTCCCTAGGCTCGCCGCTCCGCGAGCCCCGCTCGCCTCCACCCGACGGCCAACACGCCCTCACGAGGTCCCATGTCGTTCACGCTCCCCGAGCTCCCCTACGCGAAGGACGCCCTCGCGCCTCACCTCTCGGCCGAGACGCTCGAGTTCCACCACGGCAAGCACCACGCCGCCTACGTCAACAACCTCAACACGTTCGCCAAGGACGACAGCTCGCTCGTGGGCAAGTCGATCGAGGAGCTCGTGCGCACCAGCTCGGGCAAGGTGTTCAACAACGCCGCGCAGGTCTGGAACCACACGTTCTACTGGAATTCGCTGCGTCCCGGCGGCGGTGGCGAGCCCACGGGCGCGATCGCTGCGGCGATCACGAAGAGCTTCGGCAGCTTCTCGGCGTTCAAGGAGAAGTTCAGCGCGACGGCCGCGGGTCACTTCGGCTCGGGCTGGGCGTGGCTCGTCAAGAACGGCGAGGCGCTCGAGGTCGTGGACTCGCACGACGCCGGCTGCCCGCTCACCACCGGCAAGACGCCCATCCTCACCTGCGACGTGTGGGAGCACGCCTACTACATCGACTACCGGAACGCGCGCGCGAAGTACATCGAGTCCTGGTGGAACCTGGTCAACTGGGATCACGCCAACAAGCAGCTCTGATCGGATCCGATCGGCTCGGACGTGAGCCGATCACGCGTCGGCGCGGGCGCTCGACCTCTCGACGGTCGGGGCTCGCGCCGATTCGCGTTCTCGGTGCACGATGGCGGCATGACGGGTGAGGTGACGCCTCGAGTCGAGCTCTCGCAGGGCCCGACGCATCAAGTGCTCCGCGGCTGGCGCTTGCTCGGAGCCTCGCTGCTCGTGCTCGCGTGTGCGGGCATCGGACGAAACCTGGGGATGATGGGGCTCGTGGCCCTCGTGCCACGCGAGGTGCCGCTCGAGGCCGACGGGCTCGCGCTCTCGGCGGGCATCCTCGTAGCCTCGACGCTCGCGAGCCTCGCGATGTGGCTGGTGCTGCGATCGCGCAACGCACCCCAGTACCTCGCGATCGAGCGTCCCACGCTCGCGCAGGTGGGCCTCGCGCTCGCGGGCTCGGCGGTGCTCGTGGTGCTCTTCGACGCGGCGCGCTTCCTGACGACCGGCTCCATCGTGCCCGCGGCGTGGCCGACCCTCGCCGCGAGCGCGCCCGTGCTCGTGCTGGTGGTCGCGTTCGCGATCGCGGCGCCCTGCTTCGAAGAGGCGTTCTTCCGCGGCTTCCTCCACACGAGCCTCCGCGAGACGCGGCTCGGCGTGCCGGGGACGATCGCCCTCACGTCGATCCTCTTCACGCTGGCACACGGCCCCGAGGACGCGCTCTCGCTCCTCGATCCGCTCGCGAGCGCCGTCTTCCTCGCGTTGCTCCGAGAGCACACGCGCTCGATCGTGCCCGGCATCGTGGCGCACGCCTTCGGCAACCTGCAGGCGATCGTGGTGGCGCTCGTGATCGGCTGACCCTCCGCGACCGACCTCGCGACAGGCGCGACTACGCCGACGCCTCGGTCTCCTCGCCCATCCGCTCCGCGGAGAGCACCCAAGGCACCTCGCGCAGGGGGATGACGCCCCGTCGCACGAGATCGAGCGCCGCGGTGCGCATCGTCGACAGACCGGCCTCGAGGGCGAGCGTGCGCAGCTCGTCGAGCGATGCGCGACGTGCGATGGCGCGGCGCACCTCGGGGCCGGTGCGGAGGTGCTCGACCACCGCAATCCGACCGAGCGTCCCGTGACCGCCGCAGCGCTCGCAGCCCGCGCCGACGAAGCTCACGAAGTCCTTGGGTGTGCCGCGCGGGAAGAGCTCCTTGAGGATCTCGGGCTCGGGGCTCGCCTCTCGGCGACACGCGGGGCAGATGCGCCGCGCGAGGCGCTGCGCGAACACCGCCAGCAGCTCCGACGCGATCGAATTCGGGTGCATCCCGAGATCGAGCAGCCGCTGCACCGCGTCGGTCGAGTCGTTGCAGTGCAGCGTCGAGAGCACCACGTGGCCCGTCTGCGAGGCGCGGATGGCCTCGAGCGCCGTCTCGGCGTCGCGGATCTCGCCCACGAGGATCACGTCGGGGTCCTCGCGCACGAACGCGCGCATCGCGGACGCGAACGAGAAGCCGATCTCGGGCTTGGCCTGCGACTGCTGCACGAGATCGATCGAGTACTCGATCGGATCCTCGATCGTGAGCACCTTGCGGCTGACGTCGCGCGCGAGGATCTGGAGGCCCGCGTACAGCGTGGTCGTCTTGCCCGAGCCCGTGGGCCCCACGACGAGCACGAGGCCCGCCGGGCTGTCCAGCATGCGCCGGTACGAGGCAGCGACGTCGGCGGCGAAGCCGAGATCCTCCACCGTGAGCAGGCGCTGCTCCTGGGGCAGGAGGCGGACCACCACGTGCTCGCCGTGGAGCGAGGGCTGGGTCTGCACACGGAGATCGAAGATCTGCGGGCCAGCATGTCGGCGGATGCGACCGCCCTGCGGCAGCCTGCGCTCGGCGATGTCGAGCCCCGCGGCGACCTTGATCACGTTCACCACGCCGAGCAGCTCGTCCGTGCTCCACGCGAGGCGCGTCACGTCACGGAGCTCGCCGTCCACGCGGAGACGCACGCGGACCTTGTCGCCATAGCGCTCGAGGTGCACGTCGCTCGCGCGCTCGCCGACCGCGTCGAGGAGGAGCGTCTCGAACAGCGCCACGCAGCGCGCATCGAGATCGTGCCTCGCGAGCAGATCGGTCTCGACCGGCGCCGACGACGTCATCACGCGAGGCCGCTCGCCCTCGCGGGCCAGGAGATCGATCGCGGCCCAGAGGCGCCGGTAGTCCGTCGGCGACACCAGCACCAGATCGATCGGCGCGCCGCCCAGGGCCTTCTGTAGATCGGCCACGTGTGCATCGGGATCGCACGTGGCCACGAGGATCCGGCCGTCCTTTCGATGGAGCGGCAGGATGCGGTGTCGCTCGAGGAACGCACGCGACACCACGCGGCTCACGCTCGGATCGATCGCGCCGAGGAGCTGCTCCACGGAGCCCGCGACGAGGCCACGCTGCGCTGCGAGCGCGAGCGCGAGATCGTGCTCGCGCAGCGTGCCCTCGCTGCTCAGCACCTCGCCGAGGCGCTTGCCCGTCTCTTGCCCACGCGTGGCCGCCGCCTCGACGTTCGCGCGGCTCGCGATGTGGAGCTCCACCAGCACGTCACCGAGCCGACTCGCGAGCTCGACGGTGCCGAGGGTCGTGGCCACGGGCACGCCATCGTCGCTTCGCTGGATCCGCACCACCTCCGGGTGGATGCGATCGCCGACGGGCGCGACGAGCAGGCCTCGCGCGACGAGCTGCGATGCGAGCTGCACCGGCGGCTCGGCCACGACGCCCGTGACGAGGATGCGATCGTAGGGCGGCGCGTCGGGCACGCCCGCCGAGACGTCGCCGACGAGCACGCGCACGCGACGGGCCCCGACGCGCGTGAGGTTCTCGAGCGCCTCGGTGGCCCACACCTCGTTGGGCTCCACCACGTCGACGGCAGCCGCGATCCGCGCGACGACCGCGGCCGCGTAGCCGGCCCCAGAGCCGAGCACGAGCACGCGGTTGCCCGAGACGATCGAGAGCGACTCGAGCAGCACCGCGAGCGCGCCCGGCGCCATCACGGAGTGCCCTTCGTCGTCGGTGATCGGCCGATCCTCGCTCGCCTGCTCGCGTCCAGCGGTGCCCACGAACGACGCTCGGTCGACCTCGAGCAGCGCTCGCCGCACGGCGACGTCGTGCACACCACGGCGACCCAGCATGAGGATGGGATCGAGCGGGACCGGCGACCTCTGCGTCACGGATCCCTGTCTACGCGCGACCGGCGCTCGGACCACCGCAGGCGTGAGGAGCCCGGGAGCCGACCCGGGTTTCGGGTATCGTCGACGCGGTGACCGACCCCCACGAGGCCCGCGCCTACCGGCGAAAGCTCCTCTTCTTCCTCGGTGTCGCGACCTTCTTCGAGGGCTTCGATCAGATGGCCCTCGCGCAGCTCTTGCCATCGCTGCAGCGCGACTTCGAGCTCGAGGACTGGCACCTCGGCGCCCTCGTCGCGTTCGTGAACGTCGGCACAGTGATCGCTTACGTGCTCGTGCGACAGGCCGACCGGGTCGGCCGAAAGCCACTGCTCAACATCACGATCGTCGGCTACGCCATCACATCGTTCCTGTCGGGTCTCGTGCCCGATCCGCTCAGCTTCGCGGTGCTCCAGCTGCTCTCTCGCGTGTTCCTCATCGGCGAGTGGGTCGTGTCCACGGTGTACGCGGCAGAGGAATTCCCTGCGAACGAGCGCGGTTTCGCGATCGGCCTCATCAACGCGTTCTCGAGCCTCGGCGCCGTGCTCTGCGCCGGTGTCGTGCCGCTCCTCCTCCGGGCTCCATGGGGCTGGCGCACCGTCTACTTCGTGGGCACCGTGCCGCTGATCCTCCTGGCGCTCGCGCGTCGCAGCATCCGCGAGACCACGCGCTTCTCGCAGCTCTCGGCCGAGGAGCGACGACCCACGGCGATCCTCCGGATCTTCGGCACGCCCTACCGTCGGCGCGTGCTCCAGCTCGCGCTCATCTGGGGCCTCACCTACCTCTGCACGCAGACCGCGGTGACCTTCTTCAAGTCGCGCGCGGTCGACGAGCTCCACCGGAGCGAGGGTGAGGTCGGCACGATCATCAGCGTGGCCGCCGTGCTCTCGATGCCGCTCGTGTTCCTCATCGGCCGCTTCTTCGATCGCTTCGGCCGCCGGCCCACCGCCACCTTCGTGTTCCTCACCACCGCGCTCGGGTGTCTCGGCGCCTACACGACCACGGAGCTCCCGTTGCTCTTCGTGTCCGCGGTGCTCGCGGTCTTCGGCGTCTCGGCCGTGCTGCCCGCGCTCAACGCGTTCAACACCGAGCTCTTCCCCACGGATCTGCGCGCCGACGCGTTCGCATGGTCGAACAACCTCCTCGGCCGCATCGGCTACGTGCTCTCGCCGCTCGCGGTGGGCGCGGCTGCGACGCACGTGGGCTGGGGGCCCTCCGTCGCCGCGACCGCGCTCGGCCCGTTGATCGCGCTCGTGCTCGTCTGGCGCTGGCTCCCCGAGACCAGCGGTCGAGAGCTCGAGGAGACGGCGAAGCTCTGACGCCGAGGCACGATCAACGCGCCGCGGAACAGCCGCAGCTCGAGACCAGCTCACGCCCCGATCGACACGCCGCCCGCGCGCGATCGCAGCGAGGCGCGAGGGTCACGTCGTGGAGGGCCTCGACGATGTCGCAGACGTGCTCGGCGGCCACACACACACCGTCGGCGGAGCGACACCGATCGGGACACGCAGCGCTCTCGTCCTCGACGATGGCGTAGGCCTCCGCGAGGCGTGCTTCTTCGGCCACGAGGCTCGGCGGAGCCTCGGACGCCGTCCTCGCCCGCTCGCGCTCGAGGGAGGCGTGGCCCGCGCAGCCCGCGAGCGACGCGCCTCCCATCACCCACATCAGCAGGCCGATCACGCGCCCGCGCGAGAGCTCCACGACCATGCTGCGAGCATCGCTCACGGCGTGCCCTCGTGGCCACCAAGGAGACCTTCGTTGATCGCGATGCTCTGCTCATGCTCGGCGAGGGCCGATCGAAGGAGCTCCTCGGCACGCGCGGCGTCACCTGCCTCGCGTGCCGAGGCCGCCCGCGCCTCGAGCACACGCCCACGCACCAGGTGGAGGCGTGCCTCGAAGTACGAGCGAGACGTGACCTCCGCGAGGCCGCGATCGATCGCGTGATCGGCCTCGTCGAGCGCGCCCTCCGCGAGCGCGAGCTCCGCAAGACGCCCGTGTGCATCGAGGCGCAGGGGCTCGCGCAGCGGATCGTCGGCCGCGAGCTCGAGCCCGAGCACACGCTCGGCGCGGGCGATGGCCTCTCGACGCTGGCCCAGCCCTTCGAGCACGTCGGTCTCGTGCAGGAGCCCCTGCGCGATGCCGATCGTGGCGAGGCGCTCGGCACGGCTCGGCGTGCGCGCCGGCTCGGGCGCTCGATCGGTCGGGCCGCGCTCGGCTGCGCACGCGGCGAGGCCCAGGCAGAAGAGGCTGCACGCGACGATCACCTTCGCGGGATGGGACATCGCGAGCGTCATGGTGACTCCGTGTCGCGGGCCTGTGCCTCGGCGAGCTCGGCCGCGAGCCAGTCCTCGCTCGCGAGACGCGCCATGCGATCGACGCGGGCGCTCGATGGCTCGCCGTCGTCGTGCCTTCCTCCGGGCCACGCAGAGAGAGGCGGAAGCGACACCTCCGACTCCGTGGCCACGATGGGCCCGCTCCCTCGGTCGGCGCTCGGACCGAACGCCACGAAGCCGGCCACGGCGACCGCGGCCGCTGCGAGCGCGGCGAAGGCCACTCGCCGCGTCGTGCTCGTACGTCGCGCGAGCCCTCGCTCCACGCCCTCGCGGGCCAGGCGTTCCGTCGATCCGGCGAGCGCATGCCCGTCGTCGCGCACCGTCGCGCGCGCCGCCTGCGCCAGCTCTGCGAGCGAGCCCCGCGGCGGCTCGCCTCGATGGTCGAGCGCCTCCGCGAGCAAGCGCGCCTCGCGCAGCTCCTCTTCCGTGGGCGGCGCCTCGTCGGCGTAGGGTCCTTCGTCCTGCATGGCTCTGCCTCTCGACTCGTGTCCTTGGTCTGCGTCGCTCGTCGGCCGTCCGCTCCGTTCATCCATCGGGCACCGCCGTCATGCGCGCCTTGAGCGCCGCGAGCGCGCGATGGACGAGCACGTCCAGGTTGCCCACCGTCACCCCGAGCTCGCTCGCGCAGACCTCGCGGCTCTTCTCCTCGAGCACGCGGAGCTCGATGACCCGTCGATAGCGCGGGAGGATCTCCGAGAGCGCGCGGTCGAGCCGCGCCTTGGCGATCGCCTTCTCCTCGGCCTCGATCGCCTCGCTCTCGATCGAGCGCACCGCCACCGGGGCCAGCGTCCGCACCTCCGCGCCGTAGCGCTCGGTGCCACGCCCGCGCGCCTCGAGCCGACGCGCGCGATCGATCACGAGGCGCTCCGCGATCGTGCGAAGCCACGGATAGAAGCCGCTCTCCTCGCGGTAGGCGAACGACGGCAGGCGCTCCACGGCACGCGCGATCGCCTCGCGCACGAGGTCTTCGGCGTCCGCGCGATGCCCCACCCGCGGAAGCACGAAGCCCGCGAAGAGCGGCTGCGCGAAGCGCGCCATGAGCGCGTCGAGCGCCGCCCGCTCTCCGCGCTGCGCCCGCGCCACGAGCTCGCGCTCGGGCGCATCGCGGAGCAGGAGCTCGCTCGAGGGGCCGACCATGCGCCTGAGTACCGCGTCGCGCGCGCTCCTCTCAACGCCACCCGGAGAAGCGCGCGCTGGTCGCGCTCGGGCTCGAGGGCGCCGCGCCCACGACGACGACGTTCACCCCATCGGGGCTCGCCACCGCCTCGGTGCTCGGCACGGCCGAGAGCCCTGGCAACGGCGTGATCACCTGGGCCGAGGGAGCGAGCACGAGCACCGGTGGCGCGGCCTCCGCGAGCGCGTCGTTTCGAGCGGGGAGGCGCGCTGCCACCGCCTCGTGCGAGCGCCGGAGCAGCGCCACGGGCTCGTCGAGGCTCGCCGCACGGGCCGGGTCGGTGAGCGCGAGGCGGCGCTGCGCCGCCTGCACGGAGACCAGCGTCGCACGCAGCCACTGCTCGGCCGACGACGCATCGCCGCGCTCGTCCGCGCGCGCGGCCTCGAGCAGGCCGATCGCCGCGTAGCCCATCGTCGCGGCGCGACAGAGGCCGGGCTCGCGTGCGTCGACGAGCTCGTAGACGCCCGTGCCGTCGTAGCCGAAGGGTGCGCCCTGCGAGACGGTCTCCTCCTCGACGCCATCGATCGTGCGGAAGCGGATCTCGATCGGCACGGCGGAGGGCGCGAAGCCCGCAGGCACCTCGAGCTCGTAGAGCGCCACGTACGCGTCGCTCGCGCCGAGATCACCCACCGACAAGCGCGCGCCTCGGCCGCCCTCCTCGAGCCGCGCGCGCTCGTCGAAGACCCGCACGATGCGACCGCCGGCCGGCGCAGTGACCCGCAGCTCGACCTCGCGCGCCGAGATCTCGTTGAGCGAGCGCACGTAGGTCGCGAACACGCGCTCGACCTCCGCGGGCTGGTCCACGAAGTGGAACGCGCCGCCGTGATCGCGGGCCAGATCCTCGAGGAGCTCGAAGTCGATGGCGTCTCCCACCCCGATCGTGGTGAGGGGAACGTGCATGCCCGAGAGGGGCGCGACCGCGCGGAGGATCTCCTCGTGGCTCGTGCGGCCCACGGTGGCCATCCCGTCGGAGAGGAACACGACGCGCGTGTCGGTGGATCGCGCGCGGCGCGCGAGCTCGACGGCCTTGGACAACCCCGCCTCGATGTTGGTGCCTCCGTCTGCGTAGAGGCGCTCGATCGCCTCGAGGATCACGGGGCGCGCGGAGGCCACCGACGTCATCGGGAGCGCCTCGTGGGCCTCGTCCGAGAACGTCACGATCGACACACGATCGGCGGGATCGAGCGACTCGAGCATGCGCGCGAGCGCGTGCCGCACGGCCGTGATCTTGCCGGCCTCGTTCATCGAGCCCGACACGTCCACGACGATCACGAGGTCGGCCGACGCGCGCACGGTGCGAGGGAGGCCGCGCACGGTCACGCCGAGAAGCGCGGTGGCCCCCTCTCGGGGCAGGTGCGGATTGGCGAGGCGCGCGTCCACGTAGAGCGCGCTCGCCGTCGCCGAGTCGAGCACCGCGGGGCTCGCGTCGTCCTGCGCGAAGCGGTTCACGAAGTCGGCCACGCGGACCTCTCGCGACGCGATCACGCGCCCCGTGTCTGCCGCACGGCGAAAGCGTGTGTAGGACGCGGACTGTCCGGCGCAGGCCCCGAGCAACGAGGCGAGCGCGAGCGCGACCACCAGCGAGGCGAGGCCGCCGAGGCGAGCGAGACGACGAGACGACGGGCGCATGATGTTCCTCCGATTTTCGAGGGAAACGCGCGAGGTCGTCCGGCCTTACACCCTCGTCGCCGCGCGCGATCTGGTACCGTCCTCGGCGTGGCAGGACGCACCTTCGTGATCGGGGACATCCACGGCGAGCTCGATCATCTGCGGGCGCTCGTGGCCAAGCTCCCCTTGCTCGACGCCGACGACACGCTCGTCTTCCTCGGCGACTACCTCGATCGCGGCCCGTGCTCGGAGGAGGTCATCCGCGTGGTGCGCCGCTTCCACCACGATCTCGGGTGCAAGACCATCCTGCTCCGCGGCAACCACGAGGACGCGTGGCTGCGGGTGATCGAGCGCGGCTGGGTGGAGTTCGTCTTCCCACCTGGCAACGGCTGCCTCGCGACGATGCGCAGCTACACCGATGGGCCGCGCGTCACGGAAGACGAGATGCCCCGCGACCACGAGGTGATGCCGCTCCACTCGGGCGCGTTCTTCCCGCCCGAGATCGTGTCGTGGATGAAGGAGCTGCCCTTCTGGTACGAGGACGAGCACGCGATCTACGTGCACGCGGGGCTGCTCCAGCGCGACGGTCGCTTCCTCCACCCCTCGGAGACCGAGAACCCCGCCGCCCTCATCTGGACGCGCTCGCAGGAGTTCTTCCGCGACTACCGCGGCAAGCGCGTGGTCGTCGGCCACACCAAGACCGACTACCTCCCTCCCGAGCTGGACGCGCTCACGCCGCACGACCCCGCCGACATCTGGGCCGGAGAGAACGTCATCGCCATCGACACGGGCTGCGGCCACGACGCGGGCTTCCTCACCTGCGTGGAGCTCCCCTCGCTCAAGGTCTACGAGTCGCGCGACTGAGTTTCCTGGGTCGAGGGTCGCTGGGTCGAGCTGCCGACTCCCCTCGTCGCGCTCATGGCGTGGCCACCAGCTCCACGTCTGCCTCGTCCATCACGATCACACTGCCCGCGTCGTCGTAGGCCCGCAGCGTGAGGTGGCGCGTGCCGAGCGTCGTGAAGGTGCGCGTGATCGCGCGGCGCGTGCTCCGCGTCTCGCCCGAGACCTCGTCGGCGAGCGGGGTCCCGTCGGCGTCCACCTCGATCGCGACCACCGCGGCGCTCGGACGCTCGAGACCGATCTCGAAGGTCGCGCCCGCGCGAGGCTGGACGAACATCGCGTCGCTCGCGCGCGCCTCCACGTACGCCGTGCGCGCGGCGAGCTCGGCGCCCATCGTGTCGTGTGCCACCGCGTCGATGCGGTGACCCATGCCGTCCGCGCAGCCACCCACGAGGCGCGCGAAGCCGTCGGCCCGCACGCCCTCGCCCACGTCACGACCGTCGATGCGATACGCCACGGACTCGGTGCCCATCGGCGGCTCGGCGCGGAGCGTGTAGCCCTCGGCGCCGACCTCCCATCGCAGCGCGAAGTTGCGATCGACCTCGTGACAGATCGCGCCGATCGGAAACCCCTCCGCCGGCGACATGCGCAGGCGCGACTCCGTCTGCGGCCCGTAGATCCCGTCCTCGTCGATGAGATCCTCGGGATGGTTGCGGTTCCACAGACGCTGGAAGGCGCGCACCGACAGCCCCGGCAGCGACACACCTCCCGCCACGTAGTCGAAGTGCACGAGATCGCCCGCGCCGTGCCAGCGCCAGCCGTGCGCCTCGAGCGCCGACTGCCACGCGCTGTACTCGCTCGTGTCGATCGCGAGCCCGGACTCGTGCGGGCTCGTGCCCGGCGAGGCCGCGAGCGTGATGCCGCAGAGACCCGCGACATACCAGCGATACAGCATGAGCTGCTGAGGCAGCGTGCGGAGCGTGCTGTTCACGGTGAGCGTGCCCGGACCGTCGGGGATCGCCTCCGCGAGCGCCGCGGGCGCCGGCGTCTGCGGCCGCGGCGGCGCCGTGGAGCTGAGGTCGAGGCCCGGCGTGCCATCGATGCGCGCCATCGTGCCGGGCTCGAGGCAGTCGAGCTCCTCGATGAGCTGCTCCGCGAGCGGCCGCACGATCGCGGCCGAGCAGCCGCCGCCCGCCACCGCCTCGTCGATGGTGAGCCCGCTCGCGCTCGTGCCGAACGGAGGCTCGAAGCAGCTCGGCATCGCCGCGTCGCCGGCCATGAACGCATCACGGGGCGGCCCTGCGTCGCTGCGCGGATCGATCGGCGCGTCGTCCGCCGTGAGGCCCCCATCGTTCGTGCGGAGCTGCCCGTCGCAGCCCCCTCCACCGAGCAAGGCGGCCACGAGGACGAATGCGCGCGGGGAGCGAAGCGAGGACATGGTCGCCGAGGATGCCTCAAAGAACGTCGGTCACACCACGTGGGCTCGTGCGTTGAGCGCGCGAGGTGCCCATGCTCCGGTCGACACGCGAGAAGCTCCGCTCCCTCTCCGCCGCCCTTCGCGCCACCGCCACCGCCTCGACGATCGCGCTCACCCTCCCCGCGTGCGCGGCCGACGGCGCGCCGATCGAGGGCGATCTCAGGGTCACCGAGGCCGGCCTCGCCGCCCCGATCCAAACTGGCACCGAGTGCCACTTTCAGCTCCGCCCTGCCTGGCGACAGGGCGTCGACTGCCAGCTCCTCGTCACCTGCCCCGGTGCCGACGAGGACGGTGAGGATCTCTTCGGCGGGCGGCGGGTCGGCGGCTACGCGCGCTGCGAGACCGCGGAGCACGCGTTCCTCCGCGCGCTCGACGACGATCCCCTCGACGGCGATCCCGCGATCGACCTCGACCTCACCGCCGGCACCCTGACGTGGCGTGGCCGCAGGGCCGAGGAGTCGCTCACCCTCGAGATCGTGGGCGAGACCCGGCCGACCGTGTGGACCGACGAGTAGGCGCGCCGAGCGCCCGAGGACCACGCACGTTCACGCGCCCGCGAGCGCCACGATCTCGTCGGCCGATGCCTCGATCGCGCGCGTGAGCGCTCCGAGATCAGGCATCGAGCCACGGTCGGCGTTGAGGCCGACGAAGAGACCACCGTCATAGCTGAGGAGCGCGATGCCCACCGACTGCCGCGCGAAGAGCGGCACGAGCGGATACAGGCTCTCGAGCCTCGAGGGACCGAGATAGAGGGGCACGGACGGGCCCGGCACGTTCGTGACGATCACGTGGAACGGAAGGAGGTGCAGCGCCGCGTCGAAGACCAGCCCCATCAAGCTCTCGGGGCCGAGATCGCCGAGCTCCTCGGCCAGCTCCGCCGCCTCGATCTCGTGAGAGCCGCCCTTGAGCGCGGCCGTGCTCCGCGCGATCGCGCTCAGTCGTGCCCGCGGATCCTCGAGGTGCACCGGCAGCTCGGCGAGCAACATCGCCACACGGTTGCCGCCGCCGCGCGCCCCGCTCTCTCGGGCACGCAGGTTCACCGGCACGAGCGCGCGGAGCGGGCCCACCTCGCTCGGCACGACACCTCGCGACACGAAGAGACGACGCAGCGCGCCCGTCACCACGGCCAGCCCCACGTCGTTGAGCGTGCAGCCCAGCGCTCGCCGCGCGCGCTGGAGCGACGCGAGCGGCAAGCGCACGCCCTCGAACGCGCGGTGAGGCCCGATGCGCTCGGGGTTGAGCGGCGTGGGGCGCATCGACGTGACGGCGCCGAGCGTCCCCTCGATCATCTCGATCACCCCGGAGACCGCCGTCCTGACCTGCCCGCGCCCGCTCGTGGCGAGCTCGCGGACACGGCGACGCAACACCGGCAGCTCGTCGAGGCGATGACGCACCAGCGCGCGCACGTAGTCGAGCCTGCTCGGCTCGGTCTCGGTCGGTCGCAGCGACTCGGCCCGCACCGGTCCCCCCGCGAGCGGATGCGGCTCGAGCGCGAAGAGCGAGGCGAGCAAGGTCACGCCCGCGACCCCATCGAGCATCGCGTGGTGGGCCTTGGTGACGATCGCGAATCGCCCTCCTTCCAGGCCCTCCACGAGCCACATCTCCCAGAGCGGCCGCTCTCGATCGAGGCACTGCGAGAAGAGCCGCCCGGCCAGCGCGTGGAGCTGCGCGATGCTGCCCGGCCGCGGGATCGCGGTGTGACGCACGTGGAAGTCGAGATCGAACGAGGGATCGGGGCTCCAGACCGTCCCGAGCAACGGAAAGAAGCGCACGCGCTGACGGAAGCGCGGGATCGAGGCCAGGCTCCGCCCGATCGCGTCGCGGATCGCGAGCGCGTCGAGCGCCCCGTCCGAGGCCACGAGCCCGTGACCATCGAACACCGCGACGGCCCCCACGTGCATGTGGAGCGGACCGCTCTCGATCGTCAGGAAGGCGCGATCGAGCGAGCTCAGGCGATCGATGGGAACGAAGCTCACGAGACCCGAACCTCCGCGAGCCCCGCCGCGATCGGTACCTCGTGGCAGTCCTCGTGCGTGCCATCCGCGAAGAGGACGTTCACGAAGTCCGCGGTGTCGTCGAGGGCGATCATCGGGTGATGCCAGACACCGGGCGCGTAGGTGATGGCGCAGGGGCTCTCGACGAGGAAGGCCGCGAGCGTGCTCAGGTCCGGCGCGTCCGCGCCCAGCGCCACCACGAGGAGGAACCGTGAGGCCTTGAGAGGAACGAACATCTGCGTCGAGCGCGGGTGACGCTCGAGCCGCCGGATCGCCAGCACCTCACCGCCCTGCCATGGATGACAGCGGAAGAGCGACGCCGTGCACCGCGCGTGCGGTCCGCGGAGCGACTCGAGCACGGCCAGCGCGTCCCAGGCCTGCGCCGTCCCGTGGTTGGCGGAACGGGCCTCGTCGGGCAGGCCGGCCGCCACGAGAGAGCCGTAGGGCGCATAGCGAGCGCGATCGATGGGCGACGCGTCGATCGTGGTCATCGGCGCATCGTACGCACGCGAGGCCTCCTCGTACACGCACACGACACGCACCCAAAGGTCGCCGCGCTCGCGGGTCTCTGGGCCTCGCCCGACACGTCCTCCTCCCGCGCGGCCCGCGCGCTCTTCGAGGTGCCCCATGCTGCTCCCCCCGTACGCGAGAGCGACGGCGATGGCGCTCTGCGCCCTCGTGCTCAGCCCGCCCCTCCACGCCCTCGCGCAGTCCCGCTGTCCGTCACCCGCCCTCGCGCAGGCGCTGGAGCGATGTGACGGGATCGGGCCCGCACCTCGGGGCACGTCCGAGTCCCCGCGGACGCACCTGCCCCCCGCGCGGGCGCCCGAGACCAGCCCCTCGGAGACCTCGGCGCCCGCCACGCCGCTCACGCTGCGAGAGTTCCCTCGACCCCCATCGAGCGCGCTCCGCTCCGCGAGCCTGCTCGATCGCGAGATCGAGACCCTCGAGCGCATCGTGGGGCGACTCGATCCGAGCGATCCCCGCGGCGCGGACTACCTCTTTCGACTGGCCGAGACCCACGCCGAGCGCGCCCGATCGCTCGAAGCCGAGGCCCGATCGCGCGACGAGCCGATCTTCGAAGCGGAGCGCGACCGAGACACCGCGCGCGCAGCCACGCTGCGACGAGAGCAGTCCGAGGCGGAGGCCGCCGTCGTCGGCGCACGCGAAGGGGCCATTCGCGCCTACGCGCGCCTCGTCCGCGAGCACCCGGACTTCGCCCGCGCCGACGAGGTCCTGGCCGCGCTGGCGGCGACGCTCGAGGACATGGGCCAGTCCGAGCGCGCGCTCGAGATCCATCGCCGGCTCGTGCGCGAGCACCCTGGCAGTCGCTTCGTGCCTCAGGCGTGGCTCGCCTTCGGAGAGCACGCGTTCGCCGCAGGCGACATGGAGACTGCCGGGCAGCTCTACGAGCGCGTGCTCGAGACTCCCCCCGACCAGAATCGACTCTACGGCTTCGCGCTCTATCGACTGGCGTGGACGCACTACAACACCGAAGACTTCGCCGGCGCGCTCACGCAGCTCACCCGCGTGCTCGACTTCGCGCGCGAGCACCCCGATGCGCCCGACGCTGCGGCGCTGGCGCGCCAGGCACAAGCCGAGCTCGTCTTGCCCTATGCGCGCGTCGGCCGTCCGCCGCAGGCCCTGGCCTTCTTCCGCAGACTGGCACCCTCGGACGCGGCCGCGCTCGAGATGCTGGAGCGCCTCGGAGAGCTCTACGTGGATACGGGCCAATGGGCCGAGGCGGTCACGACCTACCGGGCCCTCATGGCGGAGGCGCCGAGCGCCGACCACCTCTGTCGCTGGCAGGCGCAGATCACGGGCGCCGTGATCGCGTCACGCCCCAAGCCAGAGCAGGTGACGGAGATCGAGCGGCTCGTCGACATCGAGGGAGTCTTCGTCTCTGCCTCGCACCCCGCGGCGGACCTGCTCGCGTGTCGCGTCGCAGCCGCCGAGGCGGTCTACGAGACCGCGGTGGCGTGGCACCGCGAGGCGGTGGGCACCGACGATCAGCCCGGCACGCGAGACGCGCGCACCATGGCGCTGGCCGAGCGCCTGTATGTGCTGGCGATCGAGGCGCTCCCCGACCTCGACACGCTGGAGCTCCCCTCCATGGCGCGCGAGGACTGGCCCACGCGCGGGCGGGTCGCGTATGCCCGCGCCGAGCTCTCGTTTGCCAGAGACGACTGGCGAGCCTGCGGACCCGCGTTCGACCGGGTGCTCGAGCTCACGACCGAGCCGAGCCTCGCGGCCGACGCCGCCTATGGCGCGGCCTTCTGTTACGACCGCCTCTTCCAGCTCGAGCACGCTGACACCGAGGCCGAGCGGCTCGAGGCGACCGCATCGATGGAGCCTCGCGCGCCGAGCGAGCTCGAGTCCCGGATGCTCGCCGCGTTCCAGCGCTTCGCCTGCGTCGCTCCCGCGAGCGAGGACCTCGCGCAGGTCCAGTATCGGCGGGCACGTGTCTACTACGAGGCTCGGCGCTTCGAAGAGGCCGCCGTGCTCTTTCGCGCAATCGCCTTCGATCACGCGGATCACGAGCTCGCCGAGCCCGCCGCGAATCTCTACCTCGACTCCTTGAATGGCCTGTTCCGGCGCGACGGTCGCCTCGACTGCCTCGATCGCATGACGACGGACCTCGAGCCGCTCGCGGAGTCGTTCTGTGCCTCGGAGACTCTGCGCGACGCGCACCCGGACCTCTGTACCGTCGTCTCCCAGGTGCGCTGCGGGCTCCTTCGCCGAGAGGCAGAGTCCCTCGGAGCGACTGGGCATCATCGAGAGGCCGCGGCCGCCTATGTCGCCATGTTCCGAGATCACCGCGAGTGCGGCAGGCTCGACGAGGTGCTCTACGACGCGGCGATCCACTACGAGGCCGCGCGCCTGCTCGGGAGAGCGATCCGCGTGCGACACGTGCTCCTCGATCGATTCCCCGAGAGCCCGCTCGCCCGCGTGACACTCCACGATCTGGGCGCCAACTACCACGCACTGGCGCTCTATGCGCAGGCCGCCGACCACTACGAGCAATACGCGCACCGCTACCCCGATGACACAGACTGCGTCCATCCCAGAGGCACCGAGAGTGCCTGTCCGAGCGCGCCCGCGGCGCTCGAGACGGCGGTGTTCTTCCGACTGGGGCTCGGCGAGCCCGATCACGCCCTCGAGGACGCGCGGCTCTACGAGCGCAACTACCGGCGCTCGCGTCCGAGAGAGACCGCCGACGTCGTCTTCTCGCTGGGCTCCATCCACGAGCGTCGCGGCGACTGGGCCCGCGCCGGGGCGCACTACCGTGCGTTCCTCCGCGACTACGGAAGGAGCGCGCGCCCGGATCAGCTGCTCCGCGCGCACGTCCAAGAGGGGAGAGCCGAGTGGGAGCAGGGACGCCATGATCGAGCGGTTCCCCACTTCCGCGCAGCCGAGGAGCGCTGGTCCCGGCTCGGTCCCGACGCGCTGGCCTCGGAGGAGGGCGCCGATCTCATGCGAGCGCGCGCCGCCGAGGCTGCGTCGGAGGCCCTCTTCTACCTGGGCGAGGAGCGCTTCGAGGCCTTCCGCGCCGTGCGATTCCCTCGCTATCGCGGCCCCTCCACGCTCGCTGCGGTGAACCGATGGAGCCGCGAGGAGCTCGCGCCGTGGCTCGCTCGCAAGATCGCGACGCTGCACGAGGCGGAGGCGGCGTACCTCCGCGTGGAGCCGCTCGGGATCCCCGAGTGGCGCATCGCCGCGGCGGAGCGCGTGGGCGAGATGTACCGCGACATCATCGAGGACGTGCGCAGCGCGCCGATCCCCGACGACATCGCGAGCGACGACGTGCTGCTCGATCTCTACGAGGGTGTCCGCGAGGCCCTGTTGAACGGCTCGAGCCCAGGCCCCGATGGGGCGTGGGAGACGGCCGACGACGTGGCTTGTCCCGATGCCACGGCCGTGGAGCTCTCGAGCTCCGGGCCCGAGGACGACGGCGCGCTGCCGCCATCGTGCCGCGTGGCGCCCATCGCGCGCGCCATGAGCTCGTTCGAGCACTGCCTCTCGCTCGCGACGACGGTCCGCTGGTTCAACGAGTGGTCCACTCGCTGTGAGTCCGAGCTCCACGACCTCAACCCGCGACGCTATCCGCTCGCGGCGGAGCTGCGCGCGACAGCCGCCTTCGCCCAAGACGCGCTCGCGACACCGGGACCCGCGGAGGCACGCCCCACGAGCGAAGACGAGGTCCCCCCCGAGCCCGAGGCGGCCACACGAGAGGCCCCCGCCACGCCCGCGTCGCGCGCCGATGAGCCTGGCGCGTCCTGATCGACTCCGTCCGACGAGCTCTACGCCGAGCGCTTCGGCGCACGCCCCGAGAAGAGCTCGCCCAGTCGCTGCGACAGCGTCTCGAGCGAGTACGGCTTCTGGAGGTACGTGTGGCCAGCGAGCTGCTCGTTGTCGACATCCGCATATCCCGACACGACGAGCACTGCGATGCCGGGCTGGATGCGGCGAACCTCGTCCGCGAGCTCCACCCCCGTCATTCCCGGCATGATCATGTCGGTCATGAGGAGGTCGAACGGGGTGCTCGCAGCGGCCAGGATCTCGAGGGCCTGCGCGCCGTGCGCGGCGACCTCCACTCGGTACCCGAGGCGAGCGAGGATCCGTGCGCCTGCGCTGCGCACGAGATCGTCATCCTCGACGAGGAGGATGCGCTGCCCGGCACCGTGCGCCGCCGCGCGGGGCGCCTCCGCGCTCGGGCGAACGTGCTCCTCGACGCGCGGCAGATAGACGGAGACCTCCGTGCCGCGACCGAGCTCGCTGTCCAGCACGATCGCGCCGCTCAGGCGCCGCACGATGCCGAAGACGCTCGCGAGCCCGAGGCCGGTGCCGTCTGCCTTGGTGGTGAAGAACGGATCGAACGCGCGAGCGCGCGTGTGCTCATCCATGCCCATGCCCGTGTCGCGCACACGGATCACCACGTAGCTCCCCTCGGCCACGTCGAGGCTCGCGCCCCGCGCCGCGTCGATCACCTCGGCGGCGGTCTCGATCTCGAGGCGTCCACCGCGCGGCATGGCTTCGCGTGCGTTCACGGCGAGGTTCACGAGCACCTGCTCGATCTGCGATGCGTCCACACGCACGGCGCCCGCGTCGGGATCGAGGCGGAGCACGAGCTCCACATCCTCCCCGAGGAGCCGGCGCAGCATGGGCCCGAGCTCACCCAGGTGCGCGTGGAGCTCCACCACCGACAGCTCGACGACCTGCCGTCGCGCAAAGGCCATGAGCTGACGCGTGAGCTCGCGCGCCCGATCGGCGGCGCTGCGGGCCGTCGAGAGCTCCGCCTTCGCGGGCCCGCTCTGGAGCTCGTCGCCAGCGAGCGAGAGCGACGCCATGATCACGGTGAGCAGGTTGTTGAAGTCGTGCGCCACGCCTCCTGCGAGGCGTCCCAGGCTCTCGAGCCGCTGCGAGCGCGAGAGGGCCTCTTCGAGCGTGCGGCGCTCGGACACGTCGGCGATCGCACCGAGGAGGCGTCGGTGCCCGTCCTTCTGCTCGAAGCGGCCGGTCACGCGCACCCACCGAACCTCGTTCTCGCGAGGAACGACCCTGTACTCGGTGTCGAACGACGACTGCGGCGCGCTGATCGTCGCCGCGAGCAGACCCTCGCGCGATCGTCGGCGTGGACGAGCTCGAGGTAGGCCTCGACCCCAGGCGTCCGCTGCGCGCCGAGCATGTCGGTGAGGTGCGGTGACCAGTGGCCCTCGAGGGTGTCGAGGTCGAACTCGAACACTCCGAGCTTGCCCGCGGCGAGGGCCGACTCGAGCATCTGCTCGCTGCGCCTGGCGGCCTCCTCGGCGTCGCGAATGGCCGTGAGATCACGGAACATCGCGACCGAGCCCGTGACGCGGCCGTCTTCCCACACCGGCGAGCCCGTCGCCGCCGTGTGCACGCGTGTCCCGTCGGGTCGCTCGATCACGAACGTGAACGTCTCGGAGACGCCAGCGAGGCGGCGGTCCATCCGCGCACGAAAGAGCTCCGCCTGCTCGGCCGGGATCACCTCGAGGACGCTCCTGCGCTCCAGCTCCTCGAGCGGGACCCCGAGCAGCGAGGCCATGCGTCCGTTGGCGAACCGGGTCCTTCCGTCGCGACCGACCGCCCACACGCCTTCTCCCGTCGACTCTAGGATCAGCCGGTACTTCGACTCGCTCTCGCGGAGCGCCGCCACCGTGGCCTCGAGGGCGGTGACATCCGTCATGGTGCAGGCGACCGACGTCACCGCCGCGGTCGTGGCGTCGAAGATGGGCCTCGCGCTCGCCCGCAGCGTGCGTCGTTCCCCTCGCTCCGACTCGAAGGCCAGGGCGATCGCCTCGACGTCGCCCCCGGTCCGCAGCGCCTCGCGCCAAGGCAGCTCGGTCCTTCCGTCGCGGAGCGCCCACCGTCCGATCGCCTCCGGCTCGCGTCCGAGCATGGCGCCCTCGGGGGTCCCGAACGTCGTCGCCGCGGCGGCGTTGCAGAGGAGGATCGTCCCCTGCCGATCCAGCACGAGCACGGCCTCCCTGGTGGCGGCGATGATCGACGCGTTGCGAGCCTCCGAGTCGCGGAGCGCGCCTTCCACGCGATCGGGGCTGGACACATCCTCGCTGAAGACCGCGAGCAAGTCGGGCTCGACCGGCACGAACGTGAGCCGGAGACGCAGGCTCACCTCTGCGCGGTGCTGAGGTCTCACGTCGAGCTCGCGGACGATCCGGCGCTTCTCGCGATGGGCCTGGACCGCCGCCTCCATCGTCTCGCGCTGATTGGCGTAGAGGGGCGAGAGGGGCCGACCGATCATCGACTCTGGCAGGCGGGTCTTGGCGCGCGCGGCCTCGTTGATCGCGACGAGCACGAACTCCGCGCCATCCCAGCGAGTGAGATACCCCGGCGTCGGGGTCGCCTCGAAGAGCGCGAGGATGCCTGCGTCTCCCGCCGAGCTCATGGAGGACCGAGCGTATCCCATTGCGCGCGGAGCGTGATCGGCTCCTCCCACGCAAAGATTGAGCGCGCGAGACACAACCACGACAGCGAATTGGGGCATCGACCCGATGGGAGCCCGGCGCCTGTCTCGCCCTCGACCTGCCCGGCGGGCAGGAAGCGCATCGGTCTCGAGCCGGCCAGCCCGAGCTCCGGCCCGAGGAGGGCACCTCCGTCGATGCCGCCGCGTTACCATCCGCCCGTGCTCGACGAGTGGCTCCACTACGGTCTGCGTCTCTTCCACCTGATCGCCGGCATCATGTGGATCGGCACCTCGTTCTACTTCGTGTGGCTCGACTTCAGCTTCGAGCCCCTGCCACCCGAGCGCGCCAAGGAGAGCCCGTCCGTGGACGGTGAGACCTACATGGTCCACGGCGGCTTCTTCTACCGAGTCGAGAAGCAGAAGCCGACGAAGCTCCCGCCGAACCTCCACTGGTTCAAGTACGAGGCCCTCCTCACCTACGTGAGCGGCTTCCTGCTCTTGCTCCTCGTCTACTGGACCGGCGGCGGCATGGCCCTCATGGGCCCGACGCGCATCCCGCTCACCCACCCACACGTCGCCTACACGGTCTCGCTCGGCTCCCTCGTGGCCGCGTGGTTTCTCTACGACACCCTCTGGCGCCTCATCGGCAAGTCGCAGCCGACGCTCGCGCTCGTCGTGTCCGTGCTCGGGCTCGTGGGCGCGATCTATGGCTACTGCTCGGTGTTCCCCGGTCGCGCGGCGTTCATCCACACCGGCGCGATGATCGGCACGATCATGATCTGCAACGTGTGGGTGCGGATCCTGCCGGCGCAGCGACGGATGATCGCGAAGCGTCTCGCGGGCGAGGAGCCCGACTGGGCCGAGGGCGCCGCCGCCAAGCAGCGCTCCCTCCACAACAGCTACGTGACCATCCCCGTGCTGTTCACGATGATCTCGAACCACTTCAGCTTCGCGTTCGATCACCCGCTGAACTGGGCGATCCTGTGCGGGCTCGCGGTGATCGGCGCCTCGGTGCGCCACCTGATGATCACGATCGAGCGCCAGCAGACGGCGTGGTGGGCCTTCGCGCCCGCAACCGCTGCGTTCGCGATGGTCGTCTTCGTCACGTGGCCCGCACCGCGCCCCGAGGTGAGCGGCCCGCCCGTGGCCTTCGCCGAGGCCAACGACATCCTCGCGCGTCGCTGTCGACAGTGTCACTCCGCCACACCGACCGACGACGTGTTCCACAGCGCCCCCAACGGCGTGATGTTCGACTCGCCCGCGAGCATCGTGGCGTACGCGCCCCGCATTCGCCTCCGCGCGTGCGAGGCCCGCACGATGCCGCTCGCGAACAAGACGGAGATGACCGACGAGGAGCGCGAGACGCTCCAGCGCTGGATCGATCAGGGCGCCCACACGAATTGACGACGGCACGGGCTGCTGCGAGCGCGCGGCGGCTCACCACCTCCCGACGGTCGTTCGCGCTCCATCCGCGTCGCCCGTTCGTGCGATGCTCAGCGCGCCCATGAGTCCCTCGCGCTTCGCGCTCCGCTCCGACCGCGTGCTCGTCGATCGCGCGCTCCGCCCCGCGGTGGTGGTCGTCGAAGACGCGCGCATCGCCGACGTCCTCGCCCCCGCCGCGATCGACGCGTCCTCCCCGCTGCCCGTGATCGACCTCGAGGGCGTGCTCCTGCCCGGCCTCGTCGACTCGCATGTGCACATGAACGAGCCCGGCCGCACCGAGTGGGAGGGGTTCGAGACCGCGACGGCGGCCGCCGCGTCGGGAGGCGTGACGACGCTCGTCGACATGCCGCTCAACTGCATCCCCGTCACGACCTCGCTCGCGGCGCTCGACGAGAAGCTCGCCGCGGTGAAGGACCTCCTCTGCGTGGACGTGGGCTTCTGGGGCGGCGTCGTCCCGGCCAATTCCGGCTCCGGGACAGGGGGCGAGCTCGCGGCGATGGCCTCGCGCGGGATGCTCGGGGCCAAGTGCTTCCTCTGCCACTCGGGCATCGACGACTTTCCGGCCTCGCGCGAGGAGCACCTGCGCGCCGCGATGCCCATCCTGCGCGACGCGGGCATCCCCCTCCTCGTGCACGCGGAGCTCGAGCTGTCGGCGACGCGCGCCGGCGTGGCCGTCCCGGCCTGCGACTCGGGTGATCCGGCGGAGTACGCGAGCTACCTCGCCTCGCGACCGAACGCGTTCGAGGACGAGGCCATCGAGATGGTCATTCGCCTCTGTCGCGAGACACGCTGCCACGTGCACGTGGTGCACCTGAGCTCCGGCACCGCCCTGCCGATGATCCGTGCCGCCAAGGACGAGGGTCTGCCGTTCACCGTCGAGACCTGCCCGCACTATCTCTGTCTCTCGGCCGAAGAGGTCCCCCGCGGCGCCACCCAGTACAAGTGCGCCCCGCCCATCCGCGAGGCCGCCAACCGGGAGCTGCTCTGGCAGGGGGTTCGCGAGGGCGTGATCGATCTGGTGACCTCCGATCACTCGCCGTGCACGCCACACCTCAAGAAGCCGCTTCTGCCGACGGGTGAGGGCGGCGACTTCTGCGGCGCGTGGGGCGGGATCGCATCGCTCTCGCTGGGCCTGCCCTCGGTGTGGACCGAGGCGCAGCGACGCGAGCTGGCGCTGACCGACGTCGTGCGTCGCATGAGCGAAGAGCCCGCGCGCCTGGCCGGCCTCGGGTCCACGAAGGGCCGCATCGCGCGAGGCCTCGACGCCGATCTCTGCGTGTTCGATCCGGACGCGTCCTTCCCCGTCTCGGAGGCCGACCTGCGCTTCCGCCACAAGGTCTCTCCCTACCTCGGACGCGCGCTCCGCGGGCGGGTGACCCACACGTGGCTCCGCGGGCGGGTCATCTTCGAGGACGGCACACTGCGACCAGGACACGGGCGGGCGCTGCTCTCTCACGACTGACGGCGAGCCGACGAGCGCTCGCTCGACTGGCCCGCTCGACTGGCACGCTCGACTGGCACGCTCGACTGGCACGCTGACTGGCACGCTGACTGGCACGCTCGACTGGCACGCTGACTGATAGTCTCGACCGACACTCTCGACTGGCACTCTCGACCACTCTCGAGGAACGAAGACATGAGCAAAGACCTGGGTGGCGCCGCATTCGTCGGCCTGATCGATCTCGCAGCCGAGGACATGGGCGGACGCGCCCTCGCGTGCAGCGACGACTTCTTCGCGGGCATGGAGAACATGCTCAAGCCGGGGCGCGGTGTGTTCCTGCCGGACGAGTACACCGACCGCGGCAAGTGGATGGATGGCTGGGAGAGCCGCCGCAAGCGCGGGCCGGGCCACGACTGGTGCATCGTGCGCCTCGGCGTGCGCGGCGTGGTGAAGGCGGTCGACATCGACACGAACCACTTCCTCGGCAATCACCCGCCGTATGCCTCGCTCGAGGCGACGCGGGCGCCGTTCGACGCGGACGTGGCGAGCCTCGAGGCCGCGAGCTGGACGGAGATCCTGCCGCAGTCGCCGCTGCGCCCTGGCTCGCAGAACCTCTTCGCGATCTCCGCGAGCGAGCCCTACACGCACCTCAGGCTTCGCATCTATCCCGACGGCGGGGTGGCGCGCTTCAAGGTGTGGGGCGCGGCCGATCCGGACTGGGAGCGCACCGAGATCGACGACGAGACCAAGCCTCGCCTCCGCGCGGGCGAGGTCGACCTCGCGTCGGTGCGCAACGGCGCGCTGGCGCTCGCGTGCAGCGACTCGTTCTTCGGCCCGATGAACAACCTCATCGCGCCTGGTCGCGCCGTGAACATGGGCGGTGGCTGGGAGACCCGTCGCAAGCGCCTGCCCGGCCACGACTGGATCCTGGTGCGCCTCGGCGCGCCCGGATCGCTCGGGCTCGTGGAGGTGGACACCAACCACTTCAAGGGCAACTACCCGGATCGCTTCGCGCTGCGCGGCATCCACGCGCCGGGCGCGAAGATCACCGATCTCGTGCCCGTCGGCAGCTACGGCGGCGGCGAGGCGGCGTGGACCACGGTGATCGGCGAGACGAAGCTCTCGGCCTCGACGCGGCACTTCTTCCGCGACGAGCTCTCGGCGAAGGGCCCCTTCACCCACCTCCGCCTCGACGTGTTCCCCGACGGTGGCGTGAGCCGGCTGCGGGCGTGGGGCGCGCGCTCGTGAGCGATCCGAGCGCGGTGCTCGATGCCGCGAGCGAGGCCGCCGCGCGCGCCATGCTCACGCGCTGCTGCGGCGCCGCGCGCTGGGTCGAGGGCATGCTGGCGAGGCGCCCGTTCGGCTCGCGCGAGGCCCTCCTCCGCGCCGCCGACGAGGTGTGGGCCTCGGCCTCGCGCGACGACGTGCTCGAGGCGCTCACGCACCACCCGCGCATCGGCGCGAACATGGACGAGCTCCGCAAGAAGTTCGCGTCGACCGCGACCTGGTCGGCGGGAGAGCAAGCGGGAGCCGCCGCCGCGAGCGAGGAGACGCTGGTGGCGCTGCGCGACGGAAACGTCCGCTACGAGGCCCGCTTCGGACACATCTTCGTGGTGTGCGCGACGGGCAAGACGGCGGCCGAGATGCTCGCGCTCCTCGAGGCGCGCATGCCCAACGACGCCGAGACCGAGATCCGCGTCGCGCAGGGCGAGCAGGGCAAGATCACCAAGATCCGACTGGAGAAGCTCTCCGCATGACCGCACGAAGCCCCATCACCACCCACGTCCTCGACGTCTCGCTGGGCAAGCCCGCGCGCGGAGTCCCCGTGCGCCTCGAGCGCCTCGAGGGCGGCGCGTTCGCGCACCTCGCGCACGGCGAGACCGACGCAGACGGACGCTGCTCGCAGCTGCTCGCGCCAGGCTCCCTCACCTCGGGCACCTACCGCATCCGCTTCGATCTCGATCCCTACTTCGCGATCGACGGTCGGCGCTCGTTCTACCCGCACGTGGAGATCGTCTTCGTCGTCGAGCGAACGGACGAGCACTACCACGTGCCGCTCTTGCTCAGCCCCTTCGGGTACTCGACGTACCGCGGGAGCTGAGAGACCGAGAACGAATCGGCGCAGCGGGTCGCCTGGGACGCCTCGCGGCGGGGTCTGCGAAGCAGACCCCAGGAGCGCGCGAGAGAGCGAGGCTTGGGGAGCGTCGAGTTGGAGAGTTGCTCCCCAACTGCTCCGCGACTCGCTCTGGCGTTCCGATCGTCGAGCCGACACGCGTCGTGCGCCAGATCTTGCGTCCAAGGCCTCCTCCGGTCTCTCGTGCGAAGTAGAGCGCGTTCGCGGTCACGAACGGGGAGACTTCAGCGGCGGTCGTCGAGGTGGCCGTGACAGCGGCGGAGCTGTCGAACGCGACGGCCGAGCTCGATCGGTGTCCGAACATGAGGTCTGCTTCGCCGGAGTTGTCTCGCCGGAAAAACAGGTCGAGTCCCGTCTCATCGAACGCGGGCTCGGTCTCGTGGTACGCGGTCGCGAGCCCGTCGAATCGATGCGGCGTCCCGAACGTGCCCGTCGGACTCGTTCGTTCGGCGGCCCAGATGTCGCGACCGCCAGCGTTGGGGGCGCGAACCGAGACGAACGCGATCTGCAGCTGGTCGGCCGTGAGCGAAGCGGTGCTGCTATCTGCGCCTCCGGGATCGAGCGCGCCCATCTCGGTGTGCCGAACTCGCTTCCGCTCTCGCATCGCCTCGGACCCGCGTCGACGGTCGTGGCATCCGTAGCGATCGGGGCATCGATCGCGAATGCATCGCGCGAGGGCGCGTCCGGGGACGACTCACCCGTGTCGGGCGCGGAGCTCGTAGCTCCATGCCCGTGTCCGGCCGGTACGGGCGAGCTACAGGAGCGAGAAGCACGACCACACCGATGCTCTTCTTCATGTTCGGCCTCCTCGATGAATCAGCAATCAGCTACCGGTGCGGGGGATGACTGCGGCTCGCGCATTCGCGCCCGGCCGCGCTCGGGGGGCGAAGGCCATCACGAACGCGTCGATGCCGCGGCCTCGAACGGCGGGTCGACCCGTTCGCGCACCGCGGCCCAAAGGTCTGCACGACCTGCGGTCGGACTCCGCTCACTCCCGAAGACCACCGACAGCTCGTTTCGCGAGAGCGCGATGCCACCGTCGTCGTCTGTGCTGTCGAGACGCAGGACGAGCGATAGCCCCAGGTCGTGGGCTCGCGGCAACGCGGCGTTTCGCGCCCGGTGTCAGCGTTCGACACCGCATCGACGCTCCAAACTAGACGGCATCCTGGCCATGCGCGTCGACGCCGGGTGCGTCCAGGCTGAATGTGAACGCACCGGCGGGCGAAGTCGCGTCGGGAGGCGGCACCGGTGTGCTGCAAGCAACGAGGGCGAGGGCCGAGAGAGCGACAGCGTGTTTGGTCATGTGGCCTTTCGGCAGTGCGGGGCGCACGAACACTTGCTCATCGCTCCGCGACGTAGAGATCGAAATCCGCACTCCCCGCGCGCTCGCTGTAGAGGTACAGGCGGCAACCATCCGGCGACAGCCAACTCGGTCGATCGGGGCCGGTCGAGTTGACCGCGGGTTCCAGCGCAATGTCGCTGAAGGTTCCGGAAGGGGTGGAGCGGTGCGCGACCCAGACATCGACATCCCCCATCGATCCACTTCGATCACTCGAGAAGTAGATCGTGAGGCCATCACTCGAGAGCACCGGATTCCCGTCACTCGTAGCCGAAACGAGCTCGGGCACGGGCTCAGGCGCGCCAAAGGTCGCGCCGTCGGCGGCACGAAAGATGTCGTAGTTTCCCGCACCACGTTCACGATCCGACATGAACCAAACGAATCCCCCGGACACGAACGGGTTGAGCTCGTACGCACCTGAGTTCAGCCCGCTGGCTGAGACCGGCGGGGAGAACGCACCGCCCGCGACGGTCCTGCTCGTGAGCCAGATGTCGTAGTCGGCTGTCACCCCTCCGGGGCGGTAGACGGCCAAGAGGAGTCGCATCCCATCGGGCGTGAGGTGCGGGTGAAGCTCCGCTCCCTCGGCGTCGTACGTATCTGGGAGCGAGCTGGGCTCCGCGAAGGGTTCGAAGCGGTCCGTACGATTGGCGACCCAGACGTCGTGCGTTCCATCTCGGTTGGAACTGAAGTAGATCGTGCGTTCGTCGGCGCTGAGCGTCGCGCCCGTATCCACTGCCGCGGAATTGACGACCGCCAGGAGGGTCGGCATGCCGAACGCAGACCGGGGGTCGCAGACCCGCGGGCCAGCGTCGGCGCGGAAGGCATCGACGCTCGAGACGGCATCTACGGCCGGTGCGTCCAGGCTCGGCGCGTCGACGCCGGGTGCGTCCAGGCTGAGTGTGAACGCATCGGCGGGTGAAGTCGCGTCGGGCGGCCGCACGGGCACTGGCGTGCTGCAAGCAGCCAACACGGTCAAGAGAAGCGTGAATCGAGTCGAGCGCATGGTCATCCTTCGTTGGTTCGAAACGCGGTCAGGGGCCGCGCTCGACGAGATCGTAGTCCGTACGAACCGCACCCCCGATGGTGACAGGAGCCTCTCCACGGTCGTGATGCACCTCGAGGAAGGCTCTCACCGGGTGGTGCGGGGCGTCAACGAGCGCCGTCCGGCGGTCTCGTGGGCTCGCAAGAGGGGCCGTCGCCGGGGTCTTGGCGCCCGCGGCCGTGCTCCGGGCGCACCTGTGCCTTGGCACGCGCCCCTCGCACCGCGGCGGCGTTCACGGGCCGAAGTCGAAGCCTTGCTGCGGTGGCCCTCTGGCGGGACGGATCGGCTCGAGTGAGGCAGGCCCTTGGCGCGGAGCAGACGGGCCAAGCCCTTGCGATCGAAGATAGTCGCCACGTCGTTCGCGGCGGTCAGCCGCGAACCAACGACGGAGCATGCGGTGGCCGCAGGGGCACGCGAGCACCATTTGCTCCCGGTGCTCGGTTCGCTTCGCTCACCTTGCGCGCGGTGTCCGCGCCTGCACTGCCAGCCCATGCTTCATGAGTTCACAAGACGTCGCGTTGCGAGGGCGTTGCCGTTCTTCGTCGTCGCGCTCGGGCACCACGCGCGGGCGGCGCGCGGAGTGCGCTGCGAGCACCCCTCGCCAAATAGAGCACCTGGTTGGTGCGCGGTCTGGGCACGAGCGAGCACAACCTCTCCAAGAAGGTGTCGGCGCCCATCGAGAGCCACGCCGTGCCGTCTCTCCAGGGGCTCTTGAGCTCGAGGGCCACCTGCTCGGCAGGTAAAAGGCGCAGTCGTCGATCCGCCAGAGGGGGGCGCAGGAGATAGCGGCACAGATTCTCGAGGCGCTCGCGGTCCTCGGCGCGCACTGGTCTGTTCGCCGCGCAGGCGCGGCGTGCTTGGGGACGCCGCCCCCAAACCCCGCACTACGACTCGCGGCTGACTCGCTGAGTCAGCCTCTCGGTCGTGGCCTCCAGATCGAAGCCGTCCACTCTTGTCTTCAGCTTCCGATCGGGCTCGCCGTCGTGGTCGGAATCGGTGCCTTGGGGAGCGTGCTTGTTAGTGCCGCGGCGTGCAGCCGAACGAGAGAGGGCCTGTGCGAGGGCCTGCTCCGCGGAACTGTCATGCTCGACGGCTCTGCGCTCGAGGAGCTTCTGCACGCGCTCGGCGATGGTCGTGCAGAGCGTCTCGAGCCCGTCCGGCGCTTCGATGGGTGTGAAGGCACCGAGCGCGTCGTACACACCGTCCACGGAGAGCGAATGGAAGTGAACGTTCAGCGCGAGGTCGCTCCCGAACCTCTGCACGGCGGTGATGCTGGCCCTACGTCCGTCGGCGATGCCGAACTCGCGGCCCTTGTCGCGATACCAGGCCTCGATCACGCGCGCGGCAACGCCGTGAACCGCGAGCGTGAGGTCGTGGTGGTAGGCGAGCGGTACGCGCAGCTCGAAGGGGAGCGAGAGCACCCATTGTCGTACGCGTACGCGAGGCAGCACGGCGCTCACCCAGTGGCGCGCCATCTCCGTCATCCTTCGGCCCATGCAGCGCGGGCAGAAGCCTCGGCCCTTGCACGAGAGCCCCACGAGCCGGTCCTCGCCGCAGTGCCCGCACACGAAGTGCACGGCTCCGAGCGCGAGCACCCCGCAGCCCAAGTAGTCGGGCAGATCGTCCACCACAAAGCTGGGTGATCGCGATTCCCCCGCGAGATCTGCTCGGGGCTGTTGCCCGGCTGGCGGGCGAGGTCGATGTCGGCGGGGCTCACGGTCTTGATGTGCCCAGCATTGGGATCGGCCTTCGAGGCCGCGTCGAGTTGCTCCCCCTGCAGCGCGAAGGCGCAGCAACACTGCGTCAGGCCGCGAGGGGCTTCGTGGGCGGCCGGCGCGTGGGGCGCTGCGAGTCGAGACGCGAGATCCCCGCGACCACCACGCGATCGCGGCCCTCGCGCTTGGCCCGGTAGAGCGCGGTGTCCGCCATGGCCACGAGCTCGTCGGCCGTTCGGGGCCCCGTGCTGCCCATCATCCCGGCCACACCGAAGCTCGCGGTGACGGAGAACGCGTGCGCGCCCGCGCGATGCTCTGCCTGCGCGATCGCGCTCCGGAAGCGCTCGGCCACCTCCGCGCCCCCCTGGATGTCGGTGTGCGGCATGACGATGACGATCTCCTCACCGCCATAGCGCGCGGCGAGATCGGTCTTGCGAAGGCCCTGCTCCACGATGCGCGCGACCGCGCGCAGGACCTCGTCTCCGACCGTGTGTCCGTGCGTGTCGTTGACGCGCTTGAAGTGATCGACGTCGAGCAGCGCGATCGAGAGCGGCGCGCCGTAGCGCTGCGAGCGCGAGACCTCCACGGTCATCGCCTCGTCGAGGGCCCGTCGGTTGAGGAGGCCCGTGAGCGGATCGGTCCGCGAGAGCGCGAGCAGGCGCTCGTTGGCCACTGCGAGCTCCTCCTGCACCTGCTTGAGCCGCAGGTGCAGGCGCACGCGCGCCACGAGCTCGCGGGGATGGAACGGCCGCACCACGTAGTCCGAGGCGCCCGCCTCGAGGAGATCGGCCTTGTGCCCCTCGTCCGCGTCCGACGTGAGGACGATGACCGGGATGCGCAGGAGGCGCGCGTGCTGCTTCCGGAGCTCGAGGAACGTGCGTCCCCCCGCGCCGGGCATGTTGAGGTCGCAGATGACGAGGTCCGGCTTCTCCGACACGAGCGACCGGAACCCCGAGAAGCCGTCGCTCGCCGCGAGGAAGTGATCGAAGAGGCCGCCCTTCTCGACCGCCTCGCGGGTGACCTGGCGCAGAAGGGCGCTGTCATCGATGATCAGGACCGTCGGCACATCGTCGCGATCGGTCGTGATCCGAGCGATCTTGAGCGCGAAGTCGGCCCATCGGGCGCCGACCCGCAGCGCGCCGCCCGATCCCCGCGGACGGCCCCGGGCCGCACCCCCAACGACGCGATCGTCGGCCGAACGCTCGACAAGACCGAGGCCACCACCCCCGACGGGTGCTCAACGGAATGCCCGAGCCCACCCAGGGGCCCTTGGTACGAGCCGTCCAGAAACGACAAAACCCCGCATTTCTGCGGGGTCTTGAAGCGGGGTGGACGGGACTCGAAGCGCAGCCCCGTCGAGGAACGTCAGGGAATCACGCGAACGGACGTCGACAAGGCATCTCGCGTGGGCCCAGAAACGCAGGGGGACGCGCCCCACGAGGTGCAACGCGTGACGCCTGTCACGGTGCCCGACGTCTCGACGCTACGCGCCGCCGTCGAGGAACTGCGTCGTACCGGGCGCCACGACCTCGCCGACGCGCTCGAGGCGACCCTGCCGACGAAGAAGCGCCGAGCCTCGACGCGATGACTCTGCGTGCCCGCAGTGGGCACGCTCTGACCGGAGACCACCATGCTCGCAGCCCTCGGCCTCTTCGACCTCCTCTCGTGGCTCCTGCCGCTCGTCGTGGCGTTCCTCTTCTGGCGCCGCGTCGGCCGCTTCATGAACACCGTGGAGGCGCGCGCCGTGTCCCTCGACGAACGCCTCGAGCGCCTCGAGAAGCTCGCCCTCGCCGAGCCCTCGCGCCGCAAGCGTGCGTCGTCGCCCTCGTCGAGCTCGTCGGGCGTCGCGATGAACGATCGCGATCGCGCGCTCCTCGAGCTGGCCGCACAGAGCGATCGCGAGCGCGACGAGTAGCGCTCACCGCGCGTGCGAGACGTGCCGGCCAGACTGCGTGCGGCCGTTCCGGTCCTGTCCCGTCTCGCGCCCGTCAATGCCGGCGCGCACGGCCTGCGTGATCGCGTCCGTGAACTGCGTGGTGGGAACGATCTGCGCGGGCGCGGCAGGGCCGCCCATGATCTCGCGCATCGTCGCGTCACGCGATCGGCCCATGGCCACCATCGACCCTTGGCGACGCGCTTCCGGCGAGAGATGCCGCGCATCGCCGGTCACGTTCGCGATCGTCTCGGGCGTGACCGCGCCGGGGTTGGCCGCGAGGTACGCCTCGCCGCTCGCGCGTCGGTCCGTCTCGGCCGCGTTCTTCCGGTACTCGACCACACCGGCCCCGAGCCCGCCGAGGATGGCGCCGCCGCCGAGAAGAAGCGGGAGTGCGCCCGCGAGGCCGAGCCCTCCCGCCGCCGCGCCGCCACCCGTGAGCGCGCCGCCTCCAAGCACGCTGCCGACGCCACCGCCACCGCCGAGCGCCGAGACGAGCGCGAGGAGGCCGCCTGCTTGCTGTAGGCCCGCGGTGAACACGCCGAGGGCCTCGGACGCGAGCGGATACTGCGTCGTGAGCGTCGTCATCTGCGTGGCGAGGTCGGTCATCGTCGTCATGAGCTGCGCCTCTTGGCCGCCCTCGACGAGTGCCTGCTCCTGCTTGATGCCCTGGCGCATGAAGTCGGCGCTCGGGTCGGCGTTCATCTCGTCCACGGTCTGGTTGACGAAGCTCTCGCCCGCCTGGGCGTTCGCCGCGAAGAGGCCGCGGACCTCGTCGGGGTTCTGGTTGAACTGGCTCATGAGCACGCCGGCCGCGTCGCGCGCGTTCACGTTGACGAACGCGTCCTGCATCGCTCGAGGCGACGTCGCGAGGCGAGATCCGGCCATGTCCGCCACGATCTGCTCCATGGGTCGCATCGCCCCGTTCTCGTCGAGCACGTTGACGCCCGCGCGGCGTAGCGCCGTCTGCGTCGAGCGGGTGTTGAGGGCCTCGACGAAGCGCGCGGACATCGTGGCCGACTCGGATGCGCTCTGGCCGCCTGCGCCCATGACCTCGGCGACGCCGAGCGTTTGCTGCAGGCCCTCGAGCCCGCCCATCTGCGTCCCGCGCTGGATCGTTCCGAGGGCCGGGCCGAAGCTCGACGCGAGCTCGCCCGCATCGATCGAGCCCGCGTTGCCAGCGGCGACCATCATCGCGAGGGCCTGCGGCATCTGCTCGGCCGTCAGGCCGTAGGCGTTGCGAGCGTTGCCCATCGCAGCCACGACGTCTTCGGTGCTCGCGCCGGTGGCCTGCGAGACGCGCGCATACTGATCGAGGTTCTGAATCACCTCGGGCGCGCTCGTGAAGCGAGCTTGCGCGGTCTCGATGCCGCGCATGAGCTCGTCCTGCGGGATGCCCGTGCGCGCCGCGGTCTCCTGGATCTGGCGGTCGATGTCGCGCCACCCACCGCGCTCGCCGCCCATCTGTCGATTCAGCCGGATCAGCCGTTGCCGTCGGTCGGCGCGCTCGGCGAGGAGCTGCTCACGAGAGCGCACACCGCCCGCGCCCGCGTAGCGGTCGACGACGCCAGCCGCTGCGTTCGCCGCGCCCATGACACCGGCGCCGACGACGCCCCCGAGCCCGCCACCGCCACCACCGCCCGCACCACTCCCGCCGCGACGGGGCCGGTTCCGCTCGACGCGCCGCTGCTCACGGATCACGCCGTCGGCCTCGCGCCGTGCCTGCCGGATGCCCTCGTCGCTCGCCTGCCTGGCGGTGCGCTGTCGTGCGCTCGAGGTGCGCTGCGCCGCCGCCGCCTCGCGCTGCAGGGCCGTGGCCACCGCCCGCTCCTCGGCGCGCGCCCCGTTCACAACAGCGCTCGTCACCTGCCGCGCGCCGCGCATGCGCGCAGCGTTGCTCGCGGTCGTCTCCCGCACGATGCCGCGCAGCGCGTTCCGCGCGGTCTCGGCGCCGATGGTGCGGACACGGATTCTCAGGTCACGGGACATGCGGGCCTCCTCGAGCGAGCGCGCCGACGTGGCGCGTGTAGACGGCGAGCAGCGCGTCGAGCGCCGCGTCGTCGTAGAAGCGAACGTCGCCCTCGGCGACGAGGGGCGACGGCTGGGCCTCGTCGAGCGTCATCGGGTCGACGAGGGACGCGGCGACGACGCGACCGACGAGCGCCCGCGAGCTCGCCCAGGGCATCGCCTCGAGGCCGAGCGCCCGCACCGCCCGCAGGGCCTCGACGCGCAGCTCGGCGAGACGCTCGTCGCCCAGGGCGCGCACGCCGGCGAACACGTCGGCCACGAACGGCAGCGGCGCGGACACGACGCGGAGCTGCGCGCGAAGCGCGTCGTCTCGCAGCCGCTCGGCCTCGCTCATGCGCCCCCGATCGGGCCGACGAGGTCGGCGCTCGGCCCGGGGATGTGGCCGTGCGCCTCGACGAGGGCCTCGAGCTGGGCTCGCTCCTCGGGCGCCATCGCGCGGAGCTCCTCGAGCGAGTAGCGCGGCGAGGCTCGTGGTTCGTCCACGGTGCTCGCGTCGAGGAGCTGCGCGGCGACCACGCGCAGCCGGCGCTCGACCGCGAGCGCCTCGCGCGTGACGTTGCGGCCGCGCGCGATCGCAGCCTTGGCGTCCTTCACGAGCGCGAGCTCGAGGTCGTCGAGCGCCCGGCCCGAGAGGCAGCGCACCCCGACCTTCGCGCCGGGCTCGGCCGGGTTGTCGACGAGGACGGGGCGCACGCGGGCCCGGAGCTGCGCGAGCACTTCCTCGGAGGTCACGGGCTCGCCTCGTCGGCCGACGGGATGCCCTGGGCGGTGGCCTCGATCACGAGGGGCTTGCGGCGTTCTGCGATCCGCTCGCGCAGCGCCTCGAGGTCGGCCGCTGGCCTGTCCGACGCGAGGAGCGCGCGCAGCTCGTTCGCGAGGGCCCGCGCGATCACCGCGCACCCGCGCGCGTCGTAGTCCGCGAAGCTCTCGTCGCCCTCGTCGAGCGCGAGGATCGCTTCGACCGTCTGCGATGCGAGCGCGGGGTCGGGCCGCGATGCGCCGGCCTCACGCTCGAGGTGCTCTTCGTACAGGCGCACGAGCGTGTCGACGACGTGCGGAGGCCACGCGCCGAGATCCTCCACGCGCGGTGCGAAGCGCGCGATCGAGCCATCGGGCGCGACGACCTCGACGGCCCGCGCGACGATGCTGCGCGAGATCGCGCGGTCGAGGAGCTGCGCGCGCAGCGGGTGATCGCCTGGGATCGGCGTGCCCTTGCCGACGAGGCGCTCGACCTGGCGGTGCCCCTCGATGCGGCAGGCGTCGAGGTCGGTCTCGACGAGCGAGCTGATTCGCAGGCGCAGGCCGAGCGAGGACACATCGACCTCGGATGGCTTGCCGCGCTGGGGCGTGGGGGGCGTCGTCGTCATGCGGTCGGGCCTCGATGGCAGGTCGCGAAGTAGAGCGTCTGGAGCGAGCTGGCCTCGCGCGCCGAGCGCAGGCCGTAGAACGTCACGAGGTCCGAGTGTCTTGCGCGGAGGTGGTCGACGGCTCGGCGCCTCGCGACGCGTTGCACGAGCTGCTCGAGGTCGGCCTCGTCGTCGGCCGGGATGACGCCGGCCCGCTGCGCGGCGACGCGAAAGGCCTCGACGAGCGTGGCGAGGTCGTTCGCGTCGAGGCGCTCGACGTCGTCGATCGAGCTGAAGAGCGGCATGCGCGAAGCGCCCGCGACGACGCACGCCTCGACGAGGATCGCCCGCTCGAGCATGCGCACCGCGAGCTCGTCGAGTGATCGTTCGTCCGGCTCGACGACGCCGCCCTCGTGGAAGCGGTCGGCCGCGCGCACCCTCGCCTCGGCGTGGAGGCGCGCGATCGTCGTCTCGGGGATCGCATGCACGTCGACGGCAAGCAGGCGATGCGCGACGCGCTCGCGGTTCTGCGTGCCCACGAGGATCGCGTCGACGCGAGCGTCTTCGCGGGACTCCTCGAGCGTGCGCGTCGTCTGCGTCATGCGGGCTCGTCCTGCTCGCGCTGCCGATTCAGCTGGATCAGCCGTTCGCGGCGACCCGCACGCTCGGCGAGGAGCTGCTCGCGCTGACGGTGCTCGAGCTGTGCGAGGTTCAGCTCGCCCGCGCCTGGCTGCGCGCCCTCGAGGCGGGCGAGCGCGCGGCGATCGGCCTCGTCGTCGTCGCTCGACGTGGTCGCGATGTCCCACGCCTCCGAGGGCGTGAGGTCTCCGCTGCGACGCCCGCGCACCATCGCCTCGCGTTGCTTCTCGCGAGCCTCGATACGGGCTCGGAGGGTCTTGATCTCCTCGGCTGCCACGGGGGCCTCCTTCTGCGCGGACTGCGCCGCGCGTCGTTGTGTTGCGTCGATCTCGCGGTGCAGCTCGATCTCGCGATCGTCGAGATCGGCGACCTTCCGCAGCTCCTCGACCGTGAGCGCGCCGAGTGTTCGCCCCGCCACGATGGTCTTGCGCGTCTCGATCGCGGCGCTGAGGCGCACGCGCAGTTGCTCGACGTGCTCTTCGTCGGTCACGTGCGCCGCCTTCCCGCGCGCCCCTCGACGCGCGGCACGTAGCCGACCCACGGCGCCGTCGGGAGGGGCGCTTCGGCGAGCTCGCCGGGGACCTGGCCGACCCGTGCGGCTGGGCCGCCCGTCCGGAACCACTCGGCAAGCGCGTTGGGGCTCGCCCGGAGCACGTAGAGCAGCGACCCGGGCCCCATGAGTGACGCGAGGTTGGGATCGCCACTCTCTGGCACCTGGAGCAACGTCGTGTCGAGCCCGCGCACGGACTGCACGACGAGGGGCCTTGTGGTTGGGGACGAGTCCATTCGATGCCACCACCGCGTCGCGAGCACCTCGAGCGGGGCCGGGCCGCTCGGAGGCGTCTCGCCCGCGCGCAGCGCGTCGACATGGCGCTCGATCTCGACGAGCTGCTCGGCCGTGAGCGAGGCGATCTTCGCGGCGAGGTCGGGCGGTGTCGCGCTCGAGGTCGCGGGCTTCGCGTCGCGCTCGGCGGGGTCCGCGCCGTGGGGCACGAAGGTGGGCACGATCGGCGCGTGTGCGGTTGTCATTGGGTCGCGGTCTCCTCGGCGCTGCCGGCCGCGAGCTCGCCGGCGCGCCAGGCGTCGAGCTCGGTCCTCTTCGCGAGGATGAACGAGAGGTACTTCTTGACCGGGAGGGGGCGTTGCCGACGCGCCATGAGGCGCTTCACGGTGCCGGGGCTGAGGTCGAGGTGCTCGCAGATCGCCTTGACCCCCTCGACGTCGAAGCCGGGGAAGCGCGCCACGTCACGCCGCCTTTCCGGCGCGCAACTGCTCGGCCGCGACCGCGCCCGTGATCAGGGCCTCGACGAGCGAGGACTTCGTGAGCCGCTGCATCGCCGCGAGCACGCGCAGGTTCTGCTCCGCGCCCTTGTCGAGCATGAGGACCACGCGGGCCTTCGTGCTCGGCTTCCGCTTCCGCGCGTCCACTGTGCTGGGCGTGGCGCTCGGCGCGGTGCTTGGTGTGCCTTGGTGCATGCGCTGACAGTGCGGCACACACGGCACTCCGAGGAGACCTCACGGTGAACCATGGTGGCTTGACTCGAAACGCAGCGTCTGATCGGCTTGCCGGTGAGGGAACCACGATGAAGCTTCCAACCTCGTTCGACCTCGATGGCGCGAAGGCGATCTGTGACCACCTGGCGATCAGCCGCATGACCCTGCAACGGTGGTGGGCCAAGCGAGAGGAGACGGGTCTCCCGGTGAGGAAACTGCCGGTCAACGGGCGCCTCGTCGCTTCGAAGGCCGGCCTCGATGCGTGGATCGCGCGCCAGGTCGGAGACGCGGGCATCAGCGCGTGAAGGTCCCCGGCTTCGACCTCGAGGGCTTCGCGGAGATCGGCCCTGTGGTCGGCGTCGGCCCCAAGGTCGCCGCCAGGCTCGCGCGACGCGCCGAGCGCCCGCTTCCCGTGCGCCGGTACCTACGCTTCATCATCGCACGACGCGCGGAGCTCGAGGCGTGGCTCGAGGCCGAGCGTCGCGATCCGCTCGGCGGCCTCGAGCCACGTCCGTCGCCGTCGATGAAGCGTGCGTCGAAGCGCCTAAGCCGCCAGCACTCGCGCCTCAGGCGCGCTCGATCCGCGTTGGGTCGCCGCTTCGACGTCTTCGGCCTCGACGCGATCTCGGTGCTGCTCGGCTGCTCGCGAGAGCGCGCGGCCGTCCTCGCGCGACGTGCGGAACGACACGCCCCCGCCTTCGTGCACCGAGGGGCATGGGTGGCGGTGCGCGCCGAGCTCGAGGCGTGGCTCGCCGAGGAGCGTCGTCCTGCCGGCGAGCTGCGCGGGTGGCGCGCGATCGGCGATGCCCTCTCGATGTCGGCCGCGACGGTTCCGGGCCTCGCGGCTCGCGCCTTCGACCCGTTGCCGGCGAGGCGCACGACCCGCGCCGCGCGCGTCGGCTTCGTCGCGCACCTCGAGGAGCTCCTCGCGTGGAAGGCGCGCGAGGACGAGCGTCGGCTCGTCCAGGCCGAGCCCGATGGCCTCGTCGTCGGCCTCATGGCGATCGCGGCGTTCTGCGACATGAGCCCTCCCACGGTGCTCGCGCACGCCAAGCGCGCGCACGACCCGCTCCCCTACCAGCCGGGCCCGCCCGGAAGCCCCTCGACGTCGCCGCGCGCCGAGCTGCTCGCGTGGCTCGAGCGCGAGGGTCGGCGCCGCTCGGGCTCGGCTGGCCACAACGGTCTCGTGCGTGGGCGCTGGGCCGAGCACCAACTGCCGCGCGACGTGCCCGAGGGCGAGGAGCTCGTCGGCTGGGCCGCGATCTGCGCGTTCTCGCGCGTGTCGCAGGCCCGCGCCCGCGCTGCGATGCGCGACGAGGTCACGCCCTTCCCCGCCGTGCTCGAGGTGCGCGAGGGTCGCGTGCGCCCCGTCGCGACGAAGCGCGCGATCGCGTCGTGGCTCGAGCGAACAGAGCTCGCGAGGGGTAGGCCCTAGAGCTGGAAGACGAAGGTCAGACCCGCGTCGATGTCGGTGAGCGCCTGCGTCGACAGCTTCCCAACTGGCATCTCGTCGAGTCGTTCGTGGGAGCAGACACGGACCTGATGGCACAGAGCGATCTGGTCACCTGGATCGAGGGGGCGCGGCACGGGATGGCGGATGATTTCGCCGGCCGCGATCGGAACGCGCGCTGCCTGTGGGACGCCTTGCGCCGGCGACTGCGTGAGCGGCACGACCTGGACCGTTGCCAGCTTTGCATTGAGGAAGTTGGACGACACAACCACCCATGGCCGTGGCTCGTGCGGCGGACTTCGCTGCTCGCTCCCCACCGTGTCGGGGTACTTGATCCAGAAGATGAGGCCCTTCGTCACCCCGTGCAGGCGGCCGTTCGAGCGCGTGAGACGGAGGTTGGTTAGCCCCGTCGTCACGCGCTCAGGTCCAGGTCGGCGAGTTGCTGCTCCTCGGCGATTTCGGCCGCGCTCATCTCCGAACCGTCGTCGGCGATCGGGTTGCCATCGCGGATCGTCACCGCCATGCGGATCGCACGATATGCGTCGCGCGCGCCCGTCTCGAATGCCTTGGTGACAAACTCAAGGCCTGCGTGGGTCTTGGCCACATCGCGGTCGACCGCGCACATGCCGATGTACCCAAGCCAGTGCAGATCGACGGCGCGTCGGTACGCGCGGGCGCACTCCTGGTCGTCCTGAGCTCGCGTTGCCGGAGCATGGCGGAGGGTCGCTCCGATGCGGAGCGTTCGCGTGTAGGTGCTCATGGCGAACGCGACTCGGGCCTCAAGATCCTGGCCGCCGATGCGTTCAGCCATCTCAAGGATCCGTCGGTCAAGACCTGCCGCGGGCACCCGAGCTGCCCGCGGCGCACCGATGCGAATGGCCGCGCTGTAACCCGAAAGCGACTCGTTGAAGTCGCCACGCAGCGCGTCCCAGCACCTCGCCGCCGCGGAGAGATCCTCGCTGACAAGAATCTGCCGAGCGACATCGAGCATGGATTGCACGAAGAGATCCGCCGCCTGTGCAAACTTGGGGGCCAGATCGATAGGCTCGTCGTCAACCAGCCGAAGGCTGGGCGAGCTCGGAGGGCGATACTGTTCGTCGCGTTGCTGTGCGTGTGCGTGCGTGCTCATGGCAACCTGCATCTCATGATGGTGCGCTGCGATCTCCTTTTCGACCGTCGCTCTGGGAAGTTGACTCGAAGTTGGTTCGGTCGTGACGCCCGCCCAGCGCGGGGGTCGTACGGGTATTCGTGCCGCATCTCGCACCGCCGATCAACTACCCCGCCAGGTCGGTCGTTCCGCGCTCGGCCTTGAACGCCCGCCGACGCGTGCGCCGGGCCGACCCGACATGTCACTCCTCACCTGAACGATCTTGACACCCACCGCATGCCCCGGTTCGCCTCGCCCGATCGCGCGGTTCGGCCTCGCTCGTGATCGCCTCGCTCGCCCTCCCCGCTGGGCGATCGCGATGGTTCGTCTCGTCGCCGGTGATCACCCTGCTCCGCGCTCGACACGCTCGGCGCCGACGGTCCCGCCCGGACGGCTGTCCAGGTTCGCCCGATGTTCGGCCGCTCGTCCGGAATCGCGCGACGTTGCCCCAGGACGCCACGAAGGCACCTCGGACGCTCGGAGGTAGCGTCTCGGGGCGCCGCGGGGCGCCTATGGGGCGGCGCGCTCGACGCCCGCGGGGTCCGCCCCGGTCGCGTCGGCCGGGATCGGGCCGTCGGTCGCCGTCGCGCCGAGCTCCACCTCGCCGGTCGGGCGGGCGCGCTTCACGCGCTCGAGGCGCTCGAGGAGGTCACGGGTCGCCGCGAGCTCGTACGCCGTGAGCGCGCGGCCCCCGGTCGGGGTCGCCTGCTCGCGCACGGTCGCGTCGAGGGCGATCGCGGCGAGGAGCTCGACGAGGTCGCGGTCAAGCTGGGCGACGAGGGCCAGGCGCTGCTCGCGCTCGTCGCGTCGTCGTGGGGTCGGCCGTCGTCCGCCGAGCGCCGCGAGGACGCGCGGCCGGCGCCGCAGCTTGCGGAGCATCGCCGTCGAGCTCGGCCCCGGCGCGCAGCCGAACGCGACCGAG
>JAIBCE010000243.1 GCA_019694315.1 Sandaracinaceae bacterium
GGCCTCGCGGCTCGGGGTCGTACTCGATCTGCAGCGCGATCGCGCGTGCGGCGGCCTCTCCCTCGATGCGCGCGACGAGCTCGAGGGCGAAGTCGATGCCTGCGGTCACACCACCGCCGGTCACGCGGTTGCGATCGAAGACCACGCGCCCCTCGGTGCGGCGCGCGCCGAAGGCCTCGAGCAGCTCCGCATAGGCCCAGTGCGTGGTGGCGGCGTAGCCGTCGAGCAGCCCCGCGGCGCCGAGCAAGAGGGCGCCCGTGCACACCGACGTCACCCACGGAGCGCGAGCCCCCTGGGATCGCAGGAAGGCCAGGGTCTCGGCGTCGTCCTGCAGCGCGAGCTGGCCGAAGCCGCCGGGCACGAACAGCACATCGAGCGCGGGGCACTCGTCGAACGTCGTGGTCGGGAGGAGGCAGAGACCGCCGCGTGCGCTCACCGGCGCGCGGTCCTTCCACACGAGGTGCACACGCGCGCCGGCCATCCGCTGGAACACCTCATACGGCCCGGTGAGGTCGAGCTGCGTGAGATCCGGAAAGAGGAGCATCCCTATCTCGATCGCCATGCGCCCACGATACCGCTCGCGCGGCCCGGAGCGGTCGGCGCCGAGCCATGGCACACCCACCATCGCGCGATCGGCCTGCTCACGACCGCTGACCGACCAGCGTGCACACCGACCGGCGTGCAGACCGACCAGCGTGCAGACCGACCGGCGTGCAGACCGACCAGCGTGCAGACCGACCAGCCCGCAATGGTCGCGTCAGGCCGAGCCCAGCCCCGCCTTCTCACGAACGGCCTGGAACCCCGGCAGCGCGCGCACATCCGAGAGATCCGCGTCCGTGTCGATGACGCTCGGATCCTCGAGCCCCGCCTCGATGGCCTTCTCGAGCCACACGAGCCCCTCGTCTCCCCTCGACGCCTTGCCCAGGGCGCAGGCCACGTTGAACGCATCCGCGCCCTTGCCGAAGCGCCCGAAGAGCAGCTGACCGAGCTCGATCGCCCCCTGGTATCGCCGCGCGGCGAACAGGTCCGCCACCACGAGCTGGAACGCCCGCGGCCCGATCTCCTTCGCCGTCTTCTCCTCTTCGAGGAGCTTCGCCACCGGGTCCACGCGCCCCGACGAGGCCACTGCCTTGCCGAGCCGCGACGCCACGAAGTCGTCGCTCCGCCCGCGGATCCCCTCCGCCAGCAGCGGCACTGCCGCCTCCGCCTCGCCGAGCTCCAGCCGCACCGCGCCCTCGAGCAGCGCGTCCGGCAGCTTGTCCTTCGGCAGCAGCGAGAGCGCGTTCTTCGCTGCGCGCGCGTCGCCCCCGAGCAGTCGTCCCCACGCCAAGAGGTGGATCACCTCGAACCGCTTGTCGTCGGTCTCCACACGCAGGAGCAAAGACTCCGCGATCATGCGCACCATCAGGGGGCGCCCATCCTCGAGCGCCTGCCACCCACGCTGCAGCTCCGCGTCGAGCGTCGCGATCGACGCCGCCTCGCGCGGCGAGCCTCGCGCGGGCGCGACCGGCGTGGCCGTCATCTTCGGCTTCGCAGGCTTGACGCGATCGATCCATCGCCCCGCCGCCTGGAAGTGCTGCCAGTTCAGCAGCGCCAGCTGCCCGAACATGAGGAGCAGGAAGATCGCCCGCAGCGGCAGCGCGAGCGCCACCACACCGATCGCGATGATCATCGAGATGAGGTGCGACCACCGCATCCCTCGGACCCCGAAGAACTTCTCGAGCGTTGCCTTGCTCATCTGCCCGCCATCGAGCGGAAACACGGGCAGCAGGTTGAAGATCGCCCAGCCGAAGTTGATCCAGATGAAGTCGTGGATCCCATTCGCGACGATCGGGGGCAGCGTCGCGGCGAAGGGCGAGTACGTGTACCAGATCCACACGCCTCCCCCGAGCGCCAGGCCCACCGCCGGGCCCGCGAACGACACGAGGATCTGCTGGCCCGGCGAGAGCGCCATGGCGCGCATCCAGGTCGTCAGGCCACCCCAGCCGCTCAAGATGACGAACGGCTCCTGCCCGAAGCGACGCCCCACGAGCGCGTGCCCCATCTCGTGGAGCAAGACCCCCACGAAGACCAGCAGCACCCAGACCAGCGCCGACGCGCTCGCGCCGTACTGCATGTATCCGAAGAGCGCCGAGACGATGAAGTGGAGCGGCTCGACGTAGATCGGCACGCCGAAGAAGTGGAAATGCGGCTCTCGCTGCACGGGGTCGAGCGTAACGGCGCGCTCCCGCGTGCGCCACTCGACACCCGGCGAGGGCGGGCCCGCGCACGCTGGCAGAGGCTCGAAGAGACCGTCACAGTCGAGGCATGCACGACCGCGTGGCCGCACGGGCCGCAGGAGCAGCGAGCGAGGGCCCCGGCGCTTGAACGAGCTCGAGGCGAGCATCGAGGGGCACACCCTGACGATCGACATCGCGCCGGTCCTCGCGTGGGAGTCACGTGCGTGGCTCGAGCCTGCCGCCGTGCTCGCCCTCGTGGTGGCCCTCGTGATCGTGGCGGCGACGCGCGCGAGGGAGCCCAAGGCGCCCGCGCTCGCGGTCGTGCCGTGGATCGCGGCGACGCTGTGCGCGGCGGTCGCGTGGCTCGCCTACGACTCGCCTGTGGAGCTCGCGCCGGCCGGCAGCGTGGTCCGCTTCGTGCCCGAGCTGTCCGCGCGCGTCGACACGCTCGGCCTCCTTCCGCGGATGGCGTTCGCCGGCGCTCTCGGCGCGGCGGTCTCCGTGCTGATCGACGGCCCGTCGTGGGCCGCTCGCCACCACACTGCACAGCTCGCGCGCCTCTTCGCGCTCCTCGTGCCCATCGGCCTCGCTGCGGGCGCGGATGAGGCGGCGACCGACGCGCATCGTCACCTCGCAACGCTCGACGCGATCGCACCGCTGCCGCACCTCGCCCTGCCGGACGACGTCACGCTGCACGTGGGCCAGTCCCGCGAGATCGAGCCCATGGAGGTCACGCAGATGGCGACCCGCGCGGGGCGCGTGGTCCTCTTCTTTCGTCCGCACTTCGGCGTCGACGATCCCGGCTCGGCGGCGGACGACGCGCGCTTCGCGGCCGAGGATCAGGTGCGCGTGCTCATGGACGAGGACGAGGTGCACGCCTGGGGCCTCGAGCACGTGCGCGTGGACGCGCCGCACGAGCCCGGTCCCTTCGACGTGGAGGTCGCCGTCGCGCGAGGCCCGATCCGCGTCGCACGCACGTTCGTGGCGCACGCGATCTCGGACGCGCCCGATCCTCGCTTCCCCCTCGTGGTCGGAAGCACGCGTCGCTACGCGCGCTCGGTCCGCGTGCGCGGTGGTCCGGTGCAGCCGCTGCCTCCCCTGGAGCTCACGGTGAGCGAGGACATCGAGGCAGGCTTCCGCATCCTCACCGTCCACGCGCGCGCAGCGGACGAGCTCGTGTGGCACGAGCGCCTCGTGCCGTGGGAGGGCCGCTATCGCAGCGCGCCGAGCGCCGACGCGCCGCTCGTCTTCGATCTCGCGGCCCCCTCGGCCCCTGATGCCGCCGACGCCCCCGATGCCCCCGATGCCGCCGATGCCCCCGATGCCCTCGGCCCCACCTGCGGCTTCACGAGCGCGTCGAGCCCGTTGGCTCGCTGCGAGTGTGCGACGACGGAGCCGCTCGGCCCGCGCCGCTGCACGAGCGTCGATGGTCACGCCGGCGAGGCCCTCCTCAGCGTCGGCCTCGCCGCGCTCACGCTGGGCGCCACGCTGTTCGCGGGCCTCACACCGCCCGACGCGACGATCGCCGAGCTCCGCCTCGAGTCCGTCGACGAGGTGCCGCTCGACACGCCCTCCGCGCTCCTCGACACGCGTTCTGCGCGCCAGACCGGCCGCTCGCGCGATCGCGTTCGTGCTACGCAGCACCTGTGATCGTCGAGGCCTGGATCGACTACTCGAGCCCCTTCGCGTACCTCGGCTCCACGCAGATCGAGCGCGTGGCTGCCGCGCACGGTGCGCGCGCGATCTTCCGCCCCTTTCTCCTCGGCGCGCTCTTCAAGGCGATCGGCACGCCGCTCGTGCCGCTCGAGTCGTTCCCGCCCGCCAAGGAGCGCTACTACCGCCTCGAGCTCGAGCGCTGGGCGCGCCACTGGGGCGTGCCCTTCCGCTTCTCGACGCGCTTTCCTCTGCGCACCGTCGACGCGCTGCGGCTCACGCTGCTCGCCCCCGAAGAGGCGCGCAGCCCGCTCGTGCACGCGATCATGCGCGCCACGTGGGCCGAGGATCGCGATCCGGCCGATCCCTCCGTGCTGCGCGACGCGTGCGAGGTGGCCCACGTCGATCCCGCGCTCCTCGATCGGCTCGCCGACGGCAAGCACCTCCTCTTCGAGGCCACCGACCGCGCGCGATCGATCGGCGTCCCGGGCGCGCCCACCTTCGTGGTGGGCACCGAGCTCTTCTGGGGCCAGGACCGCCTCACCCTCGTGGAGGACGCCCTCCGAGGCGTGATCGCCCCACCGCTGCCTTCGAGCTGAGCGGTCCTGCGTGCGGGCTCGCGAATTCGCGTGCGGTTCCGCATAGGTCCGCAGGGCGTGGTTTCCTATGAATCGCGCCTTCCCGCGCCCACCGAGGACACGACCCCATGGCCGACGACTCCACGACCACGACGCCCGCAGGCCCCACGAGCTTCGACACGCACCCGAGCAAGTACCGTCACTGGAAGCTCGAGGTGAGCGGAGATCGCGCGACGCTCGCGATGGCGGTGGAGCTCCACGGCGGCTTTCGTCCCGGCTACGAGCTCAAGCTCAACAGCTACGACCTCGGCGTGGACATCGAGCTCTCGGATGCCATCCAGCGCATGCGCTTCGAGCACCCCGAGGTGAAGGTCGTCGTCGTGAAGTCCGCGATCGAGCGCGTGTTCTGCTCGGGCGCGAACATCTACATGCTCGGGGCCTCCACCCACGCGTTCAAGGTCAACTTCTGCAAGTACACGAACGAGACGCGCCTCTCCATCGAGGACGCCTCCGCGATGTCCGGTCAGAAGTACCTCGCGGCCGTGAATGGTCCGTGCGCGGGCGGCGGCTACGAGCTCGCGCTCGCGTGTGACGACATCCTCCTCGTCGACGACGGCAACAGCGCCGTGAGCCTCCCCGAGGTGCCGCTGCTCGCCGTGCTCCCCGGCACGGGCGGCCTCACGCGCCTCGTCGACAAGCGCAAGGTGCGCCGCGACCTCGCCGACGTGTTCTGCACCACGAGCGAGGGTGTGCGCGGCAAGCGCGCGGTGGACTGGGGCCTCGTCGACGCGATCGCCTCGCGCTCGCGCTTCGATCAGGCGGTCGACGAGCGCGTGGCCAAGCTCGCTGCGCAGGCCGAGGCCGTGCGCCCTGCGTCCAAGCGCGGCCCCGGCATCACGCTGGAGCCGGTCGCACCGTCGATCGACGGCGGCACCTACAGCTACCGCCACGTGACGCTCGTGGTGGATGCGGCCGCGCGCACCGCGCACCTCACGATGAAGGCGCCCGAGGGTGAGATCCCCGCCACGGGCGACGCCATCCAGGCTGCCGGCAGCGCGCAGTGGTCGCTCCGCGCGTTCCGCGAGCTCGACGACGCGCTCCTTCACCTGCGCCTCGACCACCTCGAGGTCGGCGTGGTGGTGCTCCACACGAGCGGCGACGCGAAGAAGGTGCTCGAGGCCGACGCGGCGCTCGCGAACAACGCCGATCACTGGCTCGCCGCGGAGATCCTCGCCTTCCAGTCGCGCGTGCTCCGCCGCCTCGATCTCACGAGCAAGAGCTTCTTCGCGCTGATCGAGAAGGGCTCGGCCTTCGCGGGCTCTCTCTTCGAGCTCGCGCTCGCCTCGGACCGTATCTACATGCTCGCCGACGACGACGAGGCGGTGAGCATCGAGCTCGGCGCCGCGAACGCGGGCCTTCACCCCATGACGCACGGTCTCACGCGCCTCGAGGTGCGCTTCCAGCGCGAGCCCGCGCGTGTGGCGCAGGCGCTCGAGGTGAAGGGCCTGATCGCGACGGAGCGCGCGAACGCGCTCGGCCTCGTCACGGTAGCGCCCGACGAGATCGACTGGGACGACGACGTGCGCATCGCCATCGAGGAGCGCGCCTCGCTCTCGCCCGACGCGCTCACCGGCATGGAGGCCTCGCTCCGTTTCCCCGGCGGCGAGACGCAGGACTCGAAGATCTTCTCGCGCCTCAGCGCGTGGCAGAACTGGATCTTCCAGCGTCCCAACGCCGTCGGCCCCCAGGGCGCCCTCACGAAGTACGGCCAGCCCGAGCGCCCCACGTTCGGCTGGACCCGCTGCTGAGGACCGTTCCCCAGGAGGTCGTGCCCAGGTCGTCGGGCGAGGGCCCGCGAGGCGAGCCCTGCAGTCAGCACCCCGCTGATCGCCCAGGTCAACCTATCGAGCCGAGGGCCCGCGGTCTCCGACCTCACTCCTGGAATCGTCGACGACGTCGATCGGGCCGTCAGGGCCCGCTCTGCGTTCCGTCGCGGTCGAAGGTGGCGCGTTCACCGAAGTCTCGGACGCGCCAACATCGCTCGACCGCGAGAGGACCAGGAAGCTCGCGAGATAGCCGAGGCCGGAGACGATCAAGAGCCCCACTCCCAGCGGGCTGACCCACGTGGGGCGCTCGCTCCAGTGACGCACTGCGAGCACGCTGACCAACGTGGCCGTCTGAACGCCGGCCACGCCCGCGATGGGAAACCAAGGAGTCCGTCCGTCTCTCGGGATCGAAGGTACGAGCGCATACGCCGGCAGCATCACCGTCATGATCCCCAGCAAGAACGTGAACAGGGGCCGCGGATGCAGAACGACGAATGCCAGCATCACGCCGTACGAGAAGAGCAGGCCAAGCGCGACACGCACGGCGCGAGAGCTTCGACTCAGCTCGAGAAGGCAGAGCGACGGTGCGAAGATCCACAGGATCAGGTGCATCGAGACGTCCTCGATGAGAAGGATGGCGCCCGCGGCGAGACCGCACGCCGCGAGGAACCTGAAGCCGTTTGCGTGATAGCCAGCCAAATTCACCTCGCGCCGCCCGAGAGGTACCTCGTTCGGTCCATTGGATCCTCGGTGGTCAGGCGCGTCGTGGAGCTCGGCGCGGAGGGTCTCCGCGCAATGTGCTGATTCTCTGACTGAGAGAGGATTGCGCCCTCCGCATCGCGTCAGCGCGGGAGGTTGCGGCGTACGGCTTTGTGAGATCCGGCGTGGCGGCGAGCATCGCGTGAAAGTCTCCCCACAGCGAGACGCCGTCGACGACTCCGTCGGCGTTCGCAACGTCGAGAGCGAACTCGCTGAGAAGAAGAAACCTGCACCGATATCGAGCCCGCCCCCCCGACCTTGCCTCGAACAACTCGATCCGGATCAACTCCAGACTTCCCAGTTGCACCTCGAGCTCACGAACCGAGATTAGGGTCCAGGACTGTCGGACAACGCGCATCACAAACGCTCACAAGTGCATCTCGGGTTGATGTGCCACGTATAGCACCCTTCGGGTGTCGTCGCGGAGACATTCGCCTTCGCGGCAATCCATGCGTCAGCTGCAGTGCAGTTCGCGCCGGCGTGAGGTCTCCCCGGGTCGTGCACACAAACCGATCGCGGCGTCGGGAGACCGGCGGTGGTGACGGATGATCGTCGTCGCATCCCGGTGGAGGGAGCGTCAGCCGCGAGTCGGTCGCGTCGTACGTGAACGCCTCGAGGAACGGCGAGGTGTTCGTGGTCGGGCACGACGTCGAGCCCGACACGCTCGTCTCGCAGAGCAGCCGATTCGACATGTCGTAGAACAGCGTGCGCGCCACGTCGTTCGTGGTGCCCGTGGTCCAGCCCACCGCCGAGCCGTCCGCCGAGTACGAATACGTGCGGTCCATCGCGTACGCCATCGTCAACGCACCAGTCTGGTACCGAGCCGACGTCGACGCCACGCGGCCGCCCGTGCGGTAGGTCCGCGCAGCGGGGAAGCTCAGCTGGTCGTAGAGCTGGGCCTGCGTGATCCGCCCCTCGGCGTCCGACACCATGCCCGAGGCCCACGCGAACGCCGTGGTGCCAGCCGTGAACTCGTGCGCGATCTGGATGACGCGCTCGGCGTGCTGGCCGTTGACCACGTTGTCGTACCAGTTGCGGGTGAAGTTCTGCACCGACGCGCCGCCCACTGCCGGGAAGCGCTGGGCGGCCAGGCGGCCGGTCGCCGTCTCGTACTCGTAGGACGTCTCGCGCCCGTCGGGATAGCGCTCCCCGAGGACGCGCCCCTCGACATCGTACGCGTACTCGAACCAGTCGTAGATGCCGTAGGACGTCTCCACCCACCTCGCCAAAAGACCCCTGCCCATCAAACCCGAGCCCATCGCAACCTCCTGCGCACCGCTGCCTTGCCCGCGGGCAGGCTCACGCCAGTCATTCCCGATAGCAAGTCCAGAGCTCGCCGGTCCTCGCGCGAAGGTAGTCGCAGGCGGCATGCGGAACACACCGCCCGGACGGGAAGGCGAGCTCGACGTCGTCCGAGAACGCAGGCGGAGAGGTCACGTACATGCACGCTGCCCGCGGCCCACAGGTGGTGGCCACTTGGCACAGGGGCGCAGAGCCGCAGGCACCGACGGGTTGCGTCTCACTGAGCCCGAAGCACTCTCCTGCGTCACCACACGGGCAGTTCAGAGCGCAGAGCCCGCGCCATGTGAGATCGTCGCAGTTCTCCGTGGACGACACGATGCCCGTCCTCGCGACCGTCCAGTCCGAGTAAAAGCACCCACCCTGCATGTCGGCCGGGAGCTGAGCATCGCCAAAGAGGCAATCACGCGGGTCAAGACAGCCGAAGCCGTAGCGGAGATCAGCGGAATAATCGACCCCAGCAGCTTCCGCACGCTCTCCCTGATAGTGATGGAGCACTTGGCCGTCGCGGCACCCGCTCGCCACGATGCGGGTATTGGTGCGTGGACGAATACAGAGCGCGAAGGGCCCACGTTCGACCGCCAGAGGCGCAGGCGCGGTGAACGCGATCCCCGGTGTGGTGCCGGCTGGACACGCACACCCAGCCAGCTGCGAGGTCGAGCCGTCGATGGCGCCGACCGCCTGTCCGAGCACAGTGCAGGCGGGGTCATCAGGACGGTCATTGGGCGCCCCCCCATCGAGGATATCTGCCCGCCATCCGTCAGCAGGGCTCGCGTCTGCCGAAGCGTCGCGGTCGAGTCCGTGCTCGTCGTAGCAGCCGGACGCGAGGGTGGCGGACAGGCAAGCCGCGAGAGTGATGCGCCGCGCGGTCACGGTCCCCCCGGAATGGGCGCGCCGAGCGCGGGTCCGAGCGCTCCAGAGAAGTCAGGAGCACCAGAAAATGGCCCAAGCTCTGGTGATCGGCAGATGTTCGCTGCGTCGAGTTGGAGGAGCGGGAGTGCGCCCGTCTGCGCGAACGCGACTGCGGTCTCGTCCGTCTCGTCCTCTGCCAGGACGACTTCGAGACGGCTTGGCAGCGCCTCGACTCGATCGACTTCAGCGTTCCAGTAACACATGGGCTCGGCGTCAACGCAACGCCCTCCGACCGGCTCACAAGTAGGGAACTGCTGTTCCGCGCAATCCTCGTCGGAAGTGCCTGGGATGCCGCTCGTCACGCCGCCACAGCGCGAGACCATGATGCACGTGTACCCGGTGCTCGTCTCCGGGCCGCAATCCCGGCGCGTGAGACATTCAGGCCCCGACCGCACCTCGTAGTCCGTCCCGCGGCCCTCCAGGAACGCGCGAATCGGATCACCCGCTCGAAGGTCGGAGAGCTCCGACCCGGCGACGAGATCGAGGAGGGGTATCCGCTGCGACCTCATCAGACCTCGCTCATGGCAGCTCCGATGTTCACCGTGGAGTCGCGCAACGTCAATCCGGCCCATGTCGGTCGCCAGTGACGCACTGCGAGCACGCTGACCGACGTGGCGGCCTGAACGCCGGCCACGCCCGCGAGGAGTCCGTCCGTCTCTCGGGATCGAAGGTACGAGCGCATACGCCGGTAGCATGACCGTCATGATCCCCAGCACGGACGTGAACACGGGCCGCGGATGCAGAACGACGAATGCCGTCCAGGTTTGTCGGCCCAATGCACCGATAGTCGCCTCCACCGGGGCAGAAGTGCCACGACAGAAGGTAGGTGGCCGGGCAGTCCCCGATAGCCGGAGTCTGCTCGACAAACGTCACATCCGTGAGGCATTGAGCCCCTGCCTCGGGGACAACAACCGCCGAGACAAGCACTAGCACTAGCGTCCAGCCCAAGCAAAACGCGTTGAAGCGCCTCATGATGAGCCCTCCCGGGTCAAGGCACGCACACTCTTGGCCAGGCGACCCCCCATTCCGGTGGCCTCTCCGAGGCCATCGACATATCCGTTCGCGCAGTTACCAAGCATCTTGGAGCACCGGCTCCGCAATCCGCATCGTCGCGGCAGGCCAGAGAACACGCGCCCAGCACACAGACCAGCGAGTCGCAGTCGCGATCGTAGCTGCACGGCTCGCCCAAGGCGCGAGGCCCCCGAGCGCCCCCGCTCACGCACATGTTGGCGACGAAGTTGGGCATCCCGTCACCGAAGAAGCGCTGAGCCATCAGCGTCGGCAGGCACAGCGCGCCGCCGACGCAATCAGCCTCGCGCTGGCACTCGAAGTGGCAGGTGATGGGGTAGCTGCCGGTTCGAAAAGCCTGAAGCTCGGAGAACTGGAACGGCGGCGGGCAGTACGTCGCGATCTCTGTGCAACGTCCCTCGTCGCCACAGTATCCAGAGTGGCACTCGTCCCACCGCACGCACGGCGTGCCGTTCGCCGCCCCGCCATCCACAATGCCAAGGCAATTGCCAAACACGTCGTCCGGGCTGAGAGGACGGCATACGGAGCCTGCCACTGTGCAGTCCGTCCCGTTGATGCACACCTCTAGACAGTGGAGACAACCTTCCGCCTGAGTCGCATCGCACACCTCGTTCGCATGAACGACGTGGTCGCCGCAGGCATCGGCGACGCACTCGCCTACACGCGCGTCGCAATACGGCGTGTCTCCGCCACACTCCACGTCCACGGCCGCGCCGCCCACGCAGCGGCGGGTGGCGGTGGGCGTGCTGCATGGGCCGAGCTCGCTCGAGAGCGTCGCGTCCTCGTCGTCGCAGTCGCCGCCGCCACAGGCGAAGTCGGGGTCGCCGTCGCCGTCGCGGTCGGGGCAAGCGAACGCGTCGGGGCCTGCGTCGATGCGCGGAGCGTCGTGCTCCGCAGGACCGTCGGTCAGGCCGCGTGCGTCGGCGACTTCGGCGTCGCCGAGGATACCCGCGTCGTCAGGACTGTTCGTCGCCGGGCACCCGACCAGTGCCAGTACCATGCCTGCCAGTGCTGCCGACGTTCCCTTCATGAACTTCCCCTCTCGAATCACACCGGATCTCGGATCAGGCCTTATCGAGCCCCACGGCCCATTCTCGTGGACGACGCGAGAATACGCGTTCCCCACGGACGCTGAGAACGACGCTCTCGCAACGCCGTGGCGGCCTGTGAGAGGACGATCCCTGCGCCGCCCACCATGAACCAGCAGGCGCTCCTGGTCGTCGAGCGTGTCAGCGCAGGACGCGCACGTGGGCGATGCGGTCGTCGCGCAGGGTGTAGACGACGATCACGTGGAGCTCGGCCTCTCCGCGGCCCGTCACGCGCTCCTCGTCGACCACGAACGCGCCTGCGCGCATCCGCGAGACCACGCGGCAGTGAAGCGCGGGGCTCGCCTCGAACATCGCCGCGTACGACGCGCGGAACGCGTCCCTGCCGGCGAGGAGGAGCGTCCCCTTCGCGTCCTCGACCACGACGTCGTCGGTGAAGCAGAGCACGAAGCGCTCGACGTCGCGGGCGTTGTACGCCTCGAGCTGCGCCTCCACGGGGTCACGCATCGCGCGAGGTTCGGTCACGCGACCTGCTTCGCATGGGCGCGGCGCGAGCGCACGCACCGTGGCCCTCACGACGCGCCGAGGTGCGCTGGTCCAAACGCGACGACGCGCCGAGGTGCGAGACCTCGACGCGTCGTTCACGTGGCTTCGGTCGCAGACCGAGGCTCAATAATCGTCGTCGTCCTTGAAGCGCTTGTCGCGATCCGGATCGTTGCGACCACCCGGACGGCCGGGGCCGCGCGGCTTGTTCGCGTACTCGTCGCGACGACCGCGGCCGGGACCACCGCCGCCGGGTGCGCCACCGCCACCGCCGCCGCCGTATCCGCCACCACCGCCGCCACCGCCGCCCTGGTAGCCACCGCCACCGCCGCCCTGGTAGCCACCGCCACCGCCGCCCTGGTAGCCACCGCCACCACCGCCGCCGTAGCCGCCACCACCGCCGCCGCCGTAGCCGCCGCCACCGCCGCCGTAGCCGCCGCCACCCTGGCCGCCGCCACCGCCGCCGTAGCCACCGCCGCCGCCGGCCGA
>JAIBCE010000244.1 GCA_019694315.1 Sandaracinaceae bacterium
CCTGGAGGGGCGGCGCGGCGGGGCTCGGCGCAGCGGGCGCGACGGGCGCGACGGGCGACGGAGCCCCCGCACGGCTGGCCGAGTCCGAGAGGATGGGGGCCGCGACGTTCGTGGGCGGCGAGGCCGCAGAGAACGAGAGCCCACACGCCGAGCAGAACGCCGCGTTGGGCGGCATCTGGGCTCGGCAGCGGGGGCACGCGATCATCGCGGGGAGGATACGGAACGAGCGCGTGCGCTGGGAAGCGAGACCATCGTCACTCGTCGAGGTTGTAGAACACGCGGCTCTCCTGGTTCGGAGGCACGGTGATCGTGCGCGTGAAGGTGCGGCCGTCGCGATCGACGATGCGGAGCCGCACCGAGCCCGACTGCACCTCGGCTTCGGCGATCGGCGTCGTGCCGAGCAGGCGCGGGCCCACGTAGACCTTCGACCACGGGCGCGTGTCGATGGAGAGCATGCCCGGTGGCCGCGCGGCAGCGATCACGCGTGGCTCGAGGTGCGCCTCGAGCGTCTCCGTCTCGCCACTCGCGATCTCCACCGTCGCCTCGAAGGCGCGTCGCTCTGCGTGCTCCGCATGCACGGTGTGCGGGCCGGCGGCGAGCGAGAGCCCGTCGACGAGCTCCGTCGCGCTGAGCTCGTGATCGTCCACGCGCACCGTCGCGCCTCGCGCATCGACGTGCACGACGAGCCGACCCTGGGCGATCGCGGGGATCGTGGTCGTCGAGGGTGGCAGGCTCGTCGAGGGGGGCTCTGCCGTGGTGCTCGTGGCGGGCGGCGCGGCGCTCGAGGGGGGCGGCGCGGTCGTGGCCACCGGAGCCGTCCGTGGCTCGGCGCTCGTCGCGCGACCGAGGTACCAGGCCCCTCCGCCCACGATGGCGAGGCTCGCGAGGGCGGCCAGCCCGAGACCGACGCGCGCGCTCCACGAGGGTGTGGGGGGCGCGGCCGGCGGCGGGAGGCTCGCGGGCACGACCGCGTCGGGGTCGGTCATGCGCGCGTCGAGGCCGCGCTCGAGCGGCTGGCTCGGCGTGAGGGCGCGCGTCACGGCGCCAGCCTCGGTGTCGCTGCGTAGCCGCTTGAACGACTGACCGAAGGGTGTCGAGTCGAGGAGAGGGCCTCGCTGCACTTCTTCTTCGAAGAGCGAGGTCATGAGATCGGCCACGCGCGAGGCGGGCACTGCGCGACCGATCGAGGCGAGCCAGTCCTCGAGCGCCCCCTGCAGCTGTCCCGCGCTCGGCCAGCGATCGTCGACGTTCTTCTGGAGCGCGCGCTGCACGATGGCGTCGAGCTCCATCGGGAGCTCGGGGCGCACATCGCGGATCGAGGGCACCGGCTCCTCGATCACGGCCTTCATCGTCTCGTAGTCGGTGCTTCGCTGGTAGAGCGAGCGACCCGTGAGCGCCTCGTAGAGGCAGATCCCGAGCGCGAACACGTCGGCGCGCGCGTCGATGTCGCGCCCAAGACATTGCTGCGGCGACATGTACGCGAACTTGCCCTTCACCACGCCGGCCTCGGTCTTGGTGGAGGCCGACTCGGCCTTGGCGATGCCGAAGTCGAGCAGCTTCACCTGCCCGCCGTAGCTCACCATGATGTTGTGGGGCGTGACGTCGCGGTGGACGATGTGGAGCGGATTGCCGGCCTGGTCGCGGGCTTGGTGCGCGTAGTCGAGGGCCTCCGCGACCTGCGCGAGGATCTTGACCACGAGCTCGGGGGCCAGGCCGTGCTTCTCCCTCGCGCGCCGGATCACCTTGCCGAGCGTCGCGCCGTGGATCCACTCCATCGCGATGAAGTAGGTCCCCTCGATCTCGCCGAATTCGTAGATGTGACAGATGTGCGAGTGGGAGAGCTGGATGGCCAGACGCGCCTCGTCGAGGAACATCTCGACGAAGGCGCGGTCGTCTGCGACCTGCGGCAGGATGCGCTTGATGACGAGCATCCGCGTGGCGCCCGCGGAGAGGTTCTCGCGGCCGAGGAAGATCTCGGCCATGCCGCCGAACGCGATTCGGCCGAGGATCTCGTAGCGACCGTAGGCGCAGATGGCGGGAAGGTGGTTGGGGGGCGTCGCGGGCTTGAGCAGCGATCGGTCGCGGATCGCGGGCGCCTCGACGGTGGTCTCGAGGTCGAGGTCGACGTCGAGATCGAGGTTCGCCATCGCTGCGTCGTCGGGGCGCGGCAGCGCGGGCAGCCCCGCCGCAGGAGGCGCGGGCGTGGGCTCGCCCGGGCCGCGCGCGCCGTGCACCACGCCGCCAGCGAGCTCGGCGATCGAACGCCCCGCGAGCTTGCCCGCCGTGGGAGGCAGTCGGTCCGCGGGTGGCTTGGGCAGCACATGCACCGCGACCGGTCGCGAGCGCTCGCCGTCGGCCGCATCGTGCGGCGGCGTCTGTCGCGTCTTGTCCTGGGGCGCCGAGCTCACGGTGGAGAGCATACGGGGGTTGCGATAGCATCGAAAGCATGTGGCTCCGCTCTTGGCGGCTCGCGATCTGTGCCCTCACCGTCGTCTTGGGCCTCGCGGCGGTGCCCGCTCTCGGGCGGGCGCAGGAGGCTCCCTCGGCCGAGAGCGAGCTGACGGCCATCCGCGATCAGATGCGGCAGGCAGGCTTTCGCGCCGCTGCGACGGCCGTCGAGGCCTTCCTCCGCCGCACGGATCTGACCGCGACGCAGCGCAACCAAGCGCTCGAGATCGACGCGATCGTGAGCCTCGCGCGCCGCGACGAGGCTCGCGCCACGCAATCGCTCGGCGAGCTCTACGCTCGCGATCCGGGGCACCGGCTCTCCGACCCCGACGCGAGCCCCGTGGTGCAAGGGGCCTTCGCGCGCGCACGGGACGCAGCGACGGTTCGCACGGTCGGCCTCGAGACCACGTCGGCGTCGTACCTCGGCCGGAGCGCACCCGTGGTGGCCGTCCGCATCACGAGCGGCCTCGATCAGGTGAGCGAGCTCCGGCTGAGCGTCCGCCTGTCGGGAGCGCCTCGCTACACGGCGCTCGTCGTGGAGCCCGAGGCCGATGGGACTGCGAGCACGACGCTGCCGCTCGGCCCCGATCCGGGCGAGCAGGCCTTCGACGTCTTCGTCGAGGCGCTCGCGCCGTCGGGCGCGGTGGTGGGCGCGCTCGGAGGCTCGACCGAGCCGCTCCGCATCGAGGTCGCTGCCGCGCCCGTCGCCACCGCGGTCGTGACCTCGCCGACGGTGGGCGCGCCGATCCCGACGCCGCCGAGCGGCGGTGGGGACGTGACCGGCGAGTGGTGGTTCTGGACGCTGATCGGTGTCGTGGTCGTGGGCGCGGGCGTCGGCGTGACCGTCGGCGTGGTGGCCTCGCAGCCGCACTCGCCCGACGGCTCGCTCGGCAACGTGAACCTCCCGCTCGTCTCGTTCTGAGCGTCGTCTCGCGACGAGGCCGTGGGGACGGGGTGGATCCCGATCGTCGGGAGGGCGATCGCCTCAGAGGCCCGTGATCGCGAGGCTGAAGTTGCCACAGTTGCAGCTGGGCCCTCCGTAGCCGTCGATGAACATGTAGTAGATGCCTGGGGAGAGCATCGCCGAGATCGACGAAGCTGCCGTCGAGTCGCACATCCCGCTCACTGCGCCGCAGTTGTCGTCGCTACAGGCCAGCTGAGCTCCGAGCGTGCCGTCGACACAGTTGTTGCGGAGGTAGAGGACCTGGTCGTAGGCGGTGCCCGTGCACCCGCTCACGGTCACCATGCGGGCCGTGGGGACGACGAAGTACACGAGCACGTCTTCGGCGTCGCCACCTGCTGCGAACGGACAGGCCGTGGGCCCGGCGACGACCTGGTTGTCGTAGTCGTTCTGGTAGCCGCACGTGTTGCCGGTGAGGGTCGTGGTGCCAGGGTTCAGCGAGAACGGCTGTCCGCAGCGATCCGCCTCGAGGGTGGCGTCGTTGATGAAGAGGTCGACCGTGATCGCCTGGCTGCTCGGGGTCTTGGTGTCGATGAAGACGTTGTACGTCCCCGGCGCGAGATCACTCAGCGCGAGGGCGCTCGACGTCACGCCGTTCGCGTCGTCGTTGCAGCCCATCTCCGGCCCGCCGACGCACGCGCACTGACGGACGTAGATGACCGTGTCGCGCAGCGACTGGTGCGTGGTGATGAAGACGTCCGAGGTGGAGGAGATGGAGAAGCTGAGAGTGGCCTCGGCCCCCGATCCACCGCCGCACGAGCCGGACGTCGAAGAGGCACTGGTGGTCACGGTGTAGCGCCCACCTGGCGCCGAGACCGTGGTGGCCCCTGGGCAGACGCCACAGCTCGGGCAGCCATCGTCCACCACCATGTCGCAGTCGTCGTCGAAGGAGTTGAAGCAGATCTCGGTGGGCGGCGTGCACGCGCCCCACTCGCAGCTGGCGCAGGTCTGTGTGCCCACGGAGCCGCAGCTCGCCGTGCACGTGCGGATCGCGCCGTTGCGGCACGAGAAGCCCTCGTCGATCACCGAGTCGCAGTTGTCGTCCACGTCGTTGCAGATCTCTGCAGGCGGGGTGCACGCCGCCCCGGCCACGCAGCTCGCCGAGCAGCTGCGGGTGCCGGTGGAGCCGCAGACCGTGGTGCAGCTCGACGGCACGCCGGCGCAGCACGCAAAACCATCGTCGCAGGCGCCGTCGCAGTCGTCGTCGCGGCCGTTGCACGTCTCGGCGGGCGCGACGCACGCGCCGTAGGCGCAGTCGGAGCCGCAGAGGCGGGTGCCCGTCGAGCCGCACGACGTGGTGCACGACGCGCTCGTGCCCGCGCAGCACCCGACGCCGTCGTCGCAGGCCCCGTTGCAGTCGTCGTCCACCCCGTTGCAGGTCTCCGCAGGCGGCGAGCAGATCGACCATCCGCAGGTGATGCCGCACGTCCGCTCGCCCGTCGTCCCGCACATCGTGGTGCACGGCTGGGTCGTGCCGCGGCAGCACGTCGAGCGCGAGTCGCATCCTCCAGCGCAGTCGTTGTCGAGCCCGTCGCACACGTCCGGTGCGCCAGGCACCACCTCCGCGCGGTGGTCGTCGCAGTCGGTCGCCGGCACGCCGCCCACCGCAGGGCATGCGGCGTCGCCTGCGCCGTCCCGGTCGAAGTCTCGCGTGGTGTGGTGGCACGCGTCCGCCGACTCGTCGCAGCGGTCGTCGGTGCAGTCGTCACCGTCGTCGCAAGGGTCGAGCCCCCCGACACAGGTCATCGTTCCGCCGTCGCAGCTCTCGGGCCCGTTGCAGAAGCGGCCGTCGTCGCTCGCCGAGGCGCTCGCGCAGACGCGTGGCGGGCAGCCCACCATCACGTCGCAGGTGCTGCCGACCGCGCACACGCTGTCGTCGGGCTCGTGTGTGCACGCCCCGCCCACGCAGTCGTCGTTCGTGCAGGCCACACCGTCGTCGCAGTCGCTCGCGTGGAGGCAGCCAGCATCACCCATCCGAGCGTCGGGCTCGGCGTCGCTCGAGGCGTCGCGGGCGGCGTCGAGGGCGGCATCGGGGGGGCCAGCGTCCGATGGCGCGTCCACACCTGCGTCGCGCGGTCCCCCGTCGACCAGCCCACCATCCGTCGGGCCCGCGTCCGCAGGCGGGCCTCCGCCGAGCTCGATGTCGACGACGAGATCCGTCCCGCGCACGAACGCCTCGGTGCGCATCGCCTCCGCCACGAGGGCCGTGCCGTGCCGCGCCTGGACCGTGATCGTCACGCGGTTGGCCTCGGTCGGACCCGGGCGGATCGAGAGGCTGTGGGGCCAGCCTTCGGTCAGCGCGAACGAGCGATTCTCCACGTGACCCGTGGTCTCGCCACGGATCGTGAAGTCGAGGCGATCGACGTCTGCGGGCACGCGGAGCGTGCTCGAGGTGACGCGGACGAGGATCGACGTGGCCTCCCCGCAGCCCGGCACGAGGGCGAGCGCAGCGAGGAGGACGAGGGACGCGAGCGCGCGCCAGGTGGGCCAGCGGTTCATCGGGGCGATCCCGAGCATACCCGACTGCCTCGCGACCACGAACCGCCGGAAAAGCGAGAGGCCGCGCAGCGAGCCGCGCGGCCTCTCGTGATGCCTGTCGTGGGGAGCCGTCGGCGCTCAGCCGGCGAACGCGTCGCCTGCCACGTACGCGTCGTCCGCCACGCCGGCGTCGCCGCCCGCGGGCCCCGCGTCGCCGCCCATCACCCCTGCGTCGCCGCCCATCATCCCGGCGTCGGGCGCGGGGCCGCTCGCGGTGACGGTGACGGTGAAGGCGCCGCTCGAGCGCACCGAGTAGCCATCGACGATCACGATGAACTCCTGGCCCGCCGCGGTCGCCTCGACGGTGACCGACGACGTGTAGATCATCGCGCCCGCATCGGTGTCGTCGTTGCACGCGACGTACGTCGTCGCGTCGCACGCGCTCGCCACGTAGAGGATGGTGTCGAACTCCGAGCCGGCCGTGTCGATCAGGAAACGCCCTGCGGACGGGGCGATCCAGCGATACGCGCGCTCGGGCGACACCTCGAGCGTGTCGGGGAACATGCCGCCCTCGAAGCAGCTGGCGGGCGGGTTGGTGTCGTTTCCGGCGAGGCTCGTGTCGCCCATGAACGTGCCGACGCCCATCCACGACGCGGCCTCGGGGCACGTGCTCGCGGGGCCGATGAAATCGCGCTGGAAGCACGTGTCGAACGCGGTCTGCGCCTCCTCGGGGAGATCACCGCACGTCGAGAGCGTCGCCTGCACGGCGTTCACGCACTCGGTGATCGCAGCGTTGTCTCCGCAGCCCGCCGACATGCGGCACGAGGCGTAGGTCACGAACGCCGCGCTCGCGCACTCGTAGTACGGCGCCGAGCCCGAGCGCGCGGCCATGTAGCCCTCGCGCGCGCAGTCGAGGTAGTCGCCGTTCGTGAGCTGATCGTCCACGCAGGCGTCGCGCGTCTTGAAGCCGTCGTCACGCCACGTGCACTCGCACTCCTGCGTGCGCGCGCCGGTGAGACCGTCGGCATAGTTGTCGAAGGGATCGCCCGTCACGCGGAACGCGTCACGGTTCGCGTCCGGCGCTCCCGGCGGGCCCGCGTCCATGGACGACGCCGCATCGGCGGGCTCCGGGCTCGGTCCACATCCAACACCCACGAGGCTCGCCGCCACGAGCACCACCGACGATCCACCGACCACGAAAGAACGCATCAGATCCTCCGAAAAGGGGCCGACGATGACCTCGCGCTCCGCGCCACGCAAGCGGCGCTGCGCTCTACACGAGGACCCACTCCGCTCCGCCCCACAGAATCGCCTCGACGCGGAGGACCACTGTCTCGGCGATCCTGCTCAGTCGTCCTTCTTGCGGGTCAGCGGCAGGGCCACGCTCTTGTCGTCGCCCTCCCACAGACCGCGGACCGGCGGATCGGACTGCAGCGGCTGCTGAGGTGCCTTGTCGACGGGCTTCTTCTGGCGGAGCTCGACCTCCACCACCTCGACGTCCGACATCGAGAGGTCCTCGGAGCTCTTCTCCGGCTGCCCCATGTCCACGTCGATGTCTGGCGCGGGCGCGGCGTTCTGCGGCGGCGCGATCACGGCGCCCGCGGACGTCGGATCCTTGCCGAGGCGGGTCCGCGCTGCGCGCACGCTCGCGCCGAGCGGCTCGGCGTCGGCGTGCTCGGTCGTCGAGCGCAGCACCGATGCCAGCGCGCGCGCCATCTCCTTCGCCGTCTGGAAGCGCTCCTCGGGGTTCTGCGCGAGCGACTGCTGGATGACGGTGTCGAGCGCCCCGGGCAGATCGTCGCGCTCGCCGGTGAGCGGCGGGATCGCGCCCTTGCGCACGGCGAGCAGCACCTCGAGGTCGTTCTTGCCCGTGAAGAGCCGCTTCTGCGCGAGCGCCTCCCAGAGCACCACGCCGAGGCCGAAGATGTCGGTGCGCGCGTTGGCCTTGGCCCCCGTGATGAGCTCCGGCGCGCAGTACGCCAGCTTGCCCTTGATCACGTTGGGCCGCGTCATCGACGCACGATCCATGGCCCGCGCGAGGCCGAAGTCGGTGAGCTTCGCGGTGCCGTTGACGCCGAGGAGGATGTTCGACGGCGAGACGTCGCGATGGATGATGGGCGCGGGCTCACCCGTGTCGGTCGTGCGCTCGTGCGCCGCGCTCAGGCCTCGCAGCACCTCGATGCCGATGGCCGACACGAGCGGCCACGGCGTGACCTTCATGGCGCGGTGGTAGCTGCGGACCCACTGGAACATGTCCAGGCCCTCGACCCACTCCATGACGAGGTAGTAGCCGCCCTCTTCGTCGCGCCCGAAGTCCATGATCTGGACGACGTTCGGGTGCTGGAGCTGCGAGCCGACGCGCGCCTCCTCCTCGAACATCTTGATGAACGAGGGGTCGGCGTTCTTGCCCGCCTGGATGCGCTTGATCGCGACGACCTTCTGGAACGAGCCCGCGCCGCGGACGATGGCCTTCCACACGACGGCCATGCCGCCTTCGCCTGCGGGCGAGACGAGCTCGTATTTGCCGACGATGATGCGTCCGGGTGCGTCGAGATCCGCCATGGAGCGTCCGAGAGCGTCGACCATACGCGACTCCCCGAGGCGGGCGCAACGACGACGCGCGCGCCCTGACCTCCAGAGCAGCTCACCCGTGAGGGGTGAATCGGCCGCGAGGACCTTGCTGCGAGCGCGCCGCACCTCTACGCATGCGCGGTGCTCTCCGTCCGCCGCATCGCACGCCTGAGCGAGATCTCCGCCGCCGACTGGGATGCGCTCGTCGGCGACGACGATCCGTTCGTGGAGCACGCGTTCCTCGCGGGTCTCGAGGCGAGCGGCTCGGTGGGCCGCGGCACGGGCTGGGTGCCGATGCACCTCGTGGTCTCCGACGGGGCTCGCGTGCTCGGTGCGCTGCCGCTCTACGAGAAGGACGACAGCTGGGGCGAGTTCATCTTCGACTTCCAGTGGGCCCGCGCCGCCCAGGCCGCGAAGATCCGGTACTACCCGAAGCTCGTCTCGATGGTGCCCTTCACGCCCGCGACGGGCCGCCGGTTCCTCGTGCACCCCGACGCCGATCGGGGACCGATCGTGCGTGCCCTCCTCGACGGCGCGATCGACGCGGCGCGCGAGCGACGCGCCTCGTCACTGCACCTCCTCTATCTCGATGCGCGCGAGCGCGACGAAGCGCTCGCCCATGGCGGCTTCACACCGCGCCTCTCGCTCCAGTTCCACTGGCAGAACCAGGGCTATCGCGACTTCGAGCACTACCTCGACGCATTCCGCGCGCCCTCGCGCAAGCAGGTGCGCAAGGAGCGCCGGCTCGTGGTCGAGGGCGGCGTCGAGGTGCGTGTGGTGGCCGGTCCCGCGCTCTCGGACGACGAGTGGCGGGCGCTCGAGGTCTTCTACCGCCTCAACGTGGCGCGACACGGCTCGTTCGCCTACCTGCGGCCGCCGTTCTTCGAGCACCTGCGCCGCCACCACGCCCACCGCGTGCTCGCGGTGATCGCGCGACGCGACGGAGCGCCCATCGCGGGATCGCTCAACTTCGAGAAGGGAGCGAGCCTCTACGGTCGCTACTGGGGGAGCACCGTCGAGCAGGAGATGCTGCACTTCGAGTGCTGCTACTACCGGCTCATCGAGCACGCGATCGCGCGCGGACAGACCCGCTTCGAGGCGGGCGCCCAGGGGCACCACAAGCTCAAGCGGGGCCTCCTGCCCGCAGACGTTCACAGCGCGCACTGGATCGCCGAGCCGCGCCTCGCGATGGCGGTCGAGCAGTTCTGCGTCGAGGAAGCGGCGTACATGCGTCGCGAGATCGACGAGGTCATGGGCGAGAGCCCGTTCAAGCGCGGTTGAAGCCGCCGCGCTCGTCCGCTCGCTCGACCGCTCGGAAGTGCGATGATCGAGGCATGGCGCAGCGCGCTCCGTGGATCGATGCGGTGAGGAGCTCGTCGGCGCTCGCGCGGCTCGCAGCGCCCGCGATGTTCGCGGTGTGCTGGGTCGCGGCCGTGCTGATGGTCGCGTGGCCGAGCCGGGCGCAGGCGCCCCGCCAGCGCACGCCGGCAGCGCATCGCGCACGGCGAGCCCCGCGCGTGATCCACCTCGACGAGCTCGACTGCGACATGGCCCGGTGGCCCGAGCCGATGCTCGTGCCGGTGACGTCGCCGAGCGCGTGTCCGATGGGCGCTCTCTTCGTAGCCTGCGGCCTCGAAGCGCCCGCCGCGTGTCCAGCCGACGAGCCCTCGCTCGCGGCGGTCGCCTCACGGTGCGACACGTCCCACGCGGTGCTCCTGGCCATGGTGCGCGTCGCCGCGGAGCAGGGCCTCGCCGCGCTGCCGGCGGCGATCCTCGAGCGATTCGCGGCGGCGTCTGTGCCTCCCGACGAGACCGATCGCCTGCTCCTGGCCGACCTCTTCCGCCGCGCGTCTCGCTACGATCTCGCGCTCGCGCGCTTCGTGGACCTGATCGACGGAGCGCATGACCCCGCGATCCGAGCGCTCGCCCTCGAGCGGGTGATCGCGATCCTCGAGTACGAGGACTGGGACGAGGACGGTCAGCTCGACGCCGACTTCGCGACGCACTTCGAGCTCCCCCGCTTGCCCGATCGCCCCTGGGCGCTCGAGGTCGCGGTGCGGGCGCTGCCGCGTGTGGGCTGCCTCCAGCCACACGCCACGGCGCTCGGCGCGATCCGCCGGCGCTTCGGTCACGATCCGGAGGGGGTGATCGCGATGGACCACGCCCAGACGCTCGCGGGCGCCGAGCGTCGCGCGTTCCTCGCCGAGAGCCTCGCAGCGTGCCGTGCCGAGCACGCGCCCTGCGTCGAGCGCCTGCTCGATCACGTCCAGGACGAGGTGGTGTCGAGCCTTCGGCAGTGCGCGTCGATCGAGCCGAGCTCGCCCGCGTGGTGGCAGGAGCCGTGTCGAGAGGCGCTCGTGCTCGCGACGTGGCTCGGCGGCGAGCGCGCGCTTCCCACGCTCGAGGGCGACGTGGCCGCAGTGTCCGCGCGCCTGGCGTGGGCCACGGCACCCGGCACGGTCACCACGGCCCCCGTGGTCGAGCTCGCGACCTCGCGCGTCGAGCGCAGGCAAGACTTCCAGGGCGATCTCGATCCGTGGCTCGTGCGCCGCACGCTCTCGCGCCTGCCCCTCGCGAGCTGTCCGCCTCCGCCGTCGGCGGTGCTCGCCCTCGTCGAGGTGAGCGAATCGGGGCAGGTGCAGCTCGCGAGCAACACGACGAGCCCCTGCATCGCGCAGGCGCTCGGGACCCTCGCGCCGATCACGCCGGGCGCCGAGGGCGGCCCGCACCGTGAGGACGTGATCTTCGTGTTCCCCGCGCCCTGACCCATGACTTCCGAGAATCTTCGCGGAGCGCGAAGATTCGGAAGTTCGGGCTGCGGGCTCCACCCGCGCCGGGCGGGCCGGCGACCTCGAGCTCGAGCGCGACCTCGCGATCGCGAATTAGCCTTGTTTCGTGGGCTTTCTGCGGATCAGGCCCTCTTGCGCGGTGGAGGCGACGAGGCGTCCCTCGCGCGTGAAGACACGGCCGCGCACGAGGCCACGCCCGCCGCGGGCCGCAGGGCTGTCGATGACGTGGAGGAGCCAGTCGTCGACGCGCAGCGGCTCGTGGAACCACATGGCGTGATCGAGGCTCGCCACCTGCATGCCCGGCGTGAGCCAGGTGACTCCGTGGGGCAGGAGCGAGGTCGTCATGAACGAGTAGTCGCTCGCGTAGGCGAGGAGATAGCAGTGGAGCGCCGGGTCGTCGGGCAGCCGCTCGATCGTGCGCAGCCACACCGCCCGCCGCGGAGGCTTGGGCGCGTGGCCGAGCAGATCCTCGTCGTCGCGGTCCACGGCGCGGAGCTCGAACGGGCGCACCGCGAGGGCGCGCTCGCGCATGCCGGGCGGCAAGAGGTGCGCGCGGCTCGAGATGCGCTCCTGCTCGGTCGGCAGCGACTCGGGCGGCGGCACGTCGGGCATCTCGTCCTGGTGATCGAAGCCGTCCTCGAGCGCCTGGAACGACGCGCTCATGTTGAAGATCGGCTGCCCGTTCTGGATCGCACGCACGCGACGCGTGGTGAAGGAGCCACCGTCGCGGATGCGATCCACGTCGTAGACGATCGGACGGCTCACGTCGCCGGGGCGCAGGAAGTACGCGTGCATCGAGTGCACGTGGCGCTCGCGCGGCACCGTCTGCACGGCGGCCGAGAGCGCTTGTCCGAGCACCTGTCCGCCGAAGACCGTGCCCCAGCCGAGATCCTGGCTCTGCCCGCGAAAGAGGCTCTCCTCGATCTTCTCGAGCGCGAGCTGCGCGACGAGCTGCTCGAGGATCTCACGTGCGCCGAGCGGCAACGCTCACCTCCGGCCCTGCGATCCGTGCGAGCCCTGGCCGCGTCCGCCGCCGCCCCGACCGCCGCCGCCCCGACCGCCACCGCCCCG
>JAIBCE010000245.1 GCA_019694315.1 Sandaracinaceae bacterium
ACGCCGAGCGTCGCGTCGCGGGCGTCGAGCACGTCGCGCGCGCTCGTGGCGTCGAGGACCGCGACCAGCGCGCCGGACGGGTCGTGGACGGGCGCGGCGTAGCAGACGAGGTTGCCGTAGCGCCGACCGAAGTGCGCGAAGCCCTCGACCGACACCGCGCGCTGCTCGGCGATCGCGGTGCCGATCGCGTTCGTCCCGCGCGCCGCCTCGCTCCAGGTCGCGCCCTCGATAAGGTGCAGGGCGCGGGCCTGCGCGGCGAAGCGACCGCCGCCGATCGATCGGGCCACGAGGCCCGTCGGATCCGCGATGAGGAGCGCGAAGTCGCGCAGCGACTCGTGGGCGAGCGCGCGATCCACGAGCCCGGGCGAGGTCTGCCAGAGGGCCTCGAGAGGCTCGCTCCGCTCGACGAGCGCGGAGCCACGCACGAGCCGCTCCTCGGTGCCGAGGCCTTCCGTCGACGCGCCGAGAGACACCGCGCGCGCCCACGCTCGCGCGAGCACACCGCGGCTGCCAGCGCCCTCGACCTGCGCCTCGCGCTCCTCCGCGAGCGACGCGTGCAGCGACCGCCAACCCTGCTCACCGGGGTCGTCGAGTCGGAGCGGTCGCGGCGGCGACATCTCTCGACCCTGCCGGCCGGCGCCCCCTGTCGCAAGACCCCTGTCGGGTGTCGCGCGTCACCTGTCGCGTTTCGCGACAGTGCCCGACGAGACGACACGGCTTTTCGGCGCCGAGCGCGCGGCACGCGGCCTGCGGAGAGGGTGCCCACGCAACACGTGCCGCGCACTGCGCGAGGGGAGTCGATCGATGCTCTACGCCAAGCCCAACACCGAGGGATCCAAGGTCCAGTACAAGAGCCGCTACGACAACTTCATCGGAGGCCTCTGGGTGCCTCCTGCGGAGGGTCGCTACTTCGAGAACACCTCCCCCGTCGACGGAAAGCCCTTCGCGGAGTACGCGCGCTCGACCGAGCGGGACATCGAGCGCGCCCTCGACGCGGCGCACGGAGCCCGCGAGTCGTGGGGCAAGACCGCGCCTGCCGAGCGCTCGCGTCTGCTCCTCAAGATCGCCGACGCGATGGAGGCGAACCTCGAGAAGCTCGCGGTCAGCGAGACCTGGGACAACGGCAAGCCCATCCGCGAGACGCTCGCGGCCGACATCCCCCTCGCGATCGATCACTTCCGCTACTTCGCGGGCTGCCTCCGCGCAGAGGAGGGCTCGGCCGCCGAGCTCGACGAGCACACGGTCGCCTATCACTTCAAGGAGCCGCTCGGCGTCGTGGGACAGATCATCCCGTGGAACTTCCCGCTGCTCATGGCCGCGTGGAAGCTCGCGCCCGCGCTCGCGGCGGGCAATTGCGTGGTGCTCAAGCCCGCGGAGCAGACACCGGCGACGATCATGCTGTTCGCGGAGCTCGTCGCGAACATCCTGCCGCCGGGCGTGCTCAACGTGGTGAACGGCTTCGGCCTCGAGGCCGGCAAGCCGCTCGCGTCGAGCAAGCGCGTGGCGAAGGTGGCCTTCACGGGCGAGACCTCGACCGGGCGCCTCATCATGCAGTACGCGTCCGAGAACATCGTCCCGGTCACGCTCGAGCTCGGCGGCAAGTCGCCCAACATCTTCTTCGGCGACGTGCTCGATCGAGACGACGACTTCCGCCAGAAGGCCCTCGAGGGCTTCGCGATGTTCTCGCTCAACCAAGGCGAGGTCTGCACGTGCCCCTCGCGCGCGCTCGTCGACTCGAAGATCTACGGCGCCTTCCTCGACATGGCCGCGAGTCGCACGCGGGGCATCGTGCCGGGCAACCCCCTCGACACCGAGACGCGCGTGGGCGCGCAGGCCTCCAAGGAGCAGCTCGACAAGATCCTCGGCTACATCGACATCGGTCGGAAGGAAGGGGCCAAGGTGATCTGCGGCGGCGAGCGCGTGAAGCTCAGCGGCCTCGAGGGCGGCTACTACGTCGCGCCCACGATCTTCGAGGGACAGAACGCGATGCGGGTGTTCCAGGAGGAGATCTTCGGACCCGTCGTGTCGGTCACGAAGTTCGACGGCTTCGATCAGGCGATGGCGATCGCGAACGACACGCTCTACGGCCTCGGCGCCGGCGTGTGGACGCGCGACATGAACACCGCCTACCGCGCTGGCCGCGCCATCCAGGCCGGGCGCGTGTGGACCAACTGCTACCACCTCTATCCCGCGCACGCGGCGTTCGGCGGCTACAAGCAGTCGGGCATCGGCCGCGAGACGCACAAGATGATGCTCGCGCACTACCAGCAGACCAAGAACCTGCTCGTGAGCTACGACCCCAAGCCGATGGGCTTCTTCTGATCGACCCCCCTCCCCCAACGGAGGAGCCCGTCTGCACACCGACGGCCGCACGCTCTCAGCGCGTGCGGCCGTCTCCTTGTCGGGAGCCTCGACTGGCCCCTTCGACTGGCACCTTCGACTGGCACCTTCGACTGGCACCTTCGACTGGCACCTTCGACTGGCACCTTCGACTGGCACCTTCGACTGGCACCTTCGACTGGCACCTTCGATTGGCACCTTCGATTGGCACCTTCGATTGGCACCTTCGACTGGCACCTTCGACTGGCACCTTCGACTGGCACCTTCGACTGGCACCTTCGACTGGCGCCTACGACACCTCAGGGGGCGAGCGGATCGTTGCCGCAGAGGTCGAGCCGCCCCGTCGGGTCGCAGGTGGGCGTGCGACAGGTGGGCTCTCCGAAGCAGCCAGCGCCGCCGCAGGTCTGACAGCAGAGCAGGCCCGTCGCGCAGCGAACGCGCCCCTCGGGGCTGCAGCCCTGGCCCTCGGTGCGACCGTCGTGGCACTCCGCCGCCTCGATGCAGCCGCGCGACTCGTCGAAGATCTGCGTGGGACCGCAGGTGCATGCCGGGCTCGTGCAGGCGAGCGCACACGGCACGCCGCAGCGCGAGTGACAGCAGGTATCGGCCCACGTGCCGCCGGTGGCCGTGCAGAGAGCCTCCGCGGACGGCAGCGGATCGGGGCAGGTGCCCTCGGCCACGCAGCCGACGCCGTCGGAGAAGACGCGGCCTACGCCGCAGTCGCACACGGGCATGCCCACGAGGCACTCGGCCGGCTGCGGGACGCCGCAGCGATAGTGCCGGCACTCTTCTGCCCAGAAGAGCCACTCGCCGCCCGTCGAGCGACAGAGCTCGGGCACGCAGGTGGCGTGCGCGCTCGCGCACTCGCTCTCGGACAGCACGCCGAGCGCGCAGTCCTCGCCCCGACAGCCGCCGCACGTGATCGACACGCAGCGCTCGCCATCCCAGTACCAGCGATCCGGTCCGTCGCAGAGCGGGCCGCACGTGTCGGTGGAGACGCGCATGGGCGTGCAATCGCCCGGCGGACGAAACGCATCGACGAGCGAGGGGGCGTCCTCACCCACGACGACCGCGTCGAGGCCCGGCGCGTCGGTCGCGAGGAACGCATCGTCCCCCGCGCGCGCATCGGCCGTTCTGCCCGCGTCGTCGGGCGAGTTGGTGGAGGGGCAACCCGCGACGCAGAGGAGCGCGGCAAGCGACACGAGCCGAAGGCTCGAGGAGACGGAATGCATGGTCTCTCGTGGCCTGCGGGCTCCGCGCCCGTCACGCGGTTTGCGGTGGCGAGAGCTTGGTCACGCGCGCACGAGTGCGAGACGAGCGCGGGCGATCCGGGCGAGGTCCTCAGTCCGCGAGCGGCGGCGCGCTCGCGAGGAGGCCTGGGCTCGCAGGCCAGGTCGGCACGACGGGGATGCTCGCTGCGCGCAGCGCGACGCACCCTGCACCACCGCCACCGCCGCCGGCGTTGTCACCGTTGCCGCCGACCAGCGCGTCGATCCGATCGACGCCGGAGCCGTCACCGCCGGCGCCCGCCGTGAAGACGCTCGTCAGCTCGCAGGTCGGGGCCGCGCCGCCGAGCGGACGCGTGTTCGCACCCTCGTAGCCTTCCTGACCGTTCTGGCCTTGCTCGTCGGCCGAGTAGGTGTCGTCGAAGCACGCGCCGCTGCCGCCCCCACCGCCGCGCACGTCGAGGTGTGCGCTGCCGACGAAGGCGATGGTCGCCGCCTCGAGCAAGATGCCGCCGCCGCTGCCCGCGCCACCGGCGCCCGCCGCGGTGCGCCGGATCTGATCACGCCGTCCACCGCCACCCGCGCCGCCGGTCGCGTAGAGGATGCCCGTGATGGTGAGCGCGCCGCGGCTCGAGATCTGGATCGCCCCACCGCCGCGACCGCCAGCTCCGCGGAGATCCGTCGCACCACTGCCGCGACCGCCGGGGCTTCCGCCGCGCAGCGGCGAGAGCAGCGACGCCGCGACCGCCGTGCCCGCCGCACCGGCCGCACCGCCATCACCGCCCGCGCCACCCGCGCCGCAGAAGCTGCCGCCACCGCCGCCGCCGTCGTTCGCGCCGGTCGGCTCGCCATCGGCACCAGCACCCATCGGCGACTCTCCCGGGCCTGCGACCGTGGTGTTCCGGCCGACGGCCGCGAGGTTCCCGACGATCGAGACGTCGCCCGTCGAGAGGACGATGAGCGGACGCGATCCGACGACCTCGGTCTGCTGACCGGCCTCGATGCGGAACGACGCGACGCTCAGCACGCAGTAGCCGTCGACCACACGGAACGCCGTCGCGGCGATGACGCCGGTCGCCGTGCAGGAGGTCGTGTCGATGGTGACCGGCGCAGCGATCGAGACGTCGGGGCCTCCGCGCATCTCGGACGGCGCGACGTTCGAGGGCTCGAGCTGGAGGCAGTGCGGCGTCGCGTCACGCACCGACGTGCCGCAGCCGAGCGCGCAGTCGGCCGCGTGCGTCCATGCGCCGAACACGCAGCGCTCGAGCTGCTCGGTCGCGCTGGCCGTGGCGCAGCGCACGGCCCCCTCGGTGCACGACGGCGTGAACGCGTCGGGCACCACGTACGCATCCGGCACCACGTACGCATCCGGCACCACGTACGCATCGGGCACCGCGTACGCGTCGGGCACCACGTACGCATCGGGCACCACGTACGCGTCGATCGGCGTGTACGCATCGATCGGGGTGTACGCGTCGATCGGAACGTACGCGTCGTCCGGTCCGGCGTCGTCGGGGGAGTATGCGTCGATCTCCACGTACGCGTCGGGCTCGACGTGCGCGTCGATCGCGGCGTCGATCGCGGAGTCCGGGCCGATGAACGCGTCGGGCCGGCCGACGTCGGCGAACGGCGCGTCGAAGCCCGCGTCGGGCGCGAGGACGAGGGGCCCCCGATCCACGAGGCAGCCCCCGAGCCAGAGAGCGCCGAGCGAGGCGAGTGCCGAGACGAGAAGCCAGGAAGAGCGGGCCGGACGCACCATCCTTCGAGCTTACACGGCCCTCCGCGACCTCAATAGTACCAGGGCACCTTGCGCCACTCGGGCGAGCGCTTCTCGAGGAACGCGTCGCGCCCCTCGCGCGCCTCGTCGGTGCCGTACGCCAGGCGCGTGGCCTCGCCCGCGAAGAGCTGCTGCCCGACGAGCCCGTCGTCGGGCAGGTTGAAGGCGTACTTCAACATGCGGATCGCGGTGGGGCTCTTCGCGAGGATCTTCCGCGACCACTCGAGCCCGATCGCCTCGAGCTCGGCGTGGGCCACCGATGCGTTGACCGCGCCCTGCGCGAAGGCCTCGTCGGCCGTGTAGGCGTCTCCGAGGAAGAAGATCTCCCTCGCGCGCTTCTGGCCCACCATGCGCGCGAGGTACGCCGAGCCGTAGCCGCCGTCGAAGCTCGCCACGTCCGCGTCGGTCTGCTTGAAGCGCGCGTGCTCCTTGCTCGCGATCGTCATGTCGCAGACCACGTGCAGGCTGTGACCTCCGCCCGCGGCCCAGCCCGGCACGAGCGCGATCACGACCTTGGGCATGAAGCGGATGAGGCGCTGCACCTCGAGGATGTGCAGGCGCCCGAGCTTGGCGGGATCGGGCGCGCCGCCTTCGCCCTGGTACTGGTAGCCGTGCTGACCGCGGATGCGCTGATCGCCGCCGGAGCAGAACGCCCAGCCGCCGTCCTTGGGGCTCGGGCCGTTGCCCGTGATCCACACGACGCCCACGTCGCTCCACTGACGCGCGTGATCGAGCACGCGGTAGAGCTCGTCGACGGTGTGCGGACGGAACGCGTTGCGCACCTCGGGCCGATCGAAGGCCACGCGCACGATGCCCAGCGACACGTGCCGGTGGTACGTGAGATCCGTCAACGAGAAGCCTGGCACCTCGGCCCACTGGGCCGCGTCGAAGAGCGGCGAGATCGGTCGCGTCATGGGGCGCGGGTTTGGATCGTGATAAGCAGCAGCGCCATCGCGCGCGGCCTCGGAGCGAGGCCCCCGAAGCGATCCCTCTCCTCCCACCACGAGCAGCCCCATGACGCGACCTTCTCTCGGACCCGCAGGACGTGACGAGCTCGGCTGGACCCTCGATCGCCACATCCTCGAGCGCCAGCGACGCATCCCTGGCGCGAGCGGCGACTTCACGGGCCTGTTCCAGTCGATCGCGCTCGCGGGCCGCGTGATCGCGAGCAAGGTCTCCAAGGCGGGCCTCGCCGACGTGCTGGGCGCGACCGGCGCCGTGAACGTGCAGGGCGAGACCGTGCAGAAGCTCGACGAGCTCGCGAACAACGTGCTCGTGCGCTGCGTCGAGGCCGGCGGCCACGTCTGCGTCATGGCGAGCGAAGAGGACGAGACCACGATCCCGATCCCGCCCCAGTATCCGGCGGGCAAGTACGTCCTCATGTTCGATCCGCTCGACGGCAGCTCGAACATCGACGTGAACATCTCGATCGGAACGATCTTCTCGATCCACCGACGCGTCACGGAGAAGGGGCCCGGCACCGAGAGAGACTGTCTGCAGCCTGGCTTCAAGCAGGTGGCCGCGGGCTACATCATCTACGGCTCGAGCACGATGCTCGTGTACACGACGGGCGATGGCGTGCATGGCTTCACGCTCGATCCGCTCGTGGGCGAGTTCTTCCTGTCGCACGAGAACATCCGCATCCCCAAGACCGCGCCGACGTACTCGATCAACGAGGGCAACCGCAGCAAGTGGACCCCTGGCGTGACGAAGTGGATCGACACGCTCAAGACCAAGGACGCGCCCGGGGGCAAGCCCTACGGCCTGCGCTACGTGGGCACGCTCGTGGCGGACTTCCACCGCACGCTCCTTCGCGGCGGCGTGTTCGCGTACCCCGGCGACAAGGGCGCGCCCGAGGGCAAGCTGCGCCTGCTCTACGAGGCCGCGCCGATGGCGCTCATCGCGGAGGCCGCGGGTGGCGCGGCGTCGACGGGGCGCGCGCGCGTGCTCGAGCTCGAGCCGACGGCCCTGCACCAGCGCGTGCCGCTCTTCATCGGCTCCAAGGACGACGTGGCGCTCGCGGAGAGGTTCCTGGCCGACGACGCCTGACGACCGCTTCGCCGCGAACCCGCACCTCGAGGCCAGGGTTCCTCGTCACGTACGCTCGTGAGACGCTCGCGGCATGAGAGCCCATCTCGCCGCCGCGATCACCGCCGCCTCCTGCCTCGCACTCGTGCCCACGGCCCTGGCGGACGCAACGGCCCAGGCGCTGCCGTTCGCGCAGAGCTGGACCGACACGAGCCTCATCACGACCAGCGACGACTGGTCCGGGGTCCCGGGAATCGAGGGATTCCTGGGTCAGGATCTCACCACGGCCACGGGCACCGACCCGCGAACGCTCCTCACGACGAGCTCGGTCGCAGGGGACCGATCCGTCCTCGCGAACCAGATGAACACGGGGATCAGCAACGGCGACGTCGCCGAGTTCGAGATCGCGAATCCCACGATCGCGCTCCAGGGATCCGGCACCGCCGACGCGCCCTACGTGCTCATCACGCTCAGCACCCTCGAGCACACGAGCATCGTCGTCAGCTACAACCTCCGCGACCTCGACGGGAGCGCCGACAACGCCGTCCAGCCCGTCGCGCTCCAATACCGTGTCGGCACGAGCGGCGCCTTCGTCAACGTCGCCGCAGGATTCGTCGCAGACGCCACCACCGGCCCCAGCCTGGCCACCCTCGTGACGGCGGTGTCGGCGACGTTGCCGGCGGCCGCGGAGAACCAGGCCGTGATCCAGGTCCGCATCATCACGGCCAATGCGGTCGGCAACGACGAGTGGGTCGGCATCGACGACCTCGCGATCACCGGCGCCACGTGCGGCAACGGGGCCGTCGAGCCCGGCGGCGGCGAGCAGTGCGACGACGGAAACCGCCGCGACGGTGACTGCTGCGATGCGTCGTGTCAGATCGAGGCCCCGAGCACGATCTGCCGCCCCGCGGTGGGGCCCTGCGACGTGGCCGAGGCCTGCGGAGGTGACGGCGAGACGCCCGTCTCGTGCCCCGCGGACGCCGCGAGGACCGAGGGGACGGCATGCGGGGGTGCCCCATCGGGTGCGTGCGACCTCCAAGACCTGTGCAGCGGCAGCACGGGCGCGACGGCCGTGTGTTTGGCTCGCACCGAGCCCGCCGGAACGACCTGCCGCATCGCGATGGGCGCATGCGACGTGGCCGAGCTCTGCGACGGCACCAACCCCGCGTGCCCCACGGACCGATTCGCGGCCGACGACACGCCCTGCAGCGATGGCATGAGCTGCAACGGCCTCGAGCTCTGCCGAAGCGGCGCCTGCGAGCCGGGAGCGGCGCTCGTCTGCGACGACCGGGACGCCTGCACCGCCGATGCGTGCGCAGAGCCCGGCGGCTGCGCCAGCGCGCGGATCATGGGCTGTTGCAACCTCGATGCGGAGTGCGCCGACGACGGAGACGTCTGCACGGCCGAGCGCTGCAGCGGGAGCGGTGGCACCTGCCAGCACCTGCCGATCACGGACTGCTGCACACGCGACGCCGACTGCACCGGCGGCGGCGGCTGCGTGGCGGTGTCGTGCAACCTCGGGACCCATCGCTGCGAGCCCCACACCGCACCGGGCTGCTGCGCGAGCGACGCCGACTGCAGCGACGGCCTCGCCTGCACGCGCGACCTCTGCGATCGCGCGACGGGCGCATGCTCGAACCCTGCGGTGATGGGCTGCTGCGTGGGCGCCGGCGACTGCGACGACGGTGACTCGTGCACCGCCGATCGCTGCGACATCGTGGGCAGCGCGGCGTCCGGCACCTGTGCCGCGACGGCGATCGCGAGCTGCTGCAGGACCGACGCCGACTGCAGCGACAGCGACGGGGATCTCTGCACGAGCCCCAGCTGCAACACCTCCACCGAGCGCTGCATCGAGACGCCTGTCTCGTGCGACGACGCGGACGCGTGCACGGCCGATTTCTGCGAGATCGACGGCTCGTGCTCGCACGTGCCGATCATGGGCTGCGGCGGGACCGACGGCGGCATGAGCTCGATGGACGACGCGGGCGCGAGCGGCATGGACGCGGGCATGGGCGGGGACATGGACGCTGCCCTCCCGGACGCGGGCTTCACCAACGACGCGGCCTCGCTGCGCACCGACGTGCCCATCGACGCGGGGCGCCTCGATCGCGTGGACGCAGGTGTCGGCAATGAGGACGCCGGGGACCTCACGATCGACGACACGAGCGGTTGTCACTGCGCGGTGCCGAGCCCTGCCGGCTCGAGCCGAGGCCTCTGGGTGGGCCTGGGGGTCGTCGCGCTCGCGCTGTCGCGCCGCCGCCGCGCGCGCTGAGGCGCTGGCGCACGCCTCGCATACGCTCCGCGTGATGTGCCGGACCGTGCCCGGCCACACTCTGTCGGTCGCACTCTCGGAGCCATGCCCATGTCACGCCGTACCCTCGACACCGCCCTCGTCCCCGCGCTCCTCTTGGCCGTGGGTCTCGTCGGCTGCCCCGACACCCACGACACCATGGACGCGGGCCACGCCGACGTGGGCACCGACGCCTTCGTCGCCAACGCCGACTGCGCATGCGGACAAGACGCGCCCTTCGGGCTCGACGCGTGGGCTCTGCCCGCGAGCTGCAACCCTCAAGTGGCCGAGATCGACGTGTGCGCCGCGGTCTGCGACGACGTCGACGGCGCGTTCTGGGACGGCACGCGCTGCATCGCGACCTCGTGCAACTGCACCGGCAGCGACTGCGGCACGTACGCCACCGTCGAGGCCTGCCAGGCCGCGCACGCCCACTGCGACGCAGCGCTCTGTCTGGCGACGGGCGGCCGCTACTTCTCGCGACCGCAATTCTGCGGCCACTTCGAGTGCGGCTTTCCGCCCGCGGTGGCGTGTGACGAGCCGCTGCCGGCCTGCGACTGCGGCCTCTACAACATCTTCGTCGACGGCGTGGGCTGCATGCCCGGCCCGCTCTGCGAGCTCATCGCGCCGATGGAGCCGCAGGCCCTCTGCGAGAGCACGCACGGCACCTGGCACACGGACATGTGCGGAAGCACCACGTGCGGACGCGTGAGCGACACGGACTGCATCGCGCCCGGCTGCGCATGCGGCACCTACGAGATCTTCGACGCCGAGCGCGGCTGCATCCAGAGCCCCGAGTGCGACGTGCGGCTCCTCGGCGAGGACTGCACCGCGACGCAGCGCTGCGGCGGAGGCTCGGTGTGCTGCGTCAGCGGCGGGGCGTCGACCGCGGCGGCGTGCGAAGCGCCGATGTGCAGCGACCCGTCCGGGGTCTGCGGTCCGCCGCGACCGTGACGACGTCGCCTGCCGATCGCACGAATCGCCCTCCGAAGAGGGCGATCCGCGAGATCGCGCGCGTCGCGAGCGGTCTCGCGTTTCAGCCGATCCCGAGCTGCCGACGGAGCGCGCGCGCGCTCTGACGCGAGACGGGTACCTCGGCTCCGTCTCGGAGGATCGCCACGTAGCCGCCGCTCGCGAGCGGCCTCAGGCGGCTCACGTGATCGAGCGACACGAGCGCACGACGGTGGGCGCGGAAGAGGTGCGGGAGCCTTCGCTCGAGATCGGTGAGCGAGAGCTCGGTGAGGTGCGCCTCGGAGCCCGCGTGCACCCGGACGAGCGTGTCCTCGAGGACCGCGTGGGTGATCGCCTGGATGGGCACGAGGACGATCTCTCCGCGGACCTCGAGCGGCAGGCGCGCGCTCGTGGTGAGCGCGGTGGACGCGGCGGGTGGCGCGGGCGAGGTGACGAGACGTGCGCGGGCCCGGTCGAGGGCCTTGGCGAGGCGCGGTCCCTCGATGGGCTTGAGCAGGTAGTCGATCGCGCCGTGCGCGAAGGCCTCGACCGCGTGCTCGCGGTGCGCGGTGGTGATGATCACCTCGACGCCGAGATCCGCGGCGCGCTCGGCCGCGTCGAGGCCGGACACGAGCCCCATGCGCACGTCGAGGAGCGCCACGTCCACGTCGAGATCCTCGAGCAGCGCGAGGGCCTCCTTGCCGCTCGCGGCCTCGCCGACGATCGAGGTCTGACCGAGCTCTCCGAGGAGGCGACGCACACGGAGGCGCGCCATCTCCTCGTCGTCGGCGATGAGGACGCGGAGCTCGTTCGTCATGCCACCTCCGGCGTGCCCGACGCGGGCAGCGTGAGGCGCGCGAGCGTTCGATCCCCGCGCGCCTCGATGTCGAAGCGTGCCCGATCGCCGAACGCGATCGCGAGCCGCTCGCGGATCATCGCGAGCCCCCGCCCGCCCTCGCGCGGCCCCGCGTACGCGCCGGGGTTCTCGACCTCCACACGCACCGCGTCGCCGTCACGGCGCGCCTCGATGCGCACCTCGCCCTCGTGATCGGAACCGGGGCCGTGCGTGATCGCGTTCTCGATCATCGGCAGGAGCAAGAGCGGGGGGATCTGCGCCTCGGGGGTCGCGTCCCACGCGAGCTGGAAGCGATAGCGACGCCGATCGCGCACCGCATAGAGCTCGGTCACCGCGCGGACGAGCTCGAGCTCCGTCGAGAGCGGCCACGACGGCGCGTGCGTCGCATCGAGCATCGTTCGGAGCACCGACGCCAGGCGCAGCAGGGCCTCCTCGGCCACGGCCGGATCCTGGCGCGTGTGCTCGGCGATGGCGTTGAGCACGTTGAAGAGGAAGTGAGGATCGAGCTGTGCGCGCTGCGCGAGGAGCGCGTTCTGCTGCGCGAGGATCGCGCTCTCTTGCGCGAGGAGCGCGCTCTGCTGCGCGAGGATCGCGCTCCGCTCCGCCGCGAGAGAGGCCCGCTGCGCTTCGATCGCGGTGCGCTCGGCCTCTACCTTCGATCGCTCGGCCTCGATCGACAGGCGCGCGGCGCGCTCGCTCAGCTCGAGGTCGCGCCCGAGGCCCCAGCCGCCCACGAGGAAGAGCACCACGAGGAGGGCGATCGAGCCCGGATCA
>JAIBCE010000246.1 GCA_019694315.1 Sandaracinaceae bacterium
GGGCCCCGCGTCTCGCGGGGGAGGGGCCGCACGGCCCCTCAGCAAATCAGCGCGAGGCAAGCGGGGCTGGGGCCCCGCGCGCAGCATTCGCGCGAGCGAATGGAGCGGGTGGGGGCCCCGCGTCTCGTGGGGGAGGGGCCGCACGGCCCCTCAGCAAATCAGCGCGAGGCAAGCGGGGCTGGGGCCCCGCGCGCAGCATTCGCGCGAGCGAATGGAGCGGGTGGGGGCCCCGCGTCTCGCGGGGGAGGGGCCGCACGGCCCCTCAGGAAATCAGTGCGGGTTCGCGGCGCCGATGGCCGCGGCGGCGCCGATGCCGACGATGGCGAGGACGATCGCGATCGCGATCATCACGAAGCCCACCGAGCCCATCACGATGCCTGCGATCGCCTCGTTCTTGCGAACGCCCGTCTGGTTGGCCTCGCGCAAGCCGAGGATGCCCGTGATGATCGCGGCCAGGCCTGCGAGCGGCACGAGGATGTACGAGGCGTAGTTGAGGAAGGGGATGCAGCAGCAGAGCAGGCCCGCGACCGACACACCGCCGCAGATGATCGAGGCCAAGGCGAGGTTGTTCTCTCCCCCGCCAGGCATCGGGCCACCTCCGCCGGGAGGCGCACCGAACGGGGCGCCGCCACCCGGAGGCGCACCGAACGGGGCGCCGCCACCCGGGGGCGCGCCGAACGGCGCAGGTGCGCCGGGGGGAGGACCTCCCGCCGGCGGCTGACCGAAGGGCGCAGGCGTGCCGCCCCCGAAGCCTCCTTGAGGACCGGGCGCGGGCGCGCCGAACGGTGCACCTCCCTGCGGCTGTCCGAAGCCCGAAGGAGGAAGGTTCTGCGGCCCCTGGTTCCAGTCCTGGCTCATGGTGGGCGCAGCCTCGCACGGACGTGCACGTCGTCACAACGTCCCCCGGTATCCTCCGCTTCATGCGCAAGGACACGACGCCGTCGTTCGACGGCGACACGCTGCCGCTCGCTCCGAGCCCCAAGACCGACGGCCTGGGTGATCTCGCGACGCTCGTCGCCACGCCCGCGCCCGCAGCGGCCTCGCTGCCTGCGCCCGTGCAGCTCGCGGAACCGGCGCGCCTCGCCGCCGACGCGCGCTTTCCCGAGCGCTACCAGCACCGGAGCCTCCTCGGCGAGGGCGGCATGGGCGCGGTCGATCTGTTCCGCGATCGCGCGATCGGACGTGAGGTCGCGATCAAGCGCATCAAGGACTCGGCGAGATCGGGGGCGGCCCTCGAGCGCTTCGTGCGCGAGGCGCGCGTCCAGGGACAGCTCGAGCATCCCGCGATCGTGCCCGTGCACGATCTCGCCGAGACGCCCGAGGGCGCAGCGTTCTTCACGATGAAGCGCGTGCGCGGCGCGAGCCTCGACGAGATCCTCGAGCGGCTCGCCGCGGGCGATCCCGACACGGTCTCGCGCTACGGCCGACGCAAGCTGCTCACCGCGTTCGCGACCGTGTGTCTCGCGGTGGACTTCGCGCACGCGCGCGGCGTCCTTCACCGCGACCTCAAGCCCTCGAACGTGATGCTCGGCGACTTCGGCGAGGTCTACGTGCTCGACTGGGGCCTCGCGAAGCTCCTCGGCGGCAAGGATCTCGAGGCCGAGCACGCGGGCTCCGTGCCGCCGATCGTCGAGGTGGGCTCGGTCGAGGGGCAGGCCACCCAGCTCGGCGCGCTCCTGGGCACGCCCGGCTACATGAGCCCCGAGCAGTGCCGCGGTGAGGTCGATCGCATGGGGCCCGCGAGCGACGTGTACGCGCTCGGCTGCATCCTCTTCGAGATCCTCCACCTCGAGGCGCTGCACCCCGGCAAGGGCATGGCCGAGCGTCTGGCGTCGGCGCTCACCGGGATCACGATGGACATGAAGCGCGCGCGCTCGAAGGACGTGCCGCCCGAGCTCGATCGGCTGTGGCGCGAGGCCGTGGCGCTCGACGCGAGTCAGCGCATCGCGAGCGCCCGCGCGCTCGCGGAGCGCGTGGAGCGCTACCTCGACGGTGAGCGTGACGAGGCGCGCAGGCGCGAGCTCGCGACCGAGCACGTCGCGCACGCGAGCACGTTCGACGCACGCACGCCCGAGGGACGCGCGTCGCTCATGCGTGAGCTCGGCCTCGCGCTCGCTCTCGATCCGGGCCACGAGGCCGCGCTCCGCGCGCTCGCCAAGGCGCTCACCGATCTGCCCGACGAGGTGCCGCACGAGGCGCAGGCCGCCATCGATCGGGCGCGGACCGAGCGGCGCGTGCAGATGGCGCGCACGAGCGCGGTGCGGCTCGGCACGTGGATCCTCGTGATCCCCGCGGTCGTGGCCTTCGGCGTCGCGTCGTGGGCGCGCGGGGCCACGCTGATCATCGCGCTGATCACCACGGCGGCCCTGGCGCTCTTCACGTGGCGCACGCGCAGCGTGTCGGACGGCTGGACGCTCGCGCTCCTCGGCGCCTCGAGCGTGGCGATCGGCCTCGTGTCGTTCGTGTTCGGGCCCTTCGTGCTCGTGCCGAGCCTCGCCGCGACCAACGCGATCTTCTTCGCGATGAACGCCGACGCACACCTCAGGCGCTTCGTGGTCGCGGCGAGCGTGGCCGCGGTGCTCGTGCCGCTCGGGCTCTCGCTCGCGGGCCTCGACGCGAGCTACTACGCCTTCGAGGGCGGCGCGATGACGATCACCTCGCCGATGGTCGCGTTCCCACCCGTGCTCGTGCAGGGCCTCTTGCTCGTGGTCTCGATCGCCCTCGTGGTGACGCCCACGATCCTCGCGGGGCGCATGCGCGACGAGCTCGCCAGGGCCGAGGAGCGGGTGCTCCTCCAGGCCCACTACCTCGCGCAGCTCGTGCCCGAGGCCGCGCGCAGCCGCTGAGGAGGCTTGGCCCCGCTCAGCGGCTCCGGTCGCTCTTCACGATCGCCTCGATCTGCGGAAGGCGTCGCGCGAGCTCGTCGGGATCCTTGGCGGGCTGGAAGCGGCCGTCGGGCCCGTCGCGATCCACGAGCACGAACGCGCTCGGCACGAACGCCGTGAGCTCGCCGACGAGGCGCTCGAATTGGATCGCGACCTTGCCCTCGACCTTCTTCTCCACGCGGTAGAACGGCAGCGCGAAGTCGCGATCGATCGCGGCCGCGTCGAGCACGAGCGTGTTCGTGTTGAAGACCGGGATCGCGTCCTGATCGAAGCCCTTGGGAAAGCGGAAACCCTCGACGATCTGGGGCGTTCCGTCGACGCGCGCGGGCGCGCCGCCCTTGTCGCCGGGATCCTTCTTCACGACCTCCGCCGTGATGCTCGCGCCGCGCGAGAGGTGCAGGCCCACGATCGCGGGATCGAGCGTCGCGCCGAGGTTGTCGACGTTCGACATGAAGAGGAGCTGCCCCCCGCCCTGTCGGAAGCGTGCGAGCACGCCGCTCGCGCGGAGCGCGAAGCTCAGGTCGCCGTGGCCCGTGGCGTAGGGCGAGAGCGTGCCGTCGGCCTCGCGGAAGAGCGTGCCCTCGGGCGTGAGCCGCAGCGAGACGAGCTGCGGAAAGCACGTGATGGGCGCGTGCGCGAAGCGATCGAGGCCCTTCTCCTTCACGTGCTCCTCGATGCGCGTGTGCGTGGCGAAGCTCGTCATCACGTAGAGAGGGATGCGCCCGCCCGCGTGCTCGGCGCACGCCGCCACGTCGTCGACCTTGATCTCGAGGAAGGTGCGGCCGTCGAAGACGGGCACCGCGGCCTTCACCACGCCGCCGAAGCGCGTGGCCATGCCGCCCGCGAGCACGACCGCGCCCACCTGGCCCTCGCGGATCGCCGCGAGGCCGCGCTCTCGTAGCGCGGCGCGCTCCTTCGAGCCGAGCGGCGGCAGCGGCACCACGTCGCCCTCGGCCGGCGGCGTGACCCGCCCCTTCACTGCGTTGTCGTCGCTCGAGCCGCCTCGTGCGCGCTCCGCGAAGCGCGCGAGCTGCGCCTCGTCGAAGCCATAGGGAGCGAGCTCGGCTCGCGTCGTGTCGTCGAGGGTGAGGGACATGAGGCGCGAGGATACGCGCGAAGCGGCGTGTCGCGGGCTCGGACACGAACGGAGAGTCCTCGCACGCTCGCGCCGACACCCGAGGACATCGTGGTTGGCGCGCCCGGAGCGGATCGGTAGTCTCGCGGGCGGAGGTCGAGGGTGCGCGGGTCTGAGTGGGTTCGGTGGTGGGCCGATCGGAAGACTGTCGTCCTCTCGTGGACGTGCCTCGTCGCGCTCGCGCTCGCCTTGGGCGCGTGTCGCTCTCGGCGCATGAGCGTCTCGACGGCGTCGTACGCATCGCAGGCGCGCGGCGTGTACGGGCCTCCGTGCCAGCCGATGTGCTCGCCGGGCTACACGTGCGAGTACGGGCGCTGTCAGCCCTTCTGCACGAACCGCTGCGCCATGGGCTGGGGCTGCGTGGCGCCCGAGACGTGCGAGCCGCTCTGCAACCCGCCCTGCGATCACGCCTCGTACTGCGGCGAGGACCGTCGCTGTCACGCCGGTGCGCCGCGCGCGCGCACCACCGAGCCCTCGCAGGAGTGGCGGCCGCCGCCGCCGCAGCCGACACCCGCGACACCTGCGACACCTCAGGCCACGACGCGGGCGCCGCGATGAGGTGGGCCTTGGCGACACGGTGGCTCGCGGCGAGCCTGCTCGCGCTCGGAGCCGCGGGCTGCATGTGCCCCTCCGGGCGCCTCGCGTGCGACGGACAGTGCGTGGATCCCACGACGGATCCGGAGCACTGCGGCGGCTGCGGCTTCGGGTGCTCCGCGACCCATTTCTGCGATCAGGGCCGCTGCGTGCCGACGCCCGTGTGCGGTCCGAGGGCGGCCTCGCCCGTCGCCTGCGACGACGCCGATCGCTGCAACGGCACCTACGAGTGCTTCGACGGCCAGTGTGTGGAGACATCGGGGCCGCAGCGATGCGTCGATGGAGTGGCGTGCACGGTGTCGGTGTGCGAGCCGGCGACGGGCACCTGTCGACACACACCCGACGACACGCTCTGCGACGAGGGCATGGTCTGCGACACGCGGGCTGACTGCGTCACGCCCTGTCCCTACAGCCCCTGCTCGGTCGTGCAGCAGTGCGGCTGCGCCGCGAACCAGACGTGCTCACCCGACGGAGGCAACGCAGCGTGCTCGGCGAGCAGCTTCCGCGGGCTCGGCCAGGCCTGCGAGCGTACCGAGCAGTGCGCGATGGGCCTCGTCTGCTTGGCCCTCGGGACCGAGGACTCCGCGCGCTGCAGTGCCGCGTGCGCTGCGGACGACGACTGTGACGGGCTCTGCTTCCGCTCGTTCGGGCAAGAGACGAGGCTCGCCAACGGCGAGATCGTCGGGCGCTGTGAGCAGGTCTGCGATCCCGTGAGCACGACCAGCTGCGGGCTCTTGCGTTGCGACTTCGTCCTGAGCACCGCGGGTGGCAGCGCCACCTTCTGCCGAGAGGCCGGTCGCGGCGGCGACGGCTCGAGCTGCACGGCCGACGCCGACTGTACAGCCGGCCGCCTCTGCGTTCGCTTCACGGATCGCACGGCATGTGGGCGGGTCTGCCACGGCGACGACGACTGCTACTCGTTCGAGCGCTGCCGGGACTTCACCACTCCCCTCATGGTCCACGGCGAGAGGATCGGCCTGTGCCAATGACCCGACGCCTCGATGCGCGGCTCCCGCTCGTCCTGCTCCTCGCGACGCTGGGAGCGAGCCTCGCGGGGCCTGCCCACGCACAGGTCCGCCACGACGCTCCGGCGCCCACGGCTCCGTCGAGCCCGCCGGCCGGCGAAGCGAGCGCGGCGGTCGCGCTCGACTACTCGGTGATCGATCGCGCGACGGTGCGCGTGTTCGCGGTGCACGGCGTGGGCACGGCGGCGATCCCCACCTCGCGCGGCGCGCGGCGCCTGCTCGCGCTGCCGGAGTCGTCCCACGGCTCGGGCCTGCTCGTGAGCGCCGATGGCCTCATCGTCACGGCGCGCCACGTCGTGAACGACGGCAACCTCCTCGCGGTGTGGGTGCCCGGGCACGAGCGCGCCTTCGAAGCGCACGTCGTCCACGTGGACGAGACCTGGGACCTCGCGATCCTCGCGATCCAGGGCACGTTCACGGACTTCGTGCCGATCGCACCGCTCGGGCGCGCGCTCCACATCCGCGAGCAGGTGAGCGCGATCGGCTATCCGCTCGACGCGAGCCGCACCGATCCCCAGTCGGCGCAGGGCATCGTGTCGGGCGTGCTCCCGAGCGGCGAGCTCCAGCTCGACATCGGCGTGAACCCCGGCAACAGCGGCGGACCGCTCATCGACGCGCAGGAGCACGTGGTGGGCATCGTCGTGGCGCGCGGAGACGTCGAGCAGGGCGTGCAGAGCATCGGCGTGGCGGTGCCCGTCGATCCCATCGCGCAGCTGCTCACGACCATGACGCCCGACTTCGGGCCGTTGGCCACCGCGCGCCTGGGTCTCACGAGCGACGCGCACAGCGCCGAGGTCGCCGAGCTCGTGCAGACCCTCGTGCGTGTGCAGGGCGCCGAGCTCTATCGAGACGTCGAGCGAGCGCTCGAGGGTCGCGGCACGGGCGAGGTGCTCGCGCGCCTCCGACGCTTCGCCGACAGCGCGCAGGACGCAGAGACCATGGCCCTGCTCGCCGCGTATTTCTGGGACGCAGCGGCGCTGGTGCTCGAGCGCAACGGCGGCGCGCTCATGGCCTCGGAGCTCGCCGCGGGGCCCGACCGCGACCTCGCGAGCGATCTGCTCCGTCGCGCGGTGCGGCTCTGCTTCGAGGCGCAGCGGCGCGACCTCGCGATCACCACGCGCTCGCCGTTCGTCGCGTGGGTCACGTACTACCTGCGCGAGCCCGGCGCGGCCGCGCCTGCTGCAGCGACCCCTCCCGCCGCGAGCGCGCGACCCATCACGGCCGGGGCCGTGGCCGAGCGACCGAGCACACCGCCGCGCCCGCGGACGGCGGAGGAGCTCGTGCGCGAGCGGGATCACCGCCTCCATGTCTTCGTCGATCTCCTGCTCCCGTTCGCGGGCCCGGAGACGACGTTCGCGGGCTTCGCCCCCTCTGTGGGCTTGAGCGGCTCGCCCTACACGCTGCGCGTGGGGATCGTCGCGCTGGACCTCTGGCTCGGGGCCACGCTGGGCCTGCACTACGTGGGCAGCGGTGTCGCACGAGGCGCCCGCCTCTACCTCGGCCTCGATCTCGGCGGCTCCGTGCGCATCGGCGACGTGAACGGCTTCGTCATCGCGGGCGCGTGGACGCCAGCGGAGCTCCTCATGTTCAGCAACGGCGCCACGGGCGCTCTCGGCGCAGGACGCCTGCGGGTGGGCGCACAGATCGGCTCCGCGCAGCTCGGCCTCGAGTGGCACGGCTATCAGCCCGACGGCGACTACGTGGTGCACGCGTTCGGCCTCTACATCGACAGCGGGTTCCTGCAGTGACGCTCCGCTCGACGCGCGAGAGGCAGACCTCGACACGCGACAGCGGGTGGCAGCGAGGCCGTCCCGGCCCTCGCTGGACGAGCCTCTCGCTCTCGATCGCGTGCGTGCTCTTGGTGTGCCTCGCCTCTCTCACCGCGAAGGCACAGACGGCCTCCTCCACCGCGCCTGCCGTGCTCCCGACGCCGACGCTCGACTACGCCACGGTCGATCGCGCGACCGTGCGTGTGTTCGCCGTGGAGGGGGTCGACGCGGTGCCGTTGCCGACCTCTCGGGGAGGGACGCGCCTCCTGGCGCAGCCGCGATCGGGCCACGGATCGGGCGTGATCGTGAGCAGAGACGGCCTCGTCGTCACCGCGCGCCACGTGGTGCAGGACGCGGCCGTCCTCGCGGTGTGGGTGCCCGGGCACCCGCGGCCCTTCGAGGCGCGCCTCGTGTGGGAGGACACCGCGTGGGATCTCGCGGTCCTCGCGATCGACGGCACCTTCCAGGAGTTCGTCCCGATCGGGCCGATCGGGCGCACGCTCCGCATCCGCGAGCCCGTGAGCGCCATCGGGTATCCGCTCGACGTCACGCGGATCGATCCGCAGTCGGCGCAGGGCATCGTGGCCGGCGTGCTGCCCGACGGTCACCTCCAGCTCGACATCGGCGTCAATCCTGGCAACAGCGGCGGCCCGCTCGTCGACCGCGACGAGCACGTGGTGGGCATCGTGGTGGCGCGGGGACGCATCGAGCGCGGCGTGCAGAGCATCGGGGTCGCGGTGCCGGCCGATCCGATCGCGGCCCTGCTCGCGACGCTCACGACCGACTCCCCGTACGTCGTCGCCGCACGGTCGCTCTTGGCGAGCAGCTCGCATGGACAGGAGATCGCCGAATTGGTGCAGATCCTCGTGGGCGTGAGCGGCGTCGAGCTCTATCGCGACGTGCGGCTCGCGCTGCGCGATGGGAATCCGAGCGAGGTGATCGAGCGCCTGCGCGCGTTCGCGGACGTGGTCGCGAGCCCCGAGAGCATGGCCTTGCTCGCCGCGTACTTCTGGGACGCCGGCGGCCTCGTGCTCGAGCGCAACGACGGTGCGCTGCGACCCGAGCAGCTGCCCTCGGGCCCCGAGCGCGCGCTCGCCACCGATCTGCTTCGGCGTGCAGTCGCGCTCTGTCACGAGGCGCAGCGGCGCGATCCGTCGCTGTCGGCGCGCTCGCCGTTCGTCGCCTGGGTCGTGCGTCACGTCCGCGAGCCTGCGCCTGCCTCGCCCACGCGGCAGGCCGCCGACCCGGAACGTCCGCGCTGATCGACGACTTCCGAGAATCTTCGCGCAGCGCGGAGATTCGGAAGCTCGGGCTGCTGGCTTCGCCCGTGATGGGGGCCTGCGTGGGATCTCACGCTCGGCGTGCGATCGGGCCGATCTCTCGCCGCGGACGACGGGCGCTTTGGTAGGCTCCGCGCCCACTCGCGCCTGCGCGCGTGAGCACCTGGAGGTGCCTCATTCGAATCGCTGCACCGAAGGAGACCCACGAGGGCGAGAGACGCATCGCGCTCAGCCCCGAGGGCGCCAAGAAGCTACGCGACAAGGGCTTCGAGATCTGGATCGAGCGGGGCGCCGGCGAGGCCGCCCACTACGCCGATGCGCTCTACGAAGAGGCGGGCGCCAAGCTCGTCTCGCGTGAAGAGGCCTTCGGGGCCGAGGTCGTCCTCAAGGTCCGGCCGCCGAGCGAGGCCGAGGCACGGCTGCTCGCCGAGCGTGCGCTGCTCGTCTCGCACCTCTACCCGGATCGGAACCCGACGCTCGTGCCCATCCTCGTGGAGCGACGCGTCACCTCGCTCGCGCTCGAGCGTGTGCCGCGCGTCACGCGCGCGCAGAAGATGGACGTGCTCTCGTCCATGGGGAACCTCCTCGGCTACCGCGCCGTGATCGAGGCCTCGACGGCGTTCCAGGGCTTCTTCGGCGCGCAGGTCACGGCCGCGGGCAGCTCCCGGCCCGCGCGGGTGCTCGTGATCGGCGCGGGCGTCGCAGGCCTCGCCGCGATCGGCGCGGCGCGTGGCCTCGGCGCCGAGGTGCGTGCGTTCGACACGCGCGCCGCGGCGCGCGAGCAGGTCGAGAGCCTCGGCGCGAGCTTCCTCGAGGTCGACCTGAAGGAGGCGGGCGAGGGCCAGGGCGGCTACGCGAAGGTGATGAGCAAGGAGTTCATCGAGGCGGAGATGAAGCTCTTCCGAGAGCAGGCCGCCGAGGTGGACGTGATCATCACGACCGCGCTCGTGCCGGGCACCAAGGCCCCGGTGCTCGTGCCCAAGGACGTGGTCGCGTGCCTCAAGCCCGGCTCGGTCATCGTCGACCTCGCCGCCGAGCAAGGCGGCAACTGCGAGCTCACGCAGCCGGGCAAGGCGATCGTGCACGAGGGCGTGACGATCCTCGGCTACACGGACCTTCCGTCGCGTATGGCGGGCACCTCGAGCCGCCTCTTCTCGATGAACCTCGTGCACCTCGTGAACGAGCTCTGCGGAGGACCGCAGAACGACGCGACGCGCTTCTCGATCGACCTCGACAACGACGTGGTGCGACCCGCGCTCGTGACGCACGAAGGAGCCGAGCTCCCGCCCGCGCCCAAGAAGGAGCCGTCTCCTCAGGCGCCGGCCAAGACCGAGACCCAGGCCGAGGCGCAGAAGCCCGCGACGAAGTCCGAGCCTCCCAGGGCCGACGCGTCGACCACCGGTCGCTCGCGTCCACCTCCACCGCTCGACGCCAAGCCTGCGCAACAGAACGTGACGGCGCCGCCGACCACACCGTGGACCACGACGCTGGTGGGCACGCTGATCGTCGCCGGCCTCTTCGTGCTGGGCCGCTTCGCACCGGCGGACTTCCTCCAGCACTTCACCGTGTTCATCCTCGCGTGCTTCGTGGGCTGGCAGGTGATCTGGAGCGTCACGCCCGCGCTCCACACGCCGCTCATGAGCGTCACCAACGCGATCTCGGGGATCATCGTGATCGGCGGCATGCTGCAGATCTCGGGCGCGCTCGACCTCGCCTCGGGTCTCGGCGCGGCCGCCGTCCTCTTCGCCGCGATCAACGTCGCCGGCGGCTTCTTCGTCACGCAGCGCATGCTGCGCATGTTCCGGAGGCAGTGATGGCCAGTCAGGGCATCATCACCGTCGCGTACCTCGTCGCGGGTGTGCTCTTCATCCGCTCGCTCGGCGGCCTCTCCAAGCAAGAGACTGCCGGAGGCGGAAACCTCTCGGGCATGCTGGGCATGGGCCTGGCGGTGATCGTCACGCTCGTGCGCTGGCTCTCCGACGACAGCGGCGCGCTCGCGGTCCCGGGGGCCTCGGGCCTGGGCCTGCTCGGCGGCGCGATCGTCGTGGGCGCCACCGTGGGCAGCGTGCTCGCGCAGCGCGTCGAGATGACGGGCATGCCCGAGCTCGTCGCGATCCTCCACAGCTTCGTCGGCCTCGCGGCCGTGCTCGTCGGTGTCTCGAGCTACCTCTCGCCGCACGCGCACTCGACCGACGACGCCGAGCGCATCGTGCACCTCGTGGAGCTCTGGGTCGGCGTGGCCGTGGGCGCGATCACGTTCACGGGATCGGTGATCGCGTGGGGCAAGCTCCGCGGCTCGATCAGCGGGAGGCCGCTGCTCCTGCCCGCGCGGCACGCGCTCAACGCGGTGGTCGCGCTCTCGATCGTGGGCCTCTGCGTGCCGTTCCTCTCCGCGCCCTCGGTGGCGGAGGCCGGCTCGTTCGGGCCCGGGATGATCTACCTCCTCGTCATGACCGCGCTCGCGGCGCTCCTCGGCGTGCACCTCGTCATGGCGATCGGCGGCGCCGACATGCCCGTCGTGGTCTCGCTGCTCAACAGCTACTCGGGCTGGGCCGCGGCCTCGGCGGGCTTCGTGCTCTCGAACGATCTCCTCATCGTCACGGGCGCGCTCGTGGGCGCGAGCGGCACGATCCTCTCGATCATCATGTGCCGCGCGATGAACCGCTCGATCTGGAACGTCGTGTTCGGCGGCTTCGGCACCGAGGGCGGCACGCCCGCCACGGCCACCGCGGGCGCGCCTGCGGGCGAGGTGCTCGAGCTCTCGGTCGCGGAGGTCGCCGCCAAGCTCAAGGAGGCGCGCTCCGTGATCATCGTGCCGGGCTACGGCATGGCCGTCGCGCGCGCGCAGGGCGCCGTGAACGACCTCGCCAAGAAGCTCAAGAAGCTCAACGTCGAGGTGCGCTTCGCGATCCACCCCGTGGCGGGGCGACTGCCGGGCCACATGAACGTGCTCCTCGCGGAGGCGGGCGTGCCCTACGACACCGTCCACGAGATGGACGAGATCAACAAGGACTTCCCCCGCACCGACGTCGTGCTGGTCATCGGCGCGAACGACATCGTCAACCCCGGCGCGCTCGACGACAAGACGAGCCCCATCTACGGCATGCCCGTGCTCGAGGTGTGGAAGGCGCGCCTCGTCGTGGTGCTCAAGCGCGGCAAGGGCGCGGGCTACGCGGGCATCGAGAACCCGCTCTTCTTCCACGAAGAGACGCGCATGCTCTACGGCGACGCCAAGAAGAGCATGGACGCCCTCGCCGCCGCGATGTGATCACCGAGCTCGCGAACGCGCGGTGATGGGCCGACCGGCCCGCGGCAAGAGGCTCGCCATCCGTCGAGGAATTGGCGAGCCTCTTCGCTTCGTCGGAGGTCGTGAATGCTGCTGCCCTGTGGATCCTGTCGACGGCACGTCCGTGCCGCGAGCCTCGCGTGTCCGTTCTGCGGCACGCCATCGCCTCACGCATCGTCGCGCGCGCTCGCAGGCGCGCTCGCGCTCGGCGTCGCGCTCGCCGGCTGCGGACCGACCGA